>NZ_JAQYWZ010000716.1:0-139069 GCF_036290945.1 Streptomyces sp. BE303
GTCCACCAGGGCCTTGACCTTGGTGTCCTGGCCGATCCAGTAGGGCATCGACCAGAACGTGACGGTGGTGGGCCCGGCGGACTCCGACGACCCGCCGCCGGAGGCGCAGGCCGAGGCGGCGAGGGCGAACGCGGACGCCAGGGAGAGGGCGGCGAGTCTGCGGCGGAGTGGTGCCATGGGTGGGTCTCCTTGTGCGACGGGCAGCGGCCGGGCCGGCCGTCCCGGAACGTGCGGGGGCAGGGAGAGGCCGGGCGATCCGGCCCAGAGACCGGCCCCAGAGCGGTGCGGCGTAACGTCGAAGCAGCAAGCTGGAGCCTTGCCCGAAACTTATGCGATATACGAAATGGCCGCCAGGGGTGTTGCCGTTTCGTGTTCTTGGCCAACCGGATCTCTCTCGGGCCGAGCCGGGGGATCGGTGGCAGGGGGCGCCACCATGCGGACGGCTCCGCAGACCCCGCCCGGCGGCCGTACCCTGCCGCCACCCGCGGAGCGGCGACGGCGCGGTCGTCCGGGCGCACTGCGGAGCGCGAGCGGCGTCACGGGTGGATCAGTTCGCCCAGCCCCAGGGTGCGCAGCGCGTGGTTGGCCATGTGCAGGTGGCCGACTGCGTTGGGGTGGATGGGGTCGTCGAGCCACTCGCCCGGGTCGCCGTCGGGGAAGCGGGCCAGCCAGTACGCCTCGTGGTCGACCAGGAGCGAGCCGGTGTCGTGGGCGATGTCCCGGACGGCCTGGCAGTAGGCGGGCAGGCCCGGGTGGGTGGTCCGGGCGGCGGGGCCGGTCGGGACGGGGGTCTGGAGGATGATCTGGGCACCGGGGGTGCGGGTGATGATCTCGCGCATGCCGGAGTGGAAGGCGTCGAGCCCGACCGCCCCGGCGTGCGCGTCGTTGGTGCCCAGGGAGATCGAGAGGATGTCGGGGGCGAACCGGCCGATCAGATGGTGGTAGGAGCCGAGGACGTCGGCGGAGGTCCAGCCGGACACGCCGGTGTTGACGACGATGTCCGTGCGGCGGTCCAGCTGTCGCCGCACGCGTTCGTGGAGGTGCTCGACCCATCCGCGGGCCCCTCGCGTGTGCGTGCTCGCCTGGGTGATGCTGTCTCCCGCCGTCACCCAGGTCATCGGCGCGGCCGACAGATCGATCATGCGTGTACCTCTCGCCTCGTTCGGATTCCGGACGCTGTTGCGGACGCACGCGGCGTCGGCGGCCTCGACGGGCCGCACCACGGTGCAGTGGTGGCGGCCGGCCGGACCATCCGGGCGCGCCATACGACGCAGACTCCCCTGTGCGATCTACGACAGCGATGCTTCGAGATCAGGACCTGGCCGGCCGGACGCCCGCGCTTCCACGTTCACTTCACCCCGACCGGCCCCACCAGGACAACATCCTTGCGGTCGACGTGAGGTGGGTGCAGTGCGCCGCCCATACGATTCTGTTATCGGCCCCATCAGCAATTCGGACCTTGCCGCCGTCGGCCGACGGGCCGAGAATCGGACCCCACGCTCCCGGGGAGGGGGCGGTGCCGGCGACGCGGTCGACGTGAGCGGGAGCAGCCTCGCCGACCGTGCCGCGGTCGTCCGCAGACCGAGCGCCGACGCCCCGGGCCGGGGCTCCGGGTTCGGACCGCTCGCAGACGGTCACACGCGTGTCGCCCACAGCCTCGGCGGCCTCTACCTCACCGCGGGCGCCACCCGGGACGGTCGGTTCGAACAGCACCCCTGTGGCGGAAGCAGCCCCCAGGCGTTCGTCCTCGGCCGACATCGCCGCGTCCACCGAGGTGCGAGATCCGCGGCCCCTCTCGACTGGCTGGCAGTAACCCCTTCATTTTCCTCCGGAAGAAAGGGACTTGGCGGCACAGTTCGTTCGCCGGATGCTCCGAACTCACGTGACCTTCGCCCGCCGGGATCGCTGATATGACGTGCACGAATTGCGGTCGGTCCATGAGGGTCTGGCCGCTTCGCAAGGGAAAGGAGCGACGGCGTGTCAACCTCCAGCAGCCCGAGGCCCGTTGCGCGGTGGTGGTCCTCGCCTCGCCCGCGTCAGGCCCGGTCCGCTCCGGTGACCTTCCGGTGAGCAGGAATGGCCCCCGCCGCAGTGCGCCGGGGCGGGGACCGCGTGGTGTGCTCCCGGGCGGGCTCCGGGGGCGGGTCGGGTGTGGGCCGGTGGATCGGCCGACTGCGGGGGAGGGCAGGGGAAGCGAGCGGTCACGGACGGGGGTAGACGCCGCACGACGTGACCGGTTTGCCGTTCGCGTCGTCGAGGCAGACCCCGACGTACGAGCCGCCGCCGACGACATCGGCGGGAAGCGTGGCGGGCACCGAGGTCACCGTGTTGCAGTGCGTACTGCTGCTCCTGGGGCCGAGCGGGTTGGCGTAGCCGTCGAACACGCTGTACCACGCCCTGCGGCAGCCGACGGACTTCAACGTCCCGGTGAAGCCCACCGATCGGTTGTACCAGGTGAGGGTGCCGGAGATGTAGCTGCCGGCGCCGTCGGCGACGTGGACCGGGGTGGTGGGGTAGGCGGCGGCCGTGGCCGGAGGTGCCGCGACGGCCGGTGCGGTCAGTGCGGCGGACGTGGCCAGGCTCGCCACGGTGAAGAGGGTGAGTGCAGTTCGGCGCAACACGGCGTTTGTCTCCATTGGTGGGAGTTTGCGGTGATGACGCCACAAGGTTGCCCGCAGCCCTTGCATGTCAACCCTGGCGGAGCGCGATGTCCACGGACGGCCCTGCCGGCGCCGGGGTGGCGCGAAGTCGGGTGGATTTCGTCCGTTGTCGTCCGCTTCGTCTTCGGACGGACCGTCAGGAGGCCCAGGGGGATGTCCTTGTCGGCAAAGGTCAGGTAAAGGAAAAATGGTCTGGACCTCTTGACGGCTTGGTCTGGACCTTTCTAGTCTCGCCGGAGCACCCTGCGAAGGACGTCGCGCAGCGTGCGACCACGGACTCCCCCACCCCTGTCCGCCCCCACGTCGAGGAGCCCCTCTCTTGAGTACTCGCTTCGCCATGTCGAAAAAGAAGTTGAGAGTCGCTGCAGCCGGTCTGACCGCGCTCGCCCTTCCGCTGGTCGCCGTCGTAGGCCTGTCCACCCCCGCCCAGGCCGCCACCGCCGCCACCGCCACCTTCGCCAAGGGCTCCGACTGGGGCTCGGGGTTCGACGGTAAGTGGACGGTCAAGAACACCGGCACGACCACGCTCACGTCCTGGACCATCGAGTGGGACTTCCCGACCGGTACGAGCGTCGCCTCGGCCTGGGACGCCACGGTCACCAGCTCCGGCACGCACTGGACCGCCAAGGACAAGGGCTGGAACGGCACCCTCACCCCCGGTGCCTCCGTGACCTTCGGCTTCAACGGCGCCGGCCCGGGCGTGCCCAGCGGCTGCAAGCTCAACGGCGCCTCCTGTGACGGCACCGACCTGCCCGGCGGCAACCAGGCGCCCTCCGCGCCCGGCACCCCGGTCGGCTCCGACGTCACCGACACCTCGCTGAAGGTGTCCTGGACCGCCGCCACCGACGACACCGGTATCAAGAACTACGACGTCCTGCGCAACGGCACCAAGGTCGCCACGGTGACCGGCCTCAGCTACAGCGACAGCAACCTCACCGCGGGCACCAGCTACGACTACACCGTTGTCGCCCGCGACACCGCGGACCTGACCGGCCCCGCCAGCGCCCCCGGCAGCGTGCGCACCACCGGCGGCGACGTCGTCGTCGGCGACAAGGTCAAGCTCGGGTACTTCACCAACTGGGGCGTCTACGGTCGCAACTACCACGTGAAGAACCTGGTGACCTCCGGCTCCGCCGCGAAGATTACCCACATCAACTACGCCTTCGGCAACGTCCAGAACGGCAAGTGCACCATCGGCGACGCCTACGCCGACTACGAGCGCGCCTACACCGCCGACCTGTCGGTCGACGGCGTGGCGGACACCTGGGACCAGCCGCTGCGCGGCAACTTCAACCAGCTGCGCGAGCTCAAGCGCCTCTACCCGCACATCAAGGTGATCTGGTCCTTCGGCGGCTGGACCTGGTCCGGCGGCTTCGGCCAGGCGATGCAGAACCCGGCCGCGTTCGCCAAGTCCTGCCACGACCTGGTCGAGGACCCCCGCTGGGCCGACGTCTTCGACGGCATCGACCTCGACTGGGAGTACCCGAACGCCTGCGGTCTGACCTGCGACACCAGCGGCGCCGACTCGTTCAAGAAGATGACCCAGGCGATGCGCACCGAGTTCGGCCGTGACCTGGTCACCGTGGCCGTCTCCGCCGACGCCTCCCCGGGCGGCAACATCGACAAGGCCGACTACGCCGCCGGTGCGCCGTACCTCGACTGGATCAACGTCATGACGTACGACTTCTTCGGTGCCTGGGCGGCGAAGGGCCCGACGGCCCCGCACTCCCCGCTCACCACGTACAACGGCATCCCGAAGGCCGGCTTCACCTCGGCCGAGGCCATCGCCAAGTACAAGTCGATCGGCGTGCCGGCCGACAAGCTGCTGCTCGGCATCGGCTTCTACGGCCGTGGCTGGACCGGCGTGACCCAGTCCGCCCCGGGTGGTACCGCCACCGGTGCGGCGGCCGGTACGTACGAGACCGGCATCGAGGACTACAAGGTCCTCAAGAACACCTGCCCCGTCACCGGCACGGTGGCCGGCACCGCCTACGCCCACTGCGGCACCAACTGGTGGAGCTACGACACCCCGGCGACCATCGCCTCGAAGATGGCGTGGACCAAGGCCCAGAACCTGCGCGGCGCCTTCTTCTGGGAGTTCAGCGGTGACACCGCCAACGGCGAGCTGGTGAACGCGATCCACAGCGGTCTCCAGTAACACCTGCACCACCGTTCGACCACAGCACCACAGCACCGCAGCACTGTACGAAGCGGCCCGCCGGCCATCCGCCGGCGGGCCGCCGTGCTGTGTCGGTGCCCGCAGCCGTCGAGAAGGTGCGGTTGTTCCAGGGCGGCCGCGAGGCGGCGGCGAAGGTCCGGGAGGATGCGTCGCGCCGGTGCACCCGCCCCGGACACGGTGAAACCGTCGGCCTACCCGGCCTGGACGGCTCACGGGGCAGTGACGTCACGATCACGGTGGCCTCGCCATCCGGCCCAGCTGATATCGCCCGATGAAGTGACAAGCGGGTGTCACTCGGTCCGGGGCCGTCCGTGCTCTGCCTCCTTGGGACTGGTGACCTCCTCATTCCTCGGGACATGCCGTCGTGGCTCGGTGGGCCTGATCGCCGCAGCCGTTCTCTGCTCGTCGGCCGTCCTCGGTGCGGGCACGGCGCGAGCCCAACCGATGCCCGTTCCCGTCCCCGTGCCGTCGCCCGCGCCGTCGCCGTCCGCCGGCGCCGCGCTGCCGGACGAAGGGCTCGCGCCGCCGACCGGGCCGCTCGGACCGGACGGAGAGCCGGCCGCGGTGGCCGAACCCGGCCCGGCCCCGACGGCGGAGGCCGTTCGGGAGTGGACGGACACCGCGTTGGCGATCGTGGAGGGCGAGGCCCGACTGTCGGTCGTGCGGGACAGGGCCGTACACCTCCGTCAGGACGCCGCCGCCGCCGTGGCGTCAGCGGACGCCGGGCGGGTCCGCCAGGAGGTGCTGGGAGACCTGCTCAGCGGGTTGGCCCAGGCCCAGTACCTGAACCACGGGATGGTCCAGCTGGCCGCCTTCCTCAGCTCCACACCCGAACAGAGCCTTGAACGATGGCGGGGCGAGCGGCTCAGCGACGACGCCCTCGCCGACCGCTACCACGATGCCGAGGAGGTGCGCCGGGCCCGGGCGCAGCAGGCGGAGCTCGCCCGTGCTGCCGAGTCGGCGGGCGCCGAGGAGGTCCACCGGGTCGAGGCGGACCAGGGTGGTCTGGTGCAGCGGCAGGAGAGGATGCGCGCGGATCTCGCGGACCGGTTCGGCGACGGGGTCTGGCAGCCGGGGACGTACCGGAACTCGACGCTGGCCGACGGCCGGACCGACCCGGTCGCCCAACGCGCCGTCGCCTACGCGCTGAGCCGCATGGGCAGCCCCTACGTCTGGGGCGCGACCGGGCCGACGGAGTTCGACTGCTCCGGCCTGACCTCGAAGGCGTGGGAGGCGGCCGGTGTCACCGTGCCCCGGACCAGTCAGGAGCAGTGGGCGAAGCTCCCGCGCGTTCCGAGTGGCGCTCCGCTGCGCCCGGGTGATCTGGTGGTCTATTTCGAGGAGGCGACCCACGTCGGCCTGTATGTGGGTGACGGGTTGGTGGTCCACGCGCCCCGGCCCGGCACGGTGGTCCGGCTCACCGCTCTGCAACGGATGCCGGTCGTCGGAGTGGTGCGGCCGGAGCCTTCACCGCCCCGGCCGTAGCGTCTCGTCAGGCAGCGGGCAGTCACCCGTCTTCACGCCATGGCCGCGCCCTCGCCGAGGAAGTCCCTCACTCCCGATTCCGGCCGATTCCCGGTATGGGACGCACACTGTTCTCTCCCGGCCTTCCCCGGCAGCTCGGCGAAGTCATTCGCGAGCACACCGTGTAGAGAACGGAAGGCCGAGCGCATCCCCGTCCACGGCGCCCGAATGCCGTCCGGCGGCGCTCGCCCGTCATCGGCGGTGTCCGAGTCCCGCAAGGGGCGCAGCCTGTCAGGCACACCGGGCATCCGGAACGAGGGCCGGTGCGGCGTGACTACTGCGACGCCCGCACTGCTGCCCCCGCGGAGGCGACATCCAGGTCGATCACGACCTCCTCACCCTCCCAGCGGCCGCGCTCCGAGATCACCAGGCCGATCAGTGCCAGATCGCCGGCCTGGTCCCGCAGCGCGTACTGCTCGTGGGTCTCCTCGCCGAGGTCACCCAACTCGTCACGCTCCCAGGCATCCACCGCGGCCTCGGCCACAGCCCTGGGCAGTCGCACGGTGACACGGCCGACCTGGGCGTCGACATGCTCCCCGATCACTGCCAGCACCTTCGAGTCTTCCCGATACCGGACGTACTGCTCTTGATCCACCACAGGGCGAGGCTACTCGGACTGCTGAAGCCGTCTCGACCGAATTGACCCGGCGGTCCTGTGCGGGGCAGCGGTCATGGCAGTAGCGTTTCCCCGGCCTCGGCCCCCGACCCCGGCGGCTTGCAGGCGGTCACGACCGCCGCTCCTCCGACCGGCCGACACGCGGGCTACTCCCGCCAGCCCGCTGTCGCGGCGGCGCGTTCCCGCCACTGCCTCACACCCGGGCCGTTCGACTCCCAGCGGTCGCAGAACCGCTCCAGGTCGGCGCACCTGGCCAGCATGGCGGCCTGGCGCACCGGCCAAGCGGGCACAGGCCCGCCGTAGGCGTCGAAGAAGTGGCCGAGCTCCTGGCGGTGCTCGGCGTGGTGCATCCGTACGATCCACTCGCACCAGGCCAGGTCCTCGACCGCGTCGCCGAGGTGGGCGAACTCCCAGTCGACCACGGCAGTGACCCGGAACGCAGCCGGGGTCACGGGTGCCAGGAGCAGGTTGTTGGGCCCGAAGTCCCCGTGCACGAGCACCTGGCCGACATCGTGGGTCTTCGCCCCAAGGATGCTCGGCGCGATCTCGTGGATGCGGCGCAGCAGTGCCCCGCAAGCCTCCAGGACCGGAGCCGCGCTACCGGCCTCCATCAGTTCCTGGCCCGGGGTGCCGGCGACGAACCCGAGGGAGAGGATCCCGTTGTCCAGGCCATGTACCGGAGGGACCGGCAGCTTTCCCTCCAGCCGGGTCAGCAGCGTGTGCTCCCGCGCGCGCCGGAGCCCGGCATCGGGACCTTCATAGGTCTTCTCCACCACCGATCCGTCGCCGACGGTGCGGTTGGTGTAGCCGTGCTTCAACGGACGCATCCACAGATCATCGATCACGACGCCGCGTGGTTCTGCACCGGGCCCGAGAGGTCGGCGTCTGCGGACGAGGTGAGGCGAAGGAGGACGAGGAGGGAAGGGGTGGCCCGTCCGATCAGATGTCGGGTCTCGTGGTGTGCCGGGACCGGCGACGTTCGACGGCGCCGTCGCGACCGAACGCATGGCCGCGCCCCGTAGTACAGTCCGCGAGGACGATCACCGGGGGGAGCGTATGGCAGCGATACGTCGCAGGCGGATTGCATGGTGGCTCAGAGGACTGGCGTTGGTGACTCTCCTGGCGTACCTGCCGGGCTGTCAGGCCTCGCGCTCGGGCGGGCTGGTGGAGGTCGAGCGCTGGTTCAACCGCCCGGTGCTGCTGATCGGGGCAGCGGTCCTGCTGATCGTGGTCTCGGTGGTGGTCGAGTTCGAGTTCCGCTCCAGGTGGTCGCAGATCGGCTTCGCAGCTGTCCTGGTGGCTCTCGGCTTCGTCGGGCTGCCGATCGCCCTCCTGTCGTTCGCGATGGGCGAGGACGGTCGGGCAGTCGACCGGAAGGCCGATCCGAACCACCCGGACCACGTGCTGACCGCGACCGACATCGCCTTCTCGATCGACCCGGTCTACCGCGTGGAGCTGCTGACCGGCAGCGGGTGGTCAGCCCGCCACTGGGATCTGGGCGTGTGGGAGGAGGCCGGCGGACGCGGCTTCTTCAAGAGTGCCAAGTGGTCCGGGGCGGACGAGATCACCGTGTTCGCGGAGAAGGAGACCACGGTGTTCACCGTGGACCCGGTCAGCGGCCGTCCGGGCGAGCCGAGGGCGGGGGCCCGGTAGTCCGCTCGCCTGACAGTGGCGCGTGGCACAGTTCCGCCCATGAACATCGTCGCCACGCCGCACAGTTGGGACGGCGCCGTCGCTCTCTTCGAGCAGCGGAGCCTGCCCGTCAGCACCTACGAGAACCTGTACGAGGAGGACTACGACGTCCACGCGGGTGACCTCGCCATCGACGGCCACCTCGACCTCGACGCCGTCGAGCCGGACGGCACCGGCTACATCGTCGACGGGAACCTCGACGTCGCCGGCGCGATCCTCAACCTCGACGACGGCTGCCCTGCCCTGATCGTCCTCGGCGACCTCAGGGCCACCGCCGTCTACCTGGAGGGCGACGCCAAACTGCTCGTCCGGGGGAGCGTCCACGTCGAGGCGTTCGTCGGTAACATGACCGACAAACTGGTGATGATCCACGGCGACCTCCACGCCCACGCCACCGTCCTGTCCTCCGAGTTCGCCCCGGATCTCATCGGCGGCGCCCTGCACGGGCCCGTCCTCGCACCCGACTACCTCGCTCCCGCTCCCGGCCGACCGACGGTCGCTCCTGAAACGGTGCTCGTTCCCGAGGTCCTGCGCACCGGCGCCGACGACGACCCCGACGACCTGCGCTGCTTCGACGCTCCCGGCGTCCACGGCGGGCGCCTCCTGCGCCGCATCGAGGCCGGGCTGCCCGTCACCCTGACCGCTCGGTCCACGGCCGGGCCCGCCACCGGGCGGTAACGGGGGCGGCTCCTCCCGGACATCGGCTCCGGCCGATGTCCGGCGGGCCCCGCTGCCGTCTGTCTCGTCAGCCGTGGCCGTCGCCGGGTCGTCCTGGCCCGCTCCCGCGGCCGGCACGGCGACGTCATCGTGCTCCTGGAAGGGCTCAGGATCACCGGCCCGCCGAACACCGACGACCGGCCGGCGCGCCAAGTCCGCATCCCGATAGGGTCCTTGGACGAGGAGGGATGACCTTGGGCATGGATGATCTTGTCGCCGGCCGGTTGCCATGGCCGGCGGTGATGGCGGAGCTGGCCCGGGCACGGCCGGTGTTCCACTCGGAGGCCGACCTGCAGCACGCGTTCGCCCGGACGCTCTGGGAGCTCGACCGCGAGGTGCGGTGCCGCCTGGAGGTGCGGCAGACCACCTCGGACGGTGCCGAGCACCTCGACCTGCTCTGTGCCACCGCGGAGGGTCGGACCGCGGTGGAGTTCAAGTACGTCAAGAGCGCCTGGAGCGGAGCGGTGGGTGCCGGACCTTCGGGCGAGCAGTACGCCCTGAAGGCGCACGGTGCCCCTGATCTGGCCAGGCGCGACTTCGTGTTCGACGTGGCACGGCTGGAACGGTTCTGCGACCGGGCGGACCAGAACGGTCTGGCGCTGATGGTCACCAACAACTCGGCCTTGTGGCGGGAGCCGAAGCCGTTGGCGAAGCTGCCGCGCGACCACGCGTTCCGGTTGCACGAGGGCGGCGAACTGACCGGGGAACTGCTGTGGGGCGGGGGTGACTACCCGCCCAACACCCGCGTCCTGCGCGGAACGTACCCCCTGCGCTGGCAGCCGTACTCGGTCCGGCCCGGGGCGGCGGGGGAGTTCCGATACCTGGCCCTGTTCGTCGAACCGGGCGGGACGGCTCCCGCGGAACCGGACGCCTCGGAGGCGGACAGCCGACCGGCCTGATCGCGCCCGGCCCGGCCCGGACGCACCTCCGGAACCGCGGGCACGTCGGCGGCGAGCGTGTGGACGGGCGGTTCGCGCGCGGGCGCCCGTCGGCTCCTGCTTCGGCCTCGACTGAGTACGGATACTCAGGCGCCCGCCGCTCGTGCGGCGTCACACTGGGGACGTCATGACGGGTGCGAAGGGGGCGGTTGTGAGGCGTGCGAGGGTTCTCACGGTTCTGGCGGTACTGGCGGCGTGTGCGGTGACGGGTGCGGGCCCTGCGGCCGCTGCCGATGACGTGCTGCTCCCGCACCCCGGGCCGGACGGCCTGGTGTGGGTGCCGGACCAGGTGGGGGACGGCGGTTTCGTGTCGGGCGGAGCGTGGAGCACCCTGCCGACCGTCCTCACGGTGGCCTGCGAGGGCGGCGGCAGCGTGCAGGTGACGATGGAGTCGCAGGGGGTGCAGACGGCTTCGCTCACCGTGGACTGCCCGGTCGGAACCGCCGGGGTGGGGTCGGCGACCATGGCTCCGGGGGTCGTGCTGGGATCTTTCTACGTGGGCGTCGACGCGTCCGGTGACACGATCCGGTGGGCCGCGACGGTGACGCAACCGGAGTAGACGCCGTGTTAACGGGGGGCTGCCGCCACACCACCGTGCGGCGGCAGCCCCCGCACCGATGAGCGCCGTCTGCCGGACGCCGCCGGACGCGCGACCGCGGACGGCCGGACCCTAACCGGGAAGGTGGATCAGGAAGCCCCAGGCCTGCTGCTCGTCGCGGACGTCCAGCGGTCGCAGGGCGATCCGCTGCGGAGCGATGTCCAGCACGCTGAGATCGAGCGCCAGCTCGGTCCCTCCGACCGGACCGCCTGGGACGACCACGTGGAACCGGGAGGCGTCCGGATCTCCGGCCGGGCGGAGCTCCCACTCCCGGGGCTCGGACGAGCCGACCACCTCGGAGTTCTCCTCCGGATCGCCGTAGTAGCCCGCGTAGGAGCGGTGCCGCTGGTTGCGGAGCAGGACGTTGCCGTTGTCGAGTTCCTCCACCTCCCACGACTGCGCCTCCACCTTGCCTCCGTGGGGAGGGAGGAGCAGCACGTGCTCCTTGACTCCCGGCAGGCTGAGCAGCTGCTCGTTGGGCTTGTCGATGCCGTAGGTGCCGCTCGGTACGGGTGCCATGGGCGGTCTCCCCTCGTTCGTGTGGTGCCGCACGGCACCGCAGATCGATGAATGGGACGATTCAACCCGCGAAGGACGGGACGTGTACGGACCGACACGAGGTGCCGGCCCGCCGAGCCCGGGCACCTGAAGGCGCAGGCCGGTCCGGGACTCGGCCGTGGCCGGCGGTGCTGCTCCGGACGAGTACGCGCCCGCGTCAGGGCGAAGGCGGCGCCGGGGAGTTGCGGTGGGCGGCGATCCAGGCGTCGGCGTCGCGGAGGGCGGTTTCGAGCGGGCCGAAGAGAGTGCCGGTGGCGGGGACGACGGCGCCGGGCCCGAGGTGCTCGGCCAGACCGGTGTCGGCGACGATCCTGGCGAGCGGGGGCTGGACGCCGGCGAGGATCAGGTGTCCGCCCGCGTGGTGGAGTTCGTCCGCCTTGCGGCGCAGGAGCTTGATCATGGCGGACGACGGTACGTCGGGGAGGGTGCGGACGACGAGGACGAGGACGGCGCCCTCGGCGGGCGCGGGCCAGCTCCGGTCCATGCGGGGGAGTTCGGCGAAGAGGCTGACGCCGTTGTAGTCGAGGACGGTGACCTGCCCGGGGGTCAGCCGGTCGGGCGGGGGCGCGGTCCTCCAACGGCCGTCGCCCGCGGGTTCGAGGGCGAGGAGCCGGGACTGGCGGGCGGCCTGGGCACAGTAGAGCAGGAGGGAGACGACGGCGCCCAGAATGACGGCCTGCTGGAGCGGGAGCTCAGTGGTGGCGAGGAAGGTGAGGGCCATCGCGGCGGTCGACAGGGGAGAGGTCTTCAGGACGAGGCGGATGTCGGGGATCTTGCCGGCGATGAGTTCGGTGCCGACGACGATGATCAGGCCGCCGATGACGGGCATCGGGATGCGCTCGGCCAGGGGCGCGAGGGTGAGGACGATCGCGGCGAGCCACAGGCCGGAGAAGATCCCGGTCCAGCGGGTGCGGGCGCCGGCGGAGACGGCGACACCGGTGCGCGACAGGGAGCCGCCGACCGGCAGGGACTGGAACAGGGCCCCGGCGACGTTGGCCGCACCCTGGGCGGCGAAGTCGCCGTTGACGGAGGAACGGGAGCCGTCCGGGTTGGGGACGGTCGGGGCGATACCGGCCGCTTGCGCGAGGGCGACCAGGGCGATGGAGACGGCGCCGCCGAGCAGGTGCGGGAACGCCGACCAGTCGGGGGCGGTGAAGTGGGGCAGGGCCGAGGGGATGTCGGCGATGCCCTCGACCAGCTCCACACCGGTGCCCAGCGCGGCGACCGCGCTGCTGACGACCACCATGGCGATCAGCAGCGCGACCGTTCTCAGCCGCTTCACGGCGTGGGCCAGGGCCCAGACGCCGACGGTGGCGGTCGCGGTCAGGGTGGCAGCGAGCTCCCAGGAACCGACGTGCACCACCCAGTCGCCCAGCTGCACGAGCTTGTTGTGGCCCTGCGGCTTGTAGCCGGTGGCGTCCTTCAGGACACCGGTGATGATCTGCACGGCGATGCCGACGGAGAAGCCGGTCATCACCGCGTTGGAGACGAACGAGAGCACCACTCCGAGCCGCAGGACGCCCATGAGCAGCATGACGAGGCCGGTCATCACGGCGAGCATCGCGATGTTTCCGCTGCTGCCGGCATCGAGGCCGGCGTCGGCCAGGACGCTCTGCGCCGTGAGTGAGATGGCGCTGGTGAGGGTGGTGACCATCAGTACGGTGCGGGCGGTGATCGAGCCGACGACGGCGGGCACGACACCGGAGAAGAGTCCGGCGACCGGGTTGAACCCGGCGATCGCCGCGTAGGCCATGCCTTCGGGGATGCTGAACAGGCCGGTGACCAGACCGGCGGAGACATCGGCGGGCCGCGGCCTGCCCAGGTGGGGGCGGCGGAGCCTGGAGGGTGCGGTTCGGGTCATGCGCGGCTTCGGTGGCATGCGGGGCCGTGGTCGCGGTGTCGGACGGTCAGGGAGTGACGACCGGGAAGGACTTGTCGACCGGTGTGACCAGGGAGAAGAGGCGATCGAGGGCGCCGAGGTCGCCCTCGTGGTCGATCTTCTCCGAACCGCCGCCGGCCAGCAGGCCCAGCAGCTGGGGCTTGGTCAGGGTCAGGGTGAGGTCGGCGGCTGTCCTGGCCGCGCCGCTCGGGGGAACGGTGCGGTGGGTCAGGGCGCCGTTGCTGAGGGTCAGACGGTGGCGCCGGCGCTCGTCGACGAGGGCCAGGTCGATCGTCAGGTTCTCCTGCCAGGCCCGGGGGCCGTCGACGCGGACCGCGATCGAGTCGAGGAGCATGTCGACGGTCAGGGCCATCGCCATCTCGGGGTTGGTGGAGTCCAGCAGGATGGTGCCCGGTCCCTGGCGCAGTTCCAGGGCCGCGGTGAGGAAGAAGTTGCGCCAGGGGCCGTTCTCCGCGCCGTGACCGAGCCGGTCGTAGACGCCGGCGAGCGCGTCCTTGGCCGCGGTGTCGGAGGCGTCGGCGAAGACCAGGTGGTTGAGGAGGGTGGCGGCGAAACGCAGGTCCCCGTCCTGGGTGAAGGCCCGGGCCTTCGCCAGTGCCTGGTCCCGCCCGCCGAGCGCGTCCACGTACCGGCGGGCCTGCTCCACCGGCGGGTGCTCCCACAGGTGCGCCGGGTTGCCGTCGAACCAGCCCAGGTACCGCTGGTAGACGGCCTTGACGTTGTGCGAGAGCGAGCCGTAGTAGCCCCGCGCGTGCCAGGAGGTCTCCAGCGCCGGCGGCAGCTCCAGCTGCTCGGCGATCTCCGGCCCGGTCAGCCCGTCGTTCAGCAGCCGCAGGGTCTGGTCGTGCAGGTAGGCGTACAGGTCGCGCTGCGCCGACAGGAACGTCACGACGTTGCCGTGACCCCAGGTGGGCCAGTGGTGCGAGGCGAACGCCACGTCGTACCGTCCGTCGAAGAAGTCGATCGCCTCGTCCAGGTAGCGGGCCCAGATCCGGGCGTCCCGGACCACTGCGCCGCGCAGGGTCAGGATGTTGTGCATGTTGTGCGTGGCGTTCTCCGCCAGGCACAGGGCCCGCCTGTCGGGGAACAGGAAGTTCATCTCGGCCGGGGCCTCGGTGCCGGGGGTCAGCTGGAAGACGATCCGCACCCCGTCGACCGTCTCCTCCTGCCCGGTGTGGGTGATGTCGAGCGTCGGCGGGATCAGCGTGACCGTGCCGGTCGAGGTGGTCATGCCCAGCCCGGCACTGATCTGTCCCTCGGGGCCCTTGGGCAGCCGGTCCCCGTACATGAACATCGCCCGCCGGGTCATGGCGTTGCCCGCGTAGACGTTCTCGCTCACCGCGTGTTCGAGGAAGCCCACCGGGGCGATCACCGGCACCCCCTCCTCCGTACCGGCCGGCAGCACACCGCGCGAACCGCCGAAGTGGTCGCCGTGCGAATGCGTGTAGACCAGGCCCGTCACCGGCCGCCGACCCCGGTGCTCGCGGTACAGCGCGAGCGCCGCCGCAGCGGTCTGCGCGGAGATCAGCGGGTCGATCACGATCACCCCGCGCTCGCCCTCCACCAGCGTCATGTTCGACAGGTCCAGACCCCGCACCTGGTAGATGCCCTCGGTCACCTCGAACAGGCCCTGCTTCGCACACAGCTGCGCCTGGCGCCACAGGCTCGGGTTCGCGGTGGGCGGGCATTCGCCCCGCAGGAAGTCGTAGGCGTCGTTGTCCCAGATCACCCGCCCGTCCTCGGCCTTCACCACGGCGGGCACCAGCGAAGCGATCAGTCCGCGCTCCGCGTTCTCGAAATCCGTCCTGTCACCGAAGGGCAGTGAGGAGGTCATGCGTCGCTCCGATCCGAAGCCGAGCCGGGAACCCCGATCCGCGGCCCGCACCGGGCGCACCCGGCGGCGGAACGGCGGCGTACCCGGCCCACCCTAGGACGATCACGGACAGGACCCCGAGTCCTGTTGGACCTTCCGGGTGAAGGCCGAGAGACGCGCCACCGACACTGCCCTCGGCCCCCTCTCGCCACGAGCGTGCGCAAGGCCCGGCGCCCCGTCCGGCGACGCCGCTCGAACCGGGTGCGGGTCGGTGGCGGCCACCGGCGGATGCGTCCTCGTGCGGCTACTCGAAGCGTGCGGGGTCGCCGGCTCCGCGGCGGACGATCTCCGCTCCGCCGTCGGAGAAGTCGACGACCGTGGTCGGGGTCGTGCCGCAGTCCCCGGAATCGACGACGGCGTCCAGCACGTGGTCGAGCCGTTCCTTGATCTCCCACCCCTGGGTCATCGGCTCGTCCTCGCCGGGCAGGAGCAGGGTGCTGGACACGAGGGGCTCGCCGAGCGTGGCGAGCAGGGCCCGCGTGACGGTGTGGTCGGGGATCCGGACGCCGACGGTCTTCTTCTTCGGGTGCATCAGACGGCGCGGGACCTCCTTGGTGGCGGGGAGGATGAAGGTGTAGCTGCCCGGTGTCGCGGCCTTGATGGCACGGAAGACGTCGTTGTCGATGTGGACGAACTGCCCCAGCTGGGCGAAGTTCTCGCACATCAGGGTGAAGTGGTGGCGGTCGTCGAGGCGCCTGATCGACCGGATCCGGTCGAGGCCCTCGTGGTTGCCCATGCGGCAGCCGAGGGCGAAACAGGAGTCGGTCGGGTACGCGATGAGGGCTCCGGAGCGGAGGCTGCCGGCCACGGTGTTGATGGTGCGGGCCTGGGGGGTCTGCGGGTGAACGTCGAAGTACTTCGCCATTGGCCGACCCTACGGGATCCGCCCGGCCGTCGTGGGACCGGCCCGCGGTGGGGCGGGGCCGGGGCCAGCCCGGCGCGCCGTCCGCGCGAGCCGGTCAGGGTCGTAGCGGTCAGGGGTGGGGGGCACCTCGCGGGGCGGGCGGTACTCAGACGCTGCCCGCGGTGGCGACGTGCTCCGCGGCGGGTTCCTC
The DNA here is from genome assembly GCF_036290945.1 of Streptomyces sp. BE303. NCBI lineage: Bacteria > Bacillati > Actinomycetota > Actinomycetes > Kitasatosporales > Streptomycetaceae > Streptomyces > Streptomyces sp. BE303. Next base: position 16,311 of record NZ_JAQYWZ010000716.1, read on the forward strand.
GTCGACGGCCACCCGGTGGCCGGTGGCGCGCAGTTCGGCGCTCCGGAAGGGTTCGAGCTGCTCGCGGCCGGCCGGCATCACCTGGTGGTACCAGTGGCGCAGCAGCGGGTCGGGCTGGTCGGTGGCGTAGAAGGAGTTGTGGACGACGCCCCGGGCGCCTACCAGCGCCTGCTCTCGGGCGGTGGGGCCGTCGAGGATGGTCACGACGTCGCCGTTGGCGAAGGGGGGCGCGGTGGCGGCCTCCTCCTCACCGACCTCCGCGCCGCGGACCGCAGGGTGGAGGAAGACGTCCCCGCGCGCCGTACGTTCCCAGCGGGGCCAGTCGCCGTGCTCGTCCGGGCGCAGTCCCAGGGCGAGGAGGCAGTGCGTGGTGGAGGCGGAGGGGGTGAGTTCCACGTCGAGGAGGAGCAGGGAGGGGGTGCGCCAGTGGGGTCCGCGCGAGGTGACGGTGACGCGGCCGAGGGGGGCGAGCGCGTCGGCGACGGCGCGGGTCAGCCGCGGGCCTTCCTCGGCGGGGGCCTCCAGCCGCAGGTTCATCCAGACGAGGCGGTGAGGGGCCAGGGGCATCGTTCGGTCGCTTTCCCGAGTCGGTGGTCGAATCGTGCGCGGATTCTACTGGTGTCGGTCGGTGCCGCCACCGGCCCGGCGGGGGTGCCGGGGCCGGTGGCGGCGGGCGGGTTTCGTCTCAGTGCGTGACGTAGCCGTCCGGGGAGATGTTGGCGTGTTCGAAATCCTTGCCCTGGTTCTTACCGCTGGAGAAGATGGAGAACTTCGTTCCCTTCTTCACCTGGACATCCCATTCGTCCTTCCCGTCGTCCGCCTTCTTCCAGAGATTTCCGTAGGCGTCCCTGAAGCCGCCGCCCCTTTCGGGCTTTCCCATCCAGCCCTTCGGCGGAACGAAGGGCACGGGCCCTTCGAGGTCGGTGGGCAGGTTGTGCCTGATGGCGGCGGACCGGGAATTCGCGGTGTATCCCTTCTTGGCGTCGCGGGCGAGTGTGTTGAGCGTGGCCACGCCGTCGCCGAGCTTGGCGGGTGAGACGTGTTTGAGGCTCTGCGCGGCCCACTTCACCCATTCCAGGTCGGTGGCCCGCTTCGCGATGTGGCTGTTCTTCCCCAGGAGCTTCGCGATCTTGGCCGGCTTGGAGAGGTCGCCGGCGAACGGGATGATCGCGACCGCGGACAGGCCGGCACCCGCGAGGTCGCCGCGGAAGAGGCTGAGGAGGCCCGAGGCGCCGTCACTGATCGGTGTGGGGTCGAAGATGCCGATGATGTCGAGGGCCAGGGTGGCGGCGTCGGCGGCGGACAGCCCGCCTTCGAGGTCCATCGGCTCTTCCGGGTGCGCCGGCTCGAACTCGTCGCCCGGGCCGGTGCCCGGGTCGCCGGGGGTGCCCGGTGAGGTGGGCGCGGTGGCGTTGGCCTTGGCCTCCTGCTGGGCGAGCGTGATGGCGTGGCCGAATGCCTCGCCGGCCAGGGTCAGGGCCTCGCCGGCGCTCTTGCCCGCGGCCACGGCGGAGGCGTACGCGCGCGACGACGACTCGTAGGCGGCGCGGGCGGAGGCCGCAGCGGTGGCGGCGGAGTTCGCGGCGCGGTGGGCGGACCGGGTCGCCTGGGCGGCCGAGCTGTTCGCCGACGCGGCCGCGTTCCTGGCCCGGGTGGCCGATTCGGCGGCCTGGCGCGCGGAGGCGTCGGCGGACCTGGCCGCGTCGGAGGCCTGGTCGGCCGCCTGCTGTGCGGTGTGCGCGGAGGCGGCGGCCTGGGCCGCGTAGCCGGTGGCCTCGGCGGCGGCGCCCCTGGCGGTGGCGGCGGCCTCGGCGGCCTGGGCCGCGTTCTGGGTGGCGGTGGCGGCGAGGGCCTTGCCCTCGGCGACCAGGCGCCGGATGCCGGCGACGTGGACGGCGTCGTCCTGGTCGCGGGTGGCGGCCTTGTGCTGGACCTCGGCGACGAAGTCGCGCAGGAGAGGGGCGGGGCCGGCGAGGGCGACCTGGGCCGCGGCCTTGACGCGCGGTCCGGCGGTGGCCGAAAGCCTGAGCGCCTCGACCTTGTCGTCCTCCTCGCGGGCCAGGTGCTGGCCGGTGGCGAGGAAGACGCGGAACGCCTCGGTGGAGTTGGCGTCCAGGGCGGCCGATCCGGCTTCCTTGACGGCCTTTCCGCCGCTGTTCATCAGGGCGAGGATCTGGACGCGGTAGTCGTCGGTCAGGACGGTGTGCCGGCCGGTCTCCAGGAAGGCCGCCTGCTCGCCGGGGCCGGTGTCCAGCGCGGCGAGGGCTGCCGTCTTGAGCGCGGGGGTGCCGCTCGCCGCGAGGGCGGCGATCTTGGTGTAGTCGTCCTGGGCGGCCGCGGTGCTCCGACCGCCGGCGAGCCACTGCCGGACGTCGGTCTCGGTGCCGGCCAGGGCCGCCTCGGCGGCACGCTCGGTCCACGGCGAGCCGGTCTCCAGCAGACGCAGGGCTGCCTTGCGGCCCTTGACGAGGACGGTCTCGGTGGGGGCCGCGGGGGCGGTGGCCTCGGCGAGGAGCTGCTTGGTCTCCTCGTCCTGGCGCAGTGACTCGGCGCGCTCGGTGGCCTGCGCGGACTGCTGCTCGATGTACTGCTGCTTCTGTTCCTCCGCGTACTGGACGGACAGGTCGCGGTCGCTCTCCAGGGCGACGGTCTCGGCCTGGCGGGCCGTCTGTTCGACCTGGTCGGCCTGGTTCGCGGCGGTGGTGGCCTTCTCGGCGGCCTGGACGGCGGCGTTGGCGTGCTCGGTGGCGAGGTTGGCCCAGTTGCCCGCCTGGCCGGCGTGGTCGGCCGCGTCCTGGGCGGCCCGGGCGGCGGCGTTGGCGTGCGCGGCGGACTCGTTGGCGGCGGTGCGGGCCTGCTGGGCGGCGGTCAGGGCCCGGCCGGCCATCGCCTTGGCGGTGTTGGAGGCCGCGGTTGCGGTGGCGGACAGGCGCCGGGCCTTGGCGGCGGCGGCGTTCGCGCGGTTCGCCTGGGCCTGGGCGACCGCGCTGTTGCCGCCGGCGGCGGTGGCGGCGGTGGCGGCGGCGGCAGCGTGGGAGCCGGCGTCGAGTGCTTCGCCGACGGCGGTCAGGGCCTCGTTGAGGGCGCCGATGGCCTGGAAGACGGACTGGGCCGCGTTGCCGGCGCCGACGGCGGCGTCGCGGGCGGTCTGCGCGGCCGCGCGGGCGGCGGCGGCCTGGTTCTGGTCCTGGGCCGCGGCGGACGCGGCCTGGTAGGCACGGGCGGCGGCCCGGCCCGCCGCGGCCGAGGCGGCTGCGGCGGCGGAGGCCGCGGAGGCCGCGGTGCGGGCCGCACTGCTGGCCGCGTTGGCTGCGGTGATCGCGGTGCGTGCGGCGGTGGCCGCGCTCTCGGCGGCGTCCGCGGCCCGGCTCGCGGCCGCCGTCGCCTTCTGGGCCGATCCCTGGGCGGCGGCGGTTTCGGCGGCGGCCCGCTGGGCCGCCTCCTTGGCGAGGCGTGCGGAGTCCACGGCGCGGCCCGAGGCCTCCTTGGCCGACGCGGTCTCCTTGGCGGCCTCGGCGCCCGCCTGGCGGGCCGCCTCGACGAGCTGTCCGACCGTCATGGCCTCCTGGTCCTGGGCGCGGGCGGCGTTCTGGCCCTCGCGCAGGAACTCCCGGACCTCTGCGGGGCCGGCGTCCAGGGCGGCGCTGGCGGCTTTCCTCAGCTGGGGGCCGCCGACGTTCAGCAGCCGCAGGACGCGGACCCGGTCGTCCTCCTCCTGCGCCTTCTGCAGGTCGGTGGCGAAGAACCGGGCCGCCGCCTCCGGGGAGCCGTCGTCGAGCGTCAGCTGGCCGGCCTCCTTCACGGCGGTCCCGCCGGTGTTCATGGCCCGCAGGATGGCGACCTTGCGGTCCTCCGTGAACGGCGCCGTCCAGCCGGTCGTCAGGAAGGCACGCAGCTGCTGCGGCGTGCCGGCGAGCGCCGCCTGCGCGGCCTCCCGGACGCCGGGGCCGCTGACGTTGAGCAGGTGGAGGACGGCGAGCCGGTCGTCCTCCTCGGCCGCGATCGCGCGCCCGGTCTCCAGGAACGCGGCGATCTCGCCGTCCGATCCGGTGAGCGCCTGTCCGGCGGCGGCCCGGACCGCCTTTCCGCCCGACTTCCACTCGGCGACCGCCTGGGCCCGAGGGCCGGGGGCGGGTGATGCGGGCGTGTCCGCCGCCGCGGTGGCGGCGGCGGACAGCGATCCCGCCGCGAGGGCGAGCACGGCGATGCCCGCCAGAAGGCGGCGCGCCGGTCCGGCGTGCGGGGACTCCTTCCGACGCCCCCGCGGTATCTGCTGTTGCATAATCCCCTCGATCCCCTCGAAATCAGTCAGTTCGTCACGAAACCGATTGGGGTGAACGACTTCCCCCCGGGGTGAATGATTTCATGACGCGTTCGACGCGCGGCGGGTTTCCGTCGAATTTGTCAGAACAATGGACGCATCCGACTCATAATTTACTATCCATCACATTGCGGACAGTCGGCGTTCGTTCAGCGGCCGAGGTGATATCAATGACCCGTCATCCCGGCAGGTCGGCGGCCGGGACGTGGTGCCGGCGCATCCGCGCGGCACCGCCCGGGCCGCCGCCGGTCGCCGTGCCGATGACGGGGAAGTCGAATTCAAGCCAGAGGGATATGGGGGTGAGGAGCCCGAAATGAGGGTTTCTTCTCGAATAGTGGCAGCCGGCGCGGCGATCGGGATGTCGCTGCTCTACGGGGCCTTCGGCACCACACCGGCCGGCGCGACGCCCACCGCCGCCGCGCCGTTCGTCGTCGAGGACGGTTCGTATCCGGACGCGGACCGGATCCTCGCCGAGAGGGGCGTGCGGTTGAAAGCCGGCAACGGCAACATCGTGCTGGCGCCCTGTGCGCCGGGGGGCGGCCTGCTGCGGATCATGGCACGCGGCCGGGACGACCTCTGCTTCCGCATGACGGGGGCGACCGGGTACCTGAGCCTGGAGGTCCCGCGGGTCCACGGCATCCAGAGCGACGGCGTGCGCGACGTGAGCGTCGCCATGTCCGTCGACGGTGCCGGTACCTCCTTCACGGTCGACCGGCACCTGTGGACCGCGGTCGGGGAGGCGGCGGACCCCCAGGGGCGCGCCCACACCCTGCTGGAGATCACCGCCACCGGCCCCGCGTCGCCGGGCACCGGCGCCTCGGACCGGCCGTACCTGGCCAAGCTGGGCGTCGGCAACCGCACCTGCACCGGGACGCTGGTCGACCCGTACTGGGTGCTGACGACCGCGAGCTGCTTCGCCGAGAACCCGGCGCAGTCGCTCGCGGTGCCGGCGGGTGCGCCGCAGAAGAGGACCACGGCGATCGTCGGCCGCGGTGACCTGAACGGGGCGGGCGGGCACACCTCGGAGGTGACCGAGCTGGTCCCGCACGCCGACCGGGACCTCGTGATGGCCCGTCTGGCCTCGCCCGCCACCGCCGTCGTCCCGCTCGCGGTCGCCACCGCGGCGCCGGTCCCGGGCGAGGGACTGAAGGTCGCCGGCTACGGGCGCACCAGGACCGTGTGGGCCCCCACCGCGCCCCACACCGCCACCTTCGGCGTGGGCGCCGTCGAGGCGGCCGGCATCGACCTCGCCGCCACCGCGCCCGCCGACGCCACCGTCTGCCTCGGGGACACCGGCGCGCCCGTGATCCGCGAGACGGGGGGCCAGGGCGAGCTCGTCGCCGTCACCAGCCGCTCCTGGCAGGGCGGCTGCCTCGGCGTCCCGGCCACCGAGACCCGCACCGGCGCCCACGGCACCCGCGCCGACGTCCTCGCCGACTGGGTGCGGAGCGTGCGCTGGCGCACCGCCTCCATCAAGAACGTCCACAACGGCAACTGCCTCTACGTCCCGTGGCAGACGCCGGGCGACGGCGCGAACGCTCGCCAGAGCTTCTGCGACCCCCAGTACACCGACCAGCTCTGGCGGGTGGAGAAGGTCGCGCAGGGCTACCAGGTCCGCAACACCTACAGCAACCGCTGCCTCTACGTCCCGTGGCAGACGCCCGACAACGGAGCGGCCGCTCTTCAGACGTTCTGCGACGCTCAGTTCGCCGACCAGGTCTGGCAGCTCGACAAGGTCGACCAGGGTTACCAGATCCGCAACACCCACAACAACCGCTGCCTCGTCTTCTTCGCCTGGCAGGACAGCTCCGACCCCGCCCGCGTGTACGACTGCGTGCCGTCCTACAACGATCAGGTCTGGAGGCTGTGACCCCGCAGGACCCGGGTGGCCGCCGCTGAAGCACGCCACCCCGGCCGGGCCCGGCAGCGCTCCCGCTGCCGGGCCCGCGCGCGATGCGCCGGCGGTGCGGAGCCGCGGTCACGAACGGGCGGCCGGCACCCGGTCCGGGTCGTGCTCAGGCGCCGGGCTCCGCGCCGGCGACGAGAAGGCACGCATGGCCTGAAGCGGGAGTGCTTTTACGGAGAGTGACCGGCAGACGTCCTCGACGTACGCCGTCAGGGTGAATCGGCTCCCCTGATGGGTGAGGCGGGTGCGCTTCGGAGGGTGGTCCAAGGCCCGTCCGGAGTTGGCTGGGAGCGGATTCCTGGAGGATGACCCATGGGGCGTACGACCCGGCTCGGCCATTCCACGGCCCGGTTCGCGGTCGTGGTGCTGATGGGTGTCGCACTCGCGCTCGCGCTGCTCGGCGGGGGAGCCGACAGCGGCTTCCCGGAGCGCGTGGCGAGCGGCCACTGCGCAGCCGGCCAGGAACGGCCCGCAGGTGAGGGTGGCCCTTCGACGCCGCCCGGCGCGCCCGATCCGGAGAACTGCTCCGAGCCCTGCGAGCGACGCCGTGACCGGGTGGGTGTGTCGGCGGGCGTCGTCGTCCACCGGGCCGTCCGGACCGGGACGGTGGCGGCCCACGGTGACGGAGCGGAGCGGCGACCCGACGCGGGGGCGGCCCGGCCCAGGACCGGTGAAGGCGTCGGGCCCGTCCGCGAGGTGGTCCTGCGCTGCTGACGGTGCCCGGCCGGGAGGTGCCGGGACGCGTGGGCGGTGTCGCCGCCGATCGCACCGGCCCCGGCCTGCCGCGACCACCGTCCGACTCCGCACACCGCAGGAGATCCGTCATGCCGTTCGATGTCTATGCCGCGATGGGCGCGCTGGTGCGTGCCGAGGCCGTTCGCGTCCACGAACCCGTTCCCGCTCCGCCGTCCGCCGCCCGGCCCTGCGGAGCGCCCGCCGCCGCACCTGCGGGCGGGCCGTCGACCGATCCGGCGCCGGTGCCCGCGACGGCCCGGGCCGCCGAGGCCGGGCGGGCGGGCAGCCCCGACGTCCTGCCGGCCTCCGTGTGGCGCAGGCTCACCGGCCTGTTCGGCTGACCGCCGTGCGGCACGCACCGGAGGCCGGAGCCCGGCCGGGTCAGGCCGGAGGGACGAGCCGTACCGACGGCAGTGACCCCGGCAGCTCCGCCTCCGGCGTGTCGTACCCCACCACCTGCGCGCCCCGGGGGATCTGGCAGCGGCGGAGCGCGATCCCGTAGCGGCAGTCGCCGCACCAGAAGGAGCCGCTGCCTCCTTCGCCGGGTCGGAGGTCAGGTCCAGCAGGTGCAGGCTCCCGGCCGCGCTCCCGCACCCCGGGCAGGTCGCTCGCACGGACCGCGGCAGCGCGCCGTACACCTCGTCGAACGTCTCCAAGCACGCGTCCCACGAAGCCATCGGTTCTCCCCGGTCGTCGTCGCCCACGCTGTCCGTGCCGTGATCGACCGCATGCCGCGCGGGTGCCCGCTGCTCGTCCCCGCGCTCCTCGGCCCGCGTCGACGGTAGCGCCGGAACGCGTCGTCGGGCAGGGTTCGGCATGACGGACGCGGCGGCGGCCACCGCGCGGGCCGCCCCCGTCGGGGCGGTGCCGTACGCGGACAGGGGACGGCGGCGGCCGGTGCCCCGGGTCCGGTCGGGCCGCCGGTGGCGGGCTGTTTCCCGGGACCCTGTATGTTGATCACCCGCCGGTGCTCCCGGTGTCCCACGACGGCCTCTGACGTGCGGTTCTGCCTGCCCGGGTGACGGCCGTGCGGACGCCGGGCCGCTGCCGTCGCCGGATCGGGCCGGGCTTCGGCCCCGGAGCCGACAGGCGCTCCTCGTCTCCCCATGCGTGAAGGATTTCGCATGACCGTTCCCGCCCCGCCCGACAGCCCGCCGCCCGTGGAGGACACGACCGGCCCGCGGCCCGTCGAGGACACGACCGGCGACGATCCGTGGACTCCGCCGGGTCCGGACCGGGGCGACGTCACCGACCGCGGTGGGGCCCCGGCGTTCGCGGCGGCGGGTCCGCCGCCCTGGGCCCCGTACCCGATGCCGGTGCCGCCGCCCCGCAACTCTCTGGGGACCGCGGCCATGGTGCTCGGGATCGTCGGTTCCACGCTGAGCCTGGCCGTGATCCTCTTCTGGCTGTCCTGGCTGCCGGCCCTGCTCGCCGTGATCCTCGGGGCCGTCGGCCTGGGGCAGGTGCGCAAGGGCCTCGCGACCAACCGTGCGGCGGCGCTCGCGGGCGTGATCCTGGGCATCACCGGTCTGCTGGTCTCGACGGGTGCCGGCGTGTTCGTCGTGACACAGCTCTGGGCGGTCAACCAGGAGCGGAAGGCGGAGGAGGAGGCCGCGCGGGTCCGGGCCGAAGCCGCGATCGAGGCCGCCGAGACGAGGGCGGCGCAGGAGAAGGAACGGGCCGAGGCCGAGAAGCAGCGGATCGAGGCGGAGCGGCAGCGGATCGCGGCCGAGCGGGAGAAGGCGGCTGCGGACGAGAGGGCCAGGCGTCTGTCGTTCGGCCAGTCCTACACGTACCCGGACGGGCTGAAGGTCACCATGGCCGCGCCGGAGCGCTACGTCCCCAGCACGACCGTCTTCGAGGCCCCCAAGAACGCCAAGATCGTCCAGGTGACGATCACCGTCGTCAACACCGGGTCCCAGGGCGTCTCGCTCGAAGGGGCGGGGCTGCCCTCCGTCAGGGACGCCTACGGCGGTCCCGTCTTCACCCTGATCGACGGGAGCGCACGGATGAAGATCCTCCCCGGCTCCCTCGCGCCCGGCGAGCAGGCCACCGGCGTGTCCGCGTACGCGCTGCCGGCCGGCGCGGCCGACCCGTTCTCCGTCGGGATCGACCACGGCCTCGGGTCGCAGCGCAAGAACGTGATCTGGTCCGGCCCGCCCGCCTGACCGGGGCGGTCGGCTCCGCCCCGGTGAAGCACCCGTGGGCGAACCGTCGGGGAAGACGTCAGTGCCGTTCTGTCGTGACCTCCCGCGCGGTCGGGAGGTCACGGCCGCGCCGGGCCGTCGCCGCCGGCGCAGCGCCTCACGGGCGGAGCGTCGGAGAGTCAGTCGAGGGCCACCTCGTGCCGCAGGATGCTGTAGTGGGCCATGTCGTGGAAGCTCCCGTTCCGGAAGTGGGCGCCTCGCAGGATGCCCTCACGGGTGAAACCCGCCTTCTCCAGCGCACGTTGTTCGGCGGCGTTCGTCACATCGGTGCTGGCGTCGATCCGGTTCACCTGGGTGTGGGCGAAGAGGTACCGGACGAGCAGTCGTTGGGCCGTCGTCCCGACGCCGCGTCCGCGGGCCTCGGGCAGGATCCCGGCGCCGATGTTCCAGCTGTGGTTGAGCGGGCCCTGCTGGGAGCGGTGCCAGGAGACGTGACCGAGCACCTCGTCGCCCTCGGCCACCACGAGGTTCCCGGAGTCGGGCGTGAGCAGCCCGTTCTCCTCCCAGCGGCGCGTCAGACGCGCCGGATCGTTCCATCCGAACCACCCGAAGGCCGAGGCCGTTTCCGGACCGGAGTTGTTCAGTAGGTCCAGGACGGGAAGGTCTTCCCTCGTTGCGGGCCGAAGACGAATCTCAGTGGTCATGCCGGGCAGGGTACGTTCCCGGGCCCGGCCGTGGTACCGGCCGGGGGGAGGAGATCGGTGCCGGGCCGGTCCGTGCAGGCGGCCGGTCACCGCTGCGTGAACGCGGCCCGGTACGCGCTGGGAGCGAGCCCCGTTCGTCGTGCCAGGTGCCGGCGCAGGGAGTCCGTGGTGGCGAGGCCGCTGAGCCGGGCGACCTGGTCCATCGACAGGTCGGTCGTCTCCAGGAGTTCCTGCGCCCGGATCACCCGCTGGTGGAGGAGCCACTGCAGCGGGCTCAGACCCGTTTCGTCGTGGAACCTGCGGGCCAGCGTGCGCACACTGGTCCTCGCGTGAGCGGCGAGGTCGGCGCGGGTGAGCGGCTCGTCCAGGCGGTCGAGCGCCCAGGCCCGGGTCGCGGCCAGCGAGATGCCCGTCTCGGGCGGCAGCGGCGTCGCGATGAACTGTGCCTGCCCACCGGGCCGCACCGGTGCCGCCACCACCAGTCTGGCGACGGCGTTGGCCGCCGCGGCGCCGTAGTCGGAGCGGATCAGGTGCAGGCACAGGTCGATGCCGGCCGACAGTCCTGCGGACGTCAGGACGTTGCCGTCCTCGACGTAGAGCACGTCGGGCCGCAGCCGGACGGCGGGGAAGCGGGCGGAGAACTCCTCGGACTTGGCCCAGTAGGTGGTGGCGCTGCGGCCGTCGAGCAGCCCGGCCCGGGCGAGCACGAACGCCCCGGTGCAGATCGAGGCGATGCGTTTTCCCGCGGCCGACGCGTGGCGCAGCATCGCGAGGACGCGCGGGTCGATGTCGTCGCGGGCACCGGTGCCGGTCACGATGACGGTGTCGGCGTCGTCGACGGCCTCCAGCCCGTGGAGGACGGTGACCTGCATGCTGCCGGTGACGACGGGACCGGGGCGGGCGGTGCAGACGCGCACCTGGTAGCCGGGGCGGCCGTCGACGCTCGTCTCGCCGAGGACGAGTTCCGGGATCGACAGGTCGAAGGTGGTGGCAGGGGGGACGGCGACGACGGCAACGCGGTGCATGGCCCGAACCTCCGGATGTTTGGCATTCGGGCCACTACCTTACGGATCAACCGTGGCGGAGGGTGGGGGCGTTGGGGCGGGCCCGTCCCAGCTCTTCGACCAGGGAGTGAACACGTGTCCTTGTACGTCATCGTCGGGGCCGGATCCACGGGATCGGCCGCCGCACGGCTGCTGGCGGACGCGGGCGAGCAGGTCCGGCTCGTCACCCGCCGGGGCGGCGGGCCGGTGGACGACCGGATCGAGCGGGTGGCCGCCGACGCCACCGACACCGCGCGGCTGAGCGGGCTGGCCCGCGGGGCGGCGGCCCTGTTCAACTGCGCGATGCCGGCCTACGACCGGTGGCCGGCCGAGTTCCCACCGCTGGCGACCTCGTTGCTGACCGCAGCGGAACGCGGCGGAGCGGACTACGTCATGCTCGGGAACACCTACGGCTACGGACCCGTCGACGGGCCGGTCACCGAGGACCTTCCCATGGCGCCCACCAGCGTCAAGGGCCGTGTCCGGGCCCGGATGTGGCAGGACGCGCTCTCGGCCCACGAGGCGGGCCGGGTGCGGGTGACCGAGGTCCGGGCCGGCGACTTCCTCGGCGCGGGCGCGTACTCGCCGTTCACGCTCATGGTGGGGGAGCGGGTGCTGAGCGGCGCGTCCGTCTCGTACCCGGGTGATCTCGACGCCCCGCACAGCTGGACCTACACCGGTGACGCGGCCCGGACGCTGATCGCCGCCGCCCGGAACGAGAGGTCCTGGGGCCGGGCCTGGCACGTGCCGTCCACCTCCCATGCCCCGGTCCGTGAGCTGGCCGCCCACCTGGCCCGGACGGCCGCCGTACCCGGCCCCGACCTGACCCACATGACGACGGCCGAGTTGGAGGAGATCGGACGGACCGATTCGGTCATGGCGGAGTTCCCGGAGATGTTGTACCTGTACGACCGACCCGGCATCCTCGACGCGTCGTTCACCGCGGAGGTGCTGAACGTCGCGTCGGCCCCGCTCGACGCCGTCCTCGCGGAGATGGCGCAGGAGCACGGCCTGCGCGGCGTCTGACGTCCGACGTCCGCGGTGCGGCGCGTCGGTGGGCGGCGGCCGGGCGGGTGGATCGTCCGAGGGCCCTGTGGATTCCGCGCCCTGTCCCTGTCCGGGTGGCTCCCGTTTCTCCGGCGGACGACGTGCCGGGGGTGGCGCCCGAGGCTGTCGGACCGGGCTTGCCGGTCCGGTCCGACAGCAGCCCGGTGTCAGGCCAGGGCGGCGCCGCCGTCGAGGGTGAGGACCGTGCCGGTCGCGTAGCCGTTGCCCAGGAGGTAGAGGTAGGCCGCCGCAGCCTCCTCGGGGCTGCCGACGCGCTGCACCGGAAGGCCGCTGCCCTGCGCCCGGAGGAAGGCCTCCGGCTCGGGCACGGTGCTGTCCCAGAGCTCGGTGCGGATCGCGCCGAGGCGGACCGCGTTGACCCGCAGCGGGGCGAGTTCCAGGGCGAGGGCTCGCGTCAGGCCCTCGACGGCGGCGGTGATGCCGGCGCCGAGCGAGGCTCCGGGGACGGGCCGGGTGGCGAAGGCGCCGGAGGTGAGGGTGATCGAGCCGCCGGAACGGAGCTTCGGTGTGGCGTACTTCGCGGCGAGCACGGCGCCCCAGAAGCGGCGCTCGAAGAACGCTCGGGACTCCTCGGCGGTGAGGTCGGCGAGCGGCTTCAGCAGTAGGGGCTCGCCCGCCGTGTAGACGAGGTGGTCGAACTCGCCGATCCGGTCGAAGAAGGCGACGAGGGCGGCCTCGTCGGCGACGTCCAGCAGGACGCCCTCGGCCGGGTCGCCGAGCTTCCTCACCGCCAGGTCGACCCGGTCCCGGCTGCTGGAGGCGACGACCACGTTCGAGCCCTGAGCCGCCGCGGCCTGCGCGACGGCGAATCCGATGCCGGAGGTACCACCTATGACGACGACACGCCGGGTGTCTGATGTGTTGTTCATGGCGAGAACGCTACGTGTCGCGATCGAGACAGTGAATGACACGAAGTCTCGATTCACTGTCCGATCGTCTCGATCGCAGCGCGTTAGGGTGAGCGCATGGACATACTCAGCGACACGCTCGCGGCCCTGCGCACGGGCCGTCCGTCCGTGGTCCGGACCGACGCGCAGGCGCCGTGGGGTGTGCGCTTCCAGCCCGTCGCGGGAGCCGGATTTCACGTCGTCGTCGAAGGGCGCTGCTTCCTCCTGCCGGTCGGCGGCGATCCGACACCCCTGGGCCCCGGCGACGTCGTGTTCCTGCGGCGCGGCACCGGTCACGCCATCTGCGACGCGGTCACCAGCGAGCCGGTCGCCTTCGAACCCGAGCGCGTCGACACCTCCTCGCCGATCGGGCGTTTCACCGTCGAGGGCGACGGCGCTCGCAGCGTGCTGGTGTGCGGGGCCTACCACCTGGACATCGACCGGCCGCATCCGCTGCTCGGCGACCTCCCGGAGGTCGTCCACCTCCCGGCCGGCCCCGGCCGCCATCCGGCGCTGCGCTCGGCGGTCGACCAGCTCTGCGCCGAGATCCACCGGCCGCGGCCGGGTTCGGACGCGGTGGTCACGGCGCTCGTCGACCTGCTGCTCCTCTACATCCTGCGGTCCTGGTACGCCGAGTTGCCCGGGGAGCGGACGCGGGGCTGGGCCTCGGCACTGGACGACCCGTTGATCGCCCCGGCGCTGAGAGCGATCCACGACGACCCGGCGCATCCGTGGACCGTCGAATCGCTGGGGAGCCGGGCCGGGCTGTCGCGCGCCGCGTTCGCCCGGCGGTTCACCACGGTGGTCGGCGAGCCACCGCTCAGCTACCTGACGACGTGGCGGATGGCCGTCGCGGCACGCACGCTGCGCGAGACGGCCGACCCGCTGAGCGCCGTGGCCGGGAACGCCGGCTACACCTCGGAATTCGCGTTCGCGAAGGCCTTCAAGCGGCACTTCGGCGCCCCGCCCGGGGCCTACCGGCGGGAGCGGCGGACGGCGTCGGCCTCGCGGGCGGCGCCGGGCTGATCCTCCCGGGCGAGCGTGCGGGCTCTCGGCCCCGGGCGGTCGGCCGTTTCAGCCGGCCAGTTCGCGGACCACGGCGGCAAAGCCGTGGACGAGCGGGTTGTCCTCCCCCGCCGGCCAGGCGAGGGCGACCCGCAGCGGCTCGACGTCGGTCAGCGGGACCCAGGCGAGGTCCGGGCGGGTGTAGTAGCGGGCCAGGCTCGCCGGGGCGAAGCAGACGGCCGCGCCCTCCGCGACCTGCTCCAGCATCTCCTCGACGTTGTCGTTGGTCGGCCCCCAGCGCGGCGTCGAACCGTCCGGGCGGGGGTTGACCGCCCACCAGTCGACCCAGGCGCGGGGTGCGCGCTCGGTCCACATCAGCGGCTCGTCGTTGACCTCCAGGACGGATATGCCCGCGCGCCCGGCCAGCCGGTGGCCGGTGGGCAGCCCGACGATCCGCGGCTCGGTGTGGACGGTCTCGTGGTGAAGCCCCGTGAGGTCGGCGGGCAGCCAGACGAAGGCGACGTCCACCCGGCCGTCGCGCAGCGCGTCGGCCTCCTGGCCCCAGTCGAAGCGCTTCGGCTCGACCCGGACGCCCAGGTGCCGGCGGGCGAACTCGGCGCGTGCCCGGGTGGTCAACTCGCCTGCACCGCTGGCCTCGAAGCCGACCCGCAGCACCCCGCTCGCCGCCCGCCGGTGCCGCTCGGCGGCGGCGTTGATCCGCTCGGCCTGGGTGACGGTGCGACGGGCCTCGGTGAGCACGTCGAGCCCGGCCGCGGTGGCGGTGACTCCGCCGGAGTGGCGGTCGAAGAGACGGACCCCCAGCTCGGTCTCCAGCCTGCGCAGGGCGTAGGAGAGGGCGGGCTGGCTCACGAACAGGCGGGCGGCGGCCCGGCCGAGGTTGCCCTCGTCGGCGATCGCGATCAGGTACCGCAGCTGGCGTAACTCCACTCGGTGATCATAAAGCGTCTTTATCGATCGACCAGGGTTCTGTCTTGGACGTCTTCGATCCCTGGCTGACATAAAAGAGTCCGTCAACTACCGAGGTCTGTCACGCCTTACGGAGGCACCCCCATGACCGGAACCACCCCCGAGACGACCGCGGCCGGTCGGGTCTGGCTCATCACCGGCGCCAACTCCGGCTTCGGCCAGGCGATCGCGGAGGCCGCGCTGGCCGCCGGCGACACCGTGGTGGCGGCCGCCCGCCGGCCCGAGACGCTGGACGCGCTGGTCGCCGCCCACCCCGACCGGGTCGTCCCGGTCCGGCTGGACGTCACCGACCCGGCCCGCATCGCCGCCGTGGTGGCGGACACCCTGCTCTGGTACGGGCGGATCGACGTCCTGGTCAACAACGCCGGGCGCGGGCTGATCGGCGCCGTGGAGGAGTACACCGACCGCGAGTTGCGCGACCTGATGGAGCTTCACTTCTTCGGACCGGCCGCGCTGACCCGTGCCGTCCTGCCGCACATGCGGGCCCAGGGCTCGGGCGCGGTCGTCCAGTTGAGCAGCATGGGCGGCCGGTTCACCTTCGCCGGGGTGGGTGCCTACTCGGCCACCAAGTTCGCGCTGGAGGGCCTCTCGGAGGCGCTGGCGCAGGAGGTCGCGCCGTTCGGCATCAAGGTGCTGATCGTGGAGCCCGGCTCCTTCCGCACCTCCTTCGCCGGAGCGGGCGCGCTGGCCCAGGCGGCCGCCATCCCCGCGTACGAGTCGGTGGTCGGACCGCTGCGCACCGCACTGCCGGAGAGCGACGGCAAGCAGCCGGGCGACCCGGCCAAGGCCGCCGCCGCGATCCTGGCCGCACTGGACGACGAGCGGACCCCGCTGCGGCTCGCCCTCGGGAACGACGCCGTCGACGCGATCCTCGGTCACCTGGACGCCGCGGAGAAGGAGGTCCGGGACTGGGAGGCGGTCGGCCGGGGGACCGACTTCGACGCCTGACGGGCACGGGCCTCGCCGGATCGTCGGGACACGGCGTCGCAGCGGCCGTGGCCGCCGGTCGGCGAGCACGCTCCGACCCCGGAGCCCACCGCGGCTCCGGGGTCGGACCTCGCCCCTGCCGGTGGACGGCCTGCCGCTGCTCACCGTCGAGCGGCCCGTTCCTGCCGGCGCCCGATCGGTGCGAGCGGGTGCACTGCCGAAGACGTCGGCGCTGCCGCCGCGCGTTCACTCCTTCGCGTGAACGGTCCGTATCCGCAGGAGCCCGCCGGGACCGCCCTGATGGAATCGCGAGGAAGACTTCCTTCGCGACTCCGGAAAGTGGGACATCGATGCGGGCAGAAGCGGTCGATCGAGTTCGGTGTGTTTTCACCCTGTTCGACGCAGACGGCAACGGATTCATCGAAGCCGACGACTTCGAGCTGATGGCCGGGCGGGTCATCGAGGCGGTGCCCGGGGCCGCCGACGCGAAGCACGGCGCGATGCTCAGTGCGTTCCGGGCCTTCTGGGGGAGCCTGGAGACGGAGCTCGACGCCAATCGCGACGGCAGGATCGACTTCGAGGAGTTCAAGGCCGTCGTGCTCGCGCCGGAGCGGTTCGACGAGGCGATCGGGGAGTTCTCCGAGGCACTCTCGACCCTGGCGGATCCGGACGGCGACGGGCTGATCGAGCGACCGGTCTTCGTGGGGGTCATGACGGCCATCGGCTTCGCCCTGCCGAACATCCACTCGCTGTTCGACGGCCTGGAACCCACGAGCACGGACCAGGTGGCGGTGTCGGACTGGGCCGAGTCGATCAGGGACTACTACCGCCCGGACCTGGCCGGCATCCTGGGTGACCGCCTGGTCGGGACTCCCACGGGCTGAGGGCCGCCGGGCGGTCGTCCGGGCGGCCGGGGGAGAGGTTCTGCCGCCCGGACGAGGACTGATCCCGCCCAGGCCCTCGGTGATCCGCGGGCCTGGGCTCCCGAGCGGCGCCCGCAGGTGGCTTCCGGGAGCCGCTGCCGCCGCGTTCGGTGACGAGCCGCGCCCCGGCCACCGCGTTCGGCCCGCGCGGGAGCGACCGGCTGCGCTCCTTGACCGTGGCGCGCCCGCGCCGCCCGGGCACCTGGACGGGCTGCCCTCCGCGGCCGAGGCCGCCGACGCGGCGCCCGTCCCCCCGGACCCCGGCGTGTGTATCGGTGCCGACGGGGTCGGGACACCCGCCCCCGGCGCCACCGCGGTGGGGGTCGGGCCCTGCCGCGCCGTGCCGCCGGCGCCCTGGTGCCCGCCGTTTCCGCCGACGCCGCCGTTTCCGCCGCCGCCGTCAGGCGTCCGCGTCCGTGGAGGCCCGCACCACCAGCTGCGGGGCGAAGCGCTCCACGCTCTCCTCCCTTTCGCCGGCCGGAGCCTGAAGGAGCGTCAGGGCGCGCTCGGCCATCGCGGTGAGCGGGTGGCGGATGGAGGTGATGGGCGGGTCGAGGAGTTCGAGGAGCTCGGTGTCGTCGAAGCCGGTGACGGCGATCTGCCCGGGCACGGAGACCGCCGAGCGCTGCAGCGTGCTGACGAGTCCGACCGCGAGGACGTCCGCGCCGCAGACGACGGCGTCGATCCGGTCGCGCTGTTCGGCGATGCGGCGGCCCGCGGTGCGGCCGGCGTCGGTGGTGAAGCTGGGCAGCAGCACGGTGGTGGCGTCGGTGCCGCGGGCCTCGGTGAAGGCGGCGAGGCGTTCCGCGCCGGAGGAGGACGCCTGGTCGGCGGCGACCAGGGCGATCCGGCGGCGGCCGAGGCTTTCGAGGTGGTCGAGGAGCAGGCGCATCGCGGCGGCGTTGTCGAGGGTGACGGCGACGGTGCCGGAGCCCGTGGCCCAGCGGTCGAAGAGGACGACCGGCGCGCGTTCGGCGGCGGCCCGGACGGCGGGCCCGGACGCGCCGGCGGAGACGGGGACGACGAGCAGGCCGTCGACCCGGCCGCCGAGCAGGGTCTCGATCTGCTCGGCCTCGATGGCGGTGTCGTTGGCGGCGTCGGAGACCACCAACTGGCCTCCGGCGGCGCGGACCTGCTGGGCGAGGGCGTCGGCGAGCTGGACGAAGTACGGGTTGGCGAGCGAGGGGACGACCACGCCGACGGTGCCCGTGGTGCCGGTCCGCAGCGCCCGGGCGGAGTGGTTGGTGCGGTAGCCGAGGCGCCGGGCGGCCTCCTCGACGCGGCGGACGAGGTCCGCGTCGACGTTGCGCGGGGTGCCGGCCAGGACGCGTGAGGCGGTCGCGCGGGAGACGCCGGCGGCCGCTGCCACGTCGAGGAGTCGGGGCGCTGTCACGTGGGTGGTCCTTCGCGGTCGGAGACGTGCTCAGTGGGTCTGAGCCGGCGGAAATGCGCAGCACGAGGGTACTTGACGGTTTTCTGGGGCTGGTCCACAGTGTGGGAGATCGATCTCCCAAGGAGTGTGGATGCCGCCCATCACCGTCGTAGGTTCGGTCAACCGCGACCTCGTCCTGACCGTCGAGGACCTGCCGCGCCCCGGCGAGACCGTGCTCGCACGGGGATTCGTCGAGGGCGTCGGCGGCAAGGGTGCCAACCAGGCCGTCGCGGCGGCCCGGCTCGGGTCACGGGTGCGTCTGGTCGCCCGGGTCGGCGCGGACGCCGGTCCCATCCTGCGGGCGCTCGCCGCCGAGGGCGTGGACGTCGAGGCGGTGCGCCCGGCGCCGGAGAGCATCACCGGGATCGCCTCCGTCGTGGTCGACCGGGCCGGTGAGAACACCATCGTGGTCAACCCGGGCGCGAACGCCGAACTGTCGGTCGCGGACCTTCCGCAGCGGCTGGCCCGGTCCGCGGGGGAGGTGGTCCTGGTCCAGCACGAGATCACCGCCGAGGTGGCCGCCGCCGCCGTACTGCGGGCCCGGGAGCAGGGCGGCACGGTCGTCCTCAATCCGGCCCCGGCCCGGCCGGTCGCCCCGGAGGTGCTGGCCGCCGTCGACGTCCTCGTCCCCAACCTCGGCGAACTCGCCACCCTGCTCGGAGCCGAGCGGCCCACCGGGCCGGACGGCGCACGCGAACTGCTGGAGCGGGCCGCGCTGCCCTGCGGGGCCGTCGTCGTGACGCTCGGCGCGGACGGAGCGCTGGTCAAACAGCCGGGCCGCCCCGCCGTGCACCTGCCGGCCCCCGTCGTGGACGCCGTCGACACCGTCGGCGCCGGCGACACCTTCTGCGGAGCCCTCGCGGACTCCCTAGCCCGCGGCGCCGACCTGCTCGCCGCAGCCGAACGCGCCGTCCGTGCGGCCTCGCTGGCCGTCACCGGGCTCGGCGCCCAGTCCTCCATGCCGTACGCGGCGCAGCTCGACGCCCCCGCCGCCGTGTCCTGACGGAACGCACCTCCGTCGCCCCTCCCTCGGTACCACCCCCAGTTCAACGGAGAACCACCCATGCGCAACCTCAAGCTCGGACTGTTCGAGAACGCCCAGACCAACGCGAGCGGCACCGCCACCTGGCGCCACCCGGACAGCCGCCGGCACCTGTTCGACACCTTCGGGTACTGGCGCGAGATCGCGGCGATCTGCGAGGACGCCAAGCTGGACTTCCTGTTCCTGGCCGACGCCTGGGGCTGGTCGGAGATCGACGGGGTGCGCCCGCCGATCGCCACCGAGGAGACCTTGGACCTGCCGCGCCTGGACCCGTTCGTGATCGCCTCGGCCCTGCTCGCGAGCACCACCGACCTGGGCCTGGTGGTGACCGGATCGGTGCTGGTCGAACCGCCCTACGCGTTCGCCCGCCGACTGGCCACCCTGGACCAGCTGTCCGGCGGCCGGCTCGGCTGGAACGTCGTGACCACCGGCACCGCCGACACGGCGGTCAAGGCCTTCGGCATGGACATGGTGGCGCACGACGACCGGTACAGGATGGCCGAGGACTTCCTCGACCTGGTCTACAAGTACTGGGAGGGCGCCTGGGAGCCGGACGCCCTGGAGAAGGACAAGGACGGCCGGTTCGCCGACCCGGCGAAGGTCCACCTGGTCGAGCACGACGGCCCGTACTTCCGCTCGCGCGGCTACGGCAACACCGCCCGCTCCCCGCAGGGCACCCCGGTGCTGTTCCAGGCCGGAGCGTCCCCGGCCGGGCGACGGGTCGGCGGGCGGCACGGCGAGTGCATGTTCGTCGGCAGCGGCTCGGTGGCGCAGCTCGCCGGGCACACCACGGCGATCCGCGAGGAGGCCGTGAAGGCGGGCCGACGCGCCGACGAGGTCAAGGTGATGTCGGCGTTCTCCTGTGTGGTCGGAGCCACCACCTCCGACGCCGAGCGCCGCTGGCAGCGCGTCCTGGACGCCCAGCGTCCGGAGGTCACCGTCGCCAGCTACGCCATGTTCACCGGCCTCGACCTCTCCTCGTACGCGCCCGGCACCCCGATGTCGGAGCTGTCCACCGAGATGTCGCAGACCCAGGTCGCCCGCTTCGCGGGCAGGACCGTCGGCGACGTGCTCGCCGACTGGCACACCCACGGTGTCGGCGCCCGCCCGGTGGTCGGCACCGCCGAGGAGATCGCCGACGAGATCTGCGCCCTGGCGGAGGGCGCCGACCTGGACGGCTTCCTGCTCTCGCCGACCGTGCAGCCGGCCTCCACCACGGAGTTCGTGGAGTCGGTGCTCCCGATCCTGCGCGCCCGCGGTGTCTTCCGCGGCGAGTACACGGCCGGTGAGTCGCTGCGCGAGCGGCTGACCGGCGCCTCCGACCGCGCCCTGCCTGCCAGCCACCCGGCCGCGCAGCACCGTCACTGACCACCCCACGCGCGACGAGAGGACGACGACCATGGTCACTCCCGCCCACCATCCGACCCCGCCCGCCGCGTCCGCGGAGCTGACCGCTGCGGAGCCGACCGCTGCGGAGCCGAACGGTGCGGAGCCCGACGCTGCGGAGCTGAACGCGGCGGTGCTGCGCCAGGCGTTCGGCGCCTACCCCACCGGTGTGGTCGCGATCGGTGCGCTGCGCGACGGCGGACCGATCGGGCTCGCGGTGAGCTCCTTCGTGTCGATCTCGCTGGAGCCGCCGATGGTCGCGGTCAGCGTGGCCCGCTCCTCGACCACCTGGCCGAGGCTGGCAGGGGCGCCCGTGCTGGGGCTGAGCGTGCTCAGCCGTGACCAGGGCGCGCTCTGCCGGCGGCTCGCCTCCCGCGCGGGCGACCGCTTCGAGGGCACCGCGTGGCGGGCGACGCCGGACGGTGCGGTGCTGATCCACGACACGGCCCTGTGGCTGACCGCCCGGGTGAGCGCGGTGTACGACGGCGGCGACCACGAGATCGTCCTGATGGAGCTGCTCACCGCCGAGCTCTTCCCCGGGGTGGAGCCGCTGGTCTTCCATACCAGCCAGTTCCGCGAGCTCACCCCGCATGGCTGACACACCGACGACCCCCCTGGCCGGCACCGTGGTGCACGGCGCCGGCCGGGGGACGGGCCTGGGATTCCCCACCGCCAACGTCGCTCCCGACCCCGGCACTCCCGTCCCACCGCCCGCGATCTACAGCGGCTGGCTGGCCCGCCGCGCGACCGGCACCGTGCACCGCGCGACGATCAGTGTCGGCACCAACCCCACCTTCTGCGACGCCTCCGAGATCCACACCGAGGTGTACTGCCACGACGCCCCGGGCGATCTGTACGGCGAGCGCGTCGACCTCTGGTTCGTCGCCCGCATCCGGGACACCGAGAGGTTCGCCTCGGCGGACGAGCTGGTGCTCGCCGCACGGGAGGACGTCCGCCGCTCGGAGGCCCTGCTGGACTCCGCGTACGGACGGCACGTCCGCAACGTCCTCTCCTGACCCCGTCACCACGCCCCACCTGCTCGGCGCGCGTTCCCGCCCCCTCGGTGACCGCGCCCTGCGCCCACGCGCCCGGTCGGCCCCGCTTCCCCCGCTTAGGCGGGGCCGACCGTCGATCCCCCTCCTCGCTCCGAACGAACAAAGGTGTGAGTCATGAGCGCATTCCACTGGCTGAACGAGCAGTTCAGCTTCTTCGGTCTCCCCGTCTACTGGTCCGACTTCCTGGGCAACCTCCTGGCGCTCGCCACCGTCTGGCTGGCCCTGCGGCGCTCGCTGGTGGCCTGGCCGGTGCAGATCCTCGGCTCGGTGCTGCTGCTGATCGCCAGCCTGAACGTGCATCTCGGCGGCAACGCCGCCCGGCAGATCGTGATCATCGTCTCGGCCTCCTGGGGCTGGGCGACCTGGAAGCGCAGCCGCGAGCAGGAAGGCACCATCAACGTCCGCTGGGCGTCGAGCCGTGAACGCGCCGCGCTGATCGCCGCGATGGTGCTGGGGACGGCCGTGTTCGGCGCGGTGCTGAGATGGACGGACGCCTCGTTCTACCCCGGCGCGCCGTTGTGGATGGTCCTCGCGGACGCCTGGATCTTCATCGGCTCGATCCTCGCCATGTACAGCCAGGCCCGCCGCTACGTCGAGTTCTGGTTCGTCTGGCTGGCCGTCGACCTGGTGGGCGTGCCGCTCGCGGTCCACTCCGAGCTGTACTTCTCCGGCATCGTCTACGGGATCTTCTTCGTGATGGTGCTGCTCGGCATCCGCGACTGGGCCTCCCGCAGCAAGCCGCAGGAGATCGCCTCGCCGCTGGAGCCCGCCGTCCTGGTCGAAGGCCGGGACGATTTCCGCCCGGCCGGCGGCCCGTCCCGCGCCGGGGTCCCCGACTGAGCGCGGCTCACGTCCGCCACCCCCTCATGCGTCGGCCGCCCGCCCCCTCAAGGGTGGGCGGCCTGCGTCGGATCCGGGCCGGGGGTGTTGTAGCGCACGATACGCACGGCTACGCTGACGGGCGTGAAGCAACTGAACGTCCGCCTGGACGAGACGACCCACGAAGCCCTGGAGCAGCGCGCCGAGGCGGCCGGGATGAGCCTGCCCGACTACGCGCGCAAGGTCCTGGTCGAGGAGGCCGACGAGAGGCGCGAGCGCTTCCTGACCGCCGCCGCGCACTTCTCGCAGGCGTGGGCGCCGGCCTTCGAGGCCGGGTTCGGCCCCTACCCGCAGAGCGCCCGGTCCGGCACGGCGGACGCGGCGTGATCCTGCGCGTCGACCGGGCCTGGCTCCTGGACGTCACCCACCAGTTCCTGGCCGCAGACCCCGACGTCACGGACTACGGCACGCTCGCCGCCGCGGTCGCCCGCCACGTCGACGAGGTCATGGAGGTGCCCGTGTACGGGGCCGTGCACCAGCGTGCCGCCGCGCTCATGCACCAGCTCATCCGCGTCCCGGCCCTGGAGTACGCCAACGAGCACTTCGCCGCCGTCGTCGCCGCCTCCTACCTCAGCGCCTCCGGTGTCATCGTCACCGCCGAACCGAAGGCCGCCGTCGCCCTGGCCGCCCGTGTCCGCGACGGACAGGCCGACGTGCGCGAGACCGCCACCGCCATCCGCACCTGGTACCGCTGAGCCGCGGCCGGGGGCGGCGCCGCAGGACGCGCCACCACCCCCGGCCGCGGATCGCTGATGCTCACACTGACGGAACCCGGCCCGTGTCCGTCGTCGTAGTGGAGGAATCCCGAGGCCGTGCCGGACTCGTCGAGCGTGAGCCGCCCGTCCTCGAACGACCCGCGGCCGGAGATCCGGGTGACCGTCCCCGGGGGCATGAACGCCGCCAGCTGGGCCGAGATCGGGCCCGAGCGCCGGCCTCCGCCGGCGGGGCCGTGGCCGGTGGCGGCCGGTCAGGTGTCGGTGCCGACCGCGGGCCGGCGTGTGTAGTGGGCGAAGAGGGCGTCGGCGACGACGGCCCACTGGGTGCGCAGGTCGAAGCCTTCGGGGTCCATGAGCCAGTGCAGCTGGAGGCCGTCGAGGACGGCCGGCACGACCTGGAGGAGTTCCGGCGCGGCGTCGGTGTCGACGCGGCTGCGGGCCTCCCGGATCAGGAGTTCGGTGCGGCCGTCGAAGTAGGCGCGAGCGGGGTGGGCGGGGTCGAGGGCCTCGGCCTGGACCATGGCGTACAGCTGGGCCCGGCGCGGGTGGCAGGCGTTGTAGTCGACGATCGCGTCGAGGGCGGAGCGCAGGTCGGGGCTGCCCGCGACGACGGCGTAGAGGTGCGGGCCGTCGATCCCGTCACGGTGCTCCAGGAGGGCGAGGAGCAGGGTGGGCATGTCCGGGAAGTAGTGCATCACGCCCGGGGCGGACATGCCGCAGCGGCGGGCGAGTTCGCGCAGCGACAGGCCCTTGTAGCCCTCCTCGGAGACCACGTCCATCGCGGTGTCGAGGATGGACAGCCGCCGCTCCTGCGGGGTCATTCGGGTCGCCACTACGCCTCCTGATCAGGGCCCCTTCGGCGGGCCTTGCCGGGGCCGCGGGGCTGGCCTAGAGTACCCCCGCCAGCTTATCTAACGGATGTTAGATAGTTCTGACGCCGGGGAGGGACGTCGTGACCGCCACCTCGTGCGAGGCCGTCGCCGTCGCCTCCGTCGTGCCGGTCGCCGGCGTGACGCTGCCCTTCCGGCTGCCCGCCACGACCGGCACGGCCGTCACCGGCCTCGGCTCCGGCCTCGGCGCCGGCACGGCACGGACCGGGCCGTCGGCCCGGCCCGGATGCCCGAAGGGCTGCCCGGAGAGCCTGCTCCTGCGCGGAGGTTCTCGGCGTCCTTGGTACCGTCACCGCTCTGCCGCCGACCGTCGGTCCCTTCGCCGTCGGCCCCTTCGACGGCGGTGCTGTCATCACCCTCGCCATCCTCCCGATCCGATCCGTGAGGCAGGTACCCCCGTGAACCGCACCGCTGCCCCCGCACCTCCGCGTCCCGGCGCCCGCGACGGCGTCCCGCTCACCGTCACCACCGGTACCCCGGTGAGGGGAGGTCCCGGGCCCGACGGCCGGGGCGGCCACCTCCGGATCGGGCCCACCCGCAGGGAAGGGGGTGGGGAACGGATGCTCCTGGAACGCGACGAGGTGCTGGGCACGGCCGCGGCAGCCGCGGCAGCCACGCGTGCGGGCAGCGGCCGGTGGATCCTCCTCTCGGCGCCGGTCGCCGGCATGGGGCGGACCGCGGTGCTGGAGACGATCGTCCGCCGCGAGTCCGGCCGCGGCGCGATGCGCGTCGGCCGGGCGCGCGGCGTGGCGGAGGAGACGGCGTTCCCGTTCGGAATCGTTCGGCAGCTCTTCACGGACGACGAAGCCGTGCCCTTCTCGGTGCCGACCGGGATGGACGAACAGTGGCTGTTCCACCGCCTGGTGACGCGACTGACCCGGTCCGCCGCCGAGCGGCCGGTCCTGCTCGTGGTGGACGACCTCCACCATGCCGACGAGCCGTCCCTGCGCTGGATCGGCTACCTCGCCCGCCGGATCGCCGAGATCCCCGCCCTGCTGGTGGTCACCGAGTGCGCGGACCAGCCCGGTCCGGTGCCCTTCCCACCCTCCACGGGCGGGGCCGTCGCCCTCCGCCCCCTCAGCGAGTCCACCGTCGTCCGCCTCGCCCGGGCCGCCGACCTGGACCGGGACGACACCGCGACCTGCGTCGAAGCGGGTGCCGGCAACCCGGCCCTGGTACGGGCGCTCATCGCCGACCTCGGCGGCGGACCGCCGTCCGGCCCGAAGTCCGCCAGGCCGCACGGCCGTTACCGCGACACGATCGCCGACTGGCTGAGGAAGGCCGATCCGTGCTTACGCCACGCCTGTCTCGCCCTCGCCGTCGCGGCGGAGGGCGACCCGCCTGCCGGCCCCGGTCCCGATCACCGGCTCTGCGACCTCTGCACGTCCGCGCGAGCCCCGGGCGAGCGGCCGGCGCACCACCTGGACGCACTGCTGAGTCACCCCCTCGCCCGCGGGGCCGTGCTCGCCGCCGCCGATCCGGAGGAGGTCGCCGCACTGCACGCCCGTGTCGCGGAACTGCTCGACGAGAGCGGTGCCCCTGCGACGGCCGTGGCCTCCCGGCTCCTGCACGTGGAGCGGCCCGGCGCGACGTGGATGGCCCGCGCGCTCTCCGAGGCCGCCGAGGAAGCCGCGCGCAACGGTCACGTCGCGCAGTCCGCCGCGTACCTGCGCCACGCCCTGAGCGGCACGCTCGACCCGGACCGGCGCGCCGCCCTCACCGTGCGCCTCGGCGCCCTGGAGCTTGCGAACAACCCGACGGCCGGTATCCGTCGACTCCACACCGGACTGGAACTGCACACCGACGTCCGGGAACGGGCCGCCGCGGCGACCGCCCTCAGCGCGGCCCTCGTCGCGGTCCGGGACCCCGACACCGCCATGCGGGTCCTGCGCCAGGCCGGTCGCGCCGCCGCCGACGACGAACTGGTCCAGGTGTTGCAGACCCTCGGCGCGCTCGTCGCCTCGCACGACAACGACGAGTGGCGCGGGGCCGTCGCCGGCCTGCGCGCGCTCGCCCCTACGGCGCCCCCCGCCATCGAGCCGCTGGTGTGCGGGCTGATCACCGAGTACGAGGCCGGCGCCGGTCTCTGCTCGGCGGCCGAGGCACTCGCCCGGATCCGACCGCGCCTGGCGACGCGGGTCGACCCGCGTCTGCGGACGGCCTGGTTCGGCAGCGCGGCCACCCTGTTGCAGTGGGCGGACTGTCTGGACGAGGCCCGCGAGCTGACCGGCCTGTGCCTGCCCGGCCTTTCCGTCCCCCCGGCCCTGACGGACGTCGGTGTGCAGTGCCTGCTCAGCGTCCGGGCCGAGGCGGCGCTCTGGGAGGGCGCGTTCGACCGCGTCGTCGCCGAGAACGCGCCGCTGGTGGAGGCGGCCGGTGAGCGGGGCGTCCGGTTGCCGCACCTGTCGGCGATGGTGGCGTCCGCCCGGTACGAGAAGGGCGATCGCGCCGGGGCGTGGGAGGCCGTGGCCCTCGCCGGACAGCGCGGCAGCGAGAGTTCCTGGGAGTGGAACGAGCTCAGCTACACGCGGGCCGTGCTGCATGCGGCGGACGGCGACTGGCACGCGGCTCTCGACGACTACCTGGCCTGCGGAGCCGGCCAGAGCGCCCACGACTTCGTCAGCCCGGTCGCCACGCCGTGGCGCTCGGGAGCGGCGTTCGCCCTGGTCCGGCTCGGGCGGCGGCAGGAAGCCCGCGAACTCGC
This sequence comes from Streptomyces sp. BE303, assembly GCF_036290945.1. NCBI lineage: Bacteria > Bacillati > Actinomycetota > Actinomycetes > Kitasatosporales > Streptomycetaceae > Streptomyces > Streptomyces sp. BE303. The sequence goes on from NZ_JAQYWZ010000716.1 coordinate 43,068, forward strand.
CGAGGAGGAGCTGCGCCACGCCCGGACCTGGGGCACCGCGCGTACCGTCGGCCGGGCGCTGCGGGCGTACGCCGCGGCCGTGGGCGGCAGGCTGGCGCTGTGTTCGCTGACCGAGGGCGCCGAACTGCTCAGGCCGAGTGCCGCGCCCGTGGAACTCGCGGAGGTCCTGGTCGACCTCGGCCGGGCCCAGATCGAGGCGGGAAGCGCCCGCAAGGGTCGCGACACGCTGCGGGAGGCGCACGCCGTGGCCCTGCGGCCGGCCCCCGCGCCCGCTTCGGGGGCCGCTCCGGGGGCCGGGGGGCCGGCCGCCGTCGGCCGTCTCCTCGCCCTGACCCAGGACGCCTTGCGCGAGGGCGGGGTACGGAGCAGGAACGGCGGGCACGCCCTGACCCCGGCCGAACGGCGCGTGGCCGAACTGGCGGCGGTGGGGAACACCAACGCCCAGATCTCCTCCGCGCTGTGCCTCACCCTCCGCACCGTGGAAACGCACCTCACCAACTCGTACCGGAAGCTGCGGATCGCCCGGCGTTCCCAACTGGTGGCGGTACTGCAGCAGTAGGCGTCGCGGGCCCACCCCGGCCTCGCCGTGCGCAGACGGTGTTCCGGCGCGTGGCCCGGGGGCGTGGCTCAGAGGCGGGAGACCCGCAGGGCCCAGGCGATCAGAGGAGCCTGAAGCGGTACCCGGGCCAGGGCGGCGACGCGCAGCGGTGCGGGACGGTGGCGCCAGTCCCGGGCCATCTTGACGTTGGCGGGCAGGACCGCGACGAACAGGCCGGCTGCGGCCAGCGCTCCGGCCCGGCGGGTGGGCGGGCAGGCGATCGCCGCGCCGACGGCGAGCTCCGCCACCCCGCTGAGCCGGGTCCAGGTGCGCGGATCACCGGGGAGGCCGCGGGGCACCATGGCGTCGAACGGGCGGGGGACGGCGAAGTGTGCCACCCCGGCGCCGAGCAGCAGGCCGCTCAGGAGAGCGGCGGATCGGGGCAGGGTCGGCATGGTGCTCCTCCAGGTACGGGCCGGCGCCCGGGCTCGATTACCGAAGAGTAACCATGTGGCGCCCGGAGCGGAAGCCGTCGTGCCGTCCGTGACCGACCCGGGCGGCCGCGACGAAGGGGGACGCAGGGTCGGCGACCCGGTCGGCGGAACAGTCGCGCCCGGCCCGCGCCGTCCCCGCCGTCAGTCCTGGGTCCCCGCGGGGAGCGGCGTCAGACCGGCGACCTGTGCGAGGAGGCGGTAGGAGGTGAACAGCGCGTCGCGGTCGTAGGTGCTGGTGGCGAGGAGGAACTCGTCCGCCGCGGCGCGCTCCATCAGCTCGGTGAGGCGGGCCCACGCCTGCTGAGGGGTGCCCGCGATGTGGCCGGTGAGCGACTGCTGGAACGCCGCACGTTCGCGCGGGGTCATCGTCCGGGACAGGATCTCCCCGGTGGGGGCCAGCGGCGGGAACTCGCCGTGGGTCCGGGAGTGGGCGGCGGCCCAGGCCTCGGGGACGAGGAGGTCGCGGGCCTCGGACTCCGACCCGGCGACGGCGACCGTACCCGAGAGCACGACGTACGGCCGGGAGGCGCGGGAAGCGCTCCCGGTAGCGGTCGATCGCCTCGAACATCCGCTCCTGCCCTCGCGCGGCCGCGATCACCAGGGGGAGCCCGGCCTCGGCCGCGACGTCCGCGCCGGCGCCGGTGGCCAGCACGAACGCCGGTACGTCCAGACCCTCGGCCGGCCGGGCGTGAACGCCGTGGGGGGCGCTCGACGGCGCATCGAAGTAGGCCAGCAGTTCGGCGAGTTGCTCGGGAAACCGGTCGGCGGAGTCCTTCTCCCGGCCCAGCGCCCGCCGTACCCCGTCGGTGAACCCCACCGAACGGCCGAGACCCATGTCGATCCGGCCCGGGAACAGGGCGGCGAGCACACCGAACTGCTCGGCCACGACCAGCGGTTGGTGGTTGGGGAGCATCACCCCGCCCGTCCCCACTCTGATCCGCTCCGTTGCCGAGGCCACCGCTGCGGCCAGCACGGTCGGGGCCGAACCGGCCACGCCCGGGACGCCGTGGTGCTCGGACACCCAGAACCGGTGGTAGCCGAGCCGCTCGGCCTCGACGGCGAAGGCCACGGTGTCCCGCAGCGCCCGGGCCGGTTCCTCCCCCCTGCGGGTCCGGGAACGGTCCAGCACCGACAGTCGGAAGGGCGGCGTCGTGGTCACTCCCGCCACAACGGGCGCTGCCGCCCGGCTCATTCCCGTACGACGGAAAAGGCCACCTGCCCGGCCGGTCCCCGGCGCCGACCACCGGGGACCGGCCGTGGGGGAGCGGCCGTGCCCACGGGCCGGGTGTCGTCGGGCTCCGCGTCAGCGCGGGGCGAGGACGCAGAACTCGTTGCCCTCGGGATCTCCGGAGAGGTGATGTTAGGGGTTCTACGGCAGGGCCGAGAGTGCCCCGCCCGGATCGGTACCGGACGGGGCCGAGGGGGTACTACTGCGGGCAGTCCAGCGAGCACGCCCACAGGGTGTACCCGGGGCCGCTAGCGGCTTCCTGGTGGCCCACGGGGACCGGCTTCGGGGCAGGCCCCTTGCAGCGGACACAGCGCACCGGAGCGAGGCGGGGCCACGTTTCGCCGTGGGCGTTCTCGTGGTCGTCTCCGTGGAACGGGTCACGGCCGCACGGGGCTCCGTCGTACTGCCCGGGGCGAGGGGCGCCGCATGTGGGCTTCTCGGCAGCAGCGAGGGTCATCACGCCACCGCCCCGGCGAGGGTGTGCGCACCGGGGAAGGTGTGCCCGGTGTCCGGCAGCTTCTCGGCGACCGCCCGCAGGGCCTCGCGCCGCTCGTACTGGCGCTGCATCTCGTCCAGCTCGGCGAGCCATGCCGCACGGTCGACGTAGGGACGTACCAGGGGGCTCGCGTTCCAGTTCTCCGGCTCGACCCACGGGGCGAGGCTCAGTCCGGCGGGAACGGCCCGGATCGGCTTCGGGGTGGGCTCGGGGGCGACCGGGGCGGCGCGGTGCTGTCCGTGGGCCGGTAGGACCAGCCGCAGGGCGGTACGCAGAGCACGGGCGATAAGGTGTCGCATGTTCGGTCAGCTCCCTAAAGCTGTCGGACGCTCGACCCCCGGAGCCGGTCCTAAGCGGCACCGGGGGTTCTTTCGTGTTCGACGGTAAAGCAACTCCTCTACCCTCGTCTACCTACGTATGCCAATAGCTCGGGATGTTGCCCGTTGTCTACCCTTGGCCCATGGCCTCGGAAATCGACTACGACGCACCCACCCCGCCGTACCAGCAGATTGCGGCGGAGATCATCCGCGACATTGAGTCCGGGGTACTCGCGGCGAACCGTCCGATCCCGTCCGAGTCGGCACTGATCCAGCGGTGGGGTGTGGCCCGGGACACGGCCCGTCGAGCGGTCCGGCATCTGCGCGAAGGCGGGTACGTCTACACCGTGCCGCAACGCGGGACGTACGTGGCCGAGCAGACCCCCGAAAAGTAGAAGGCCCCGCCCTGCCGGAGACCAGCGGGACGGGGCCGAGTTGGGCGCGAGAGTCGGCAAGGGTGGTTCTTCCATTGGCGCCCCTGCGTCCCGGCTCCGGGTATCCGGCTCAGATCGGCAGGTTCCAACCTGGACCGGCCTCGCTGCCGATCCACACGCGCTGGCCGAGGGGCGAGACCGTGATGCCGAAACCGTCCTGGTGGGGCTCGCCGGCCGCCTGCCAGGCTTCAACGGCGCTTTCCACTTGGTCCCAGAGTCGGAGCGGTCCGCGCTGAATCACGGTCCACCCTCCGTCAGGGTTGGGCATGGTCCGGGCCTGCGATCCCGTGGCCACGTCCGAGAGGATCTGTTGCCCGCCCGCACCCATCCGCTCGGCCGAGGGTGCCGCGAGCTGAGCCACCCAACCACCGGTCCACGTGCTGATGATCTCGGGATCGATCCGGCTCGGGCGTTCGTCGCCAGGCAGCAGCGCGAGACTCTGACGGGGCGGCCGGTCGTGCGGACGGGCGATCATGAAACTCGTCCACCCAGGCAGGAACCGGCCCGTGGCACTGCCGGGCTCGGTCACGGTGAGCAGCGCGAGGCCGAACCCGTACGACCAGCCGGAGAGGGTGACCAGGATCTTTCCGCCCGGCTTGACCTGGTAGAGCCACGGTTGCGGGATGTACCGAACCGAGCAGGTGGCAATGAGGCGGTCGTACTCGCCCCCGTCCGGGTCACCGAGCAGCCCGTCACCGATGATCAGCCGGGGTGCGTGTCCGGCGGACTTGAGTGCCGCAGCAGCCGCTTCCCCCACGGCCTGGTCGTACTCAATGCTGGTGATGTTGGCGTCCCCGAGGCGGTACGCACCAAGAGCGGTCGAGTAGCCGGTGCCGGTACCGATCTCCAACACCTGGTGCCCGGCCTCGGTGTCGAGCTGGTGCCACATGCGCAGCACCAGTGACGGCAGGGTGGACGACGAAGACGGCGAACCGCTCGCCGTACCGTCCTCGGGCCTGATACGGCCGTCGAGTTGGGTGATCAGGGTCTGATTCGTGTAGACGCCCGCCAGCCAACCGGGTTCGCCCTCTTGGACGGGCCGGTACTCGGTGGGGGCGGTCCCCTCCACGGGAAGGAAGTAGGACCCGACGAACAGTTCCCGGGGGACGGACTTGGCGGCGCGGTTCCACGCCGGATCGGTGACCATGTCGTCACCAGTGAACCCGTCCACCAGGGCGGCGCGGAGTTCGGCCGATGTGCTCACGTGTCGGGGCCTTTCTGTAGTTGGTCGGCGAGGGCGTCGGCGATAGCAGCAGTTGTCTCCGTCGGCTGCCATGCCCATTGGCCGTTTGCGTTGCACTCAAAGAAGTACCAGGAACCGTCAGAGGTCACGGCGAAGTCGAACGCGCCGTACACCAAACCGAGTTCGTCAAGGTAAGCCGCAACCGAACGTACGACCGCCTCGGGGATCTCGATCGGTGCGCACGTCATCAGGTCTTGCCGGTAGCGCCAGTCAAGATCGGGGCTGTCCACGCGGACCCCGAACAGGCGGTCGCCTACGGCAGTCACCCGTACGTCGAACACCTTCGACACCTTGGCTTGGAACAGGTGCGGGCACAGGGACACGGAATCGGTGATCTCAGACGGGTCGACCCCGCGCACCCACACCTGTTGCAGGGCGCCCTCGGCATCCCGGTACCGGCTGTCCCACAAGGGCTTGTAGACCGCGCCGCCAGGTTGGGAGGTGCAGAACTCCCGAGCTTCGTCCGGGTTCGCTGTGATGATCGTGTCTGGCACCAGGAACCCGTTCCGGCTCGCCGCCGAGAGCTGAGCCGGCTTGTACTCCGCATTGCGGATGCGCCACGGGTGGTTCACATAGTGCGCCCCGGGAAGTGACGCGAGGATGCCCCCGGTGCCCCAGAACCCCTGTGCGGCAGCGAACTTGCCCTCTTGCTCCGCCATCCCGGCAGGGGGGTCGTAGGGCGAGGGCCTGCGGACCCACACGGCCCGGACGTTGGACAGGTCGAGCGTCCGGCTTGCAGTGCAGAGGGAGCCCCGCTGTCCACCTGTCCCGTAGCGGGCGGACAGCGAGGCACCCGCGTGCAGATCGGCGCCGGGGTCGACACGGACGACCGGCACCCGGCGGTCAGCCAAGCGGCGTAACACCAGGTCCGCGGTCACGTCGTACGGGTTGGTGAGGACCAGTACGGCCCCGTCCCGATCCGGTGTCATGTCAGCCCGTGCCCTGGTCCTGGTCGTTCGACTGCATGGTGTCCACGTCGGACGGTACGTTCTGCCCGCCGTTCTGTCCGTCGCCGCCACCCGTGGTGGTCGGGCCGGTCTGGTTCGTGCTGGTGCCGTGCGCGCCCATCTCGACCGTCCGGCCGTGCTCGCTCACGATCACGGCAATCTGCGTCTCGGGGTCGATCACGGGCGTGTACTGCGGAACCGCGAGGGTGGGTGCGTACGGCGCCATGCGCTGTACACCCCAAGGGGCGGGTGTGGTCGTCATATGTGCTGTTCCTCCTTGTCGTGGTGGTGCCAAGTAGGTTCAACCACCCTGCGGGAGCGCAGGGTGCGGGGCAAGCCCACCCCGGCCGACACAGCCACGTGACACCGGGGCGGGAGTGGTGCCCCGTCCTGGCGGGTGATTCCCTTTCCGTCCGCCAGGACGGGTGATCGTGGGGCGCTAGCTTCCGCGCCCGAGGGGGTACGCCCTGCGGATCGGGGCCGGCTCGCCGGGCTGCGTCCACCCGAGGGGGGAACAACTCCGGCTCGCCCGGGAACAGTTCGGCCCACTCGTCGGTGAGGAAGGCACCCCACCGGCCGCACGTCGTGCACCGCCAGACCGGCCCACCCGGACCGCTCTGCACGGCGCCCGACTCTTCGGCCCGCTCGACCTTGTGTCCGGCGCCCTCGGGGCACTTGTACATCCGCTGTTCTCCGCCGCTAGTTCTCGGTCTGGGTCCCCGCCCTGGTCGTCCGTGCCGTCCACTCGTCACGTCACCAGGGCGGGGGTTGTGCTTCCCGACGGCAGACAGGCACCCGCCGGGGCCCTAAGGGTGGTCCTGGTCCGCGCCGGGGGGCTGAACCAGGACCACCGACGCGCGCCGCCGCACGCGCCCTTCCGCCGGGTGGGACCGACGGGCGACCCGGAGCGCGGGGGAATCACTCCGGGAGACTTGGACGGCTCGGGACGGACACGCGGACGAATCAGCAGCCCGTACCAGGGCCGGAGTTGGACCGTGCGGACGAACCGCGCCGAGTACTGGCCGTGGTGCCAGCGACAGACCGTCATGACCGTGCGAAGCCCTATCGCCGGTATGGGCACCACGTCCCGTGTCACTCCGCAGGGGAAGCACCAGCCCGAGGCCCAGCGGAGCCCGTCCGGCACCAGCGGGAGAATCCCGGTCTCTAGGTTCATGAGCCGGTACGCCCGCGCCGAGCCTCGCGGCACAGTGCCGAGCCGTGGCGCAACGCCCTGCGAACGCGCGTCCTCGCCTGTCTTCGGCGACGGAACCAGGTCTCCCAGTCTCCGCCGTACACGATGCCGAGCATGGCCACCGCCAGGGCGAGGAACGCCCACACCCAACGGCGCCCGGTCTGCGGGTCGAGCCTGCCGAGGGCGAACACCATGACGGCCGGTCCGAGTCCGACCACGGCTGCCAGGGCAGCGCTGATCGCAGCTGCTTTGTGCCGCATCACAATCCCTCCGATCACTGCCGGACGTTGGGCGAGGCACCAGTTCAGGGTCAAAGGCCCCGCGTGAACAGAGCATGGATGACGCACTCTTGTGGCATCCCTGTCTCATAGTTACTGCATCGAGTGCCCTGACCTGCTAGAACAGTTACTCAGAGACAGGGAGGCGACATGGCAGCTCGGCGCAGGGCCTTTATCGAAAGGCGCAAGGCCCTTGGTTTCACTCAGGATTCCTTGGCTCAGAGCGTGGGTGTTGACCGCTCGACGGTGGCGAGATGGGAAAGCGGAAAAGTCGATCCGCAGGATTGGCAGCGCCCCACTCTTGTCAAGGTGCTGAGGGTGACGCTGGCCGAGCTTGACGACATTCTGTACGGTGGCGTGGATCAGGGGCGCTCGCAGGTTATGCGGGCTTCCGCAACCGTACCGCCGGCCTATGACGACGAAATCGACGCCTTGGAGCTGGCGCGCAGGGTTTCAGCCAGCGATGTTGGAAAAGAAACTATTGAACGGCTAGAACTGACCTTTCACGACCTGGCCGTAAAGTATCCGACCGTGGCTCCGCATGAGCTATTGGGCCAGGTGCGAAAGTATTCGTCGTATGTGACTAGCTTGATGGATGCAAGAAAGACTCTGGAGGAACACCGGCAACTGCTGGTCATAGGTGGATGGTTTTCACTGCTCGGCGCCACGCTGCACATTGATTTGAACCAGCAAGATGCTGCAACAGCCAGGCTGCGGACGGCAATGACCTTGGCGCAGCATGCCGGACATTCGGAAATTCAAGCTTGGTGCTTTGAAACCGACGCCTGGCGAGTACTAACCGATGGCCACTATTCGCGGGCGGCGGAACTTAGCGCCACAGCCCAGCAGTTGGCTCCGGCCGGAAGCTCAGTTGAAATTCAAGCCATCGCTCAGCAGGGGCGGGCGTTCGCGCGGCTTGGATATTCGAATGAAACATATTCGGCAATAGATCGAGTGCAATCTCTTTCCTCTTCCATCGGCACGCCGGATCAGCCAGAGCATCATTTTCAGTACGACCCTGCAAAAGCTGTTGCGTACGCCGCAACCACTCTGGCATGGCTCGGAGATCCGGCGGCAGAAACCTATGCAAGAGAGGTTATTTCGCGGCTTTCGCCGCCGGACGACCTGACCAAGTGGCCTCGCCGAGTGGCCTCGGCAAATATTGATCTCGCGCTCTCTTTGGTAACCACCAATCGCCTTGATGAAGCATGCTATGCGGCGCAGCGCGCAATGCTCTCAGGTCGGGTGGCACCGTCAAATCACTGGCGTGCCCTAGAAGTGGTAAATGCCGTTGAGACCGGCAAGATTTCCGATGCGCGCGACCTCAGGGAAGCATATGAAGAAATGCGACTCCAGATAGAGCCTGCGGATTGATCGGCGGAACACAAAATGGCCCCACTTCGAATCCGATTAGGGAATCGAAGTGGGGCCGTAATGGTCCGCAAGAATGGTCTAATGAGCCATGCGAGTTTCTTGCCTCCCTCCCGCGCTTCTGGCCAGGAGAGGGGAGGCCCCCGGGTGGGGTAGGCCCAGGGCTGCAACCCTGTGTCGGTCGGTCACGCGTCGGACGTGCGCCTCATGCCGGAGCCCGCGGAGGAATCACCGGCGGATCAATCGGGCGGCCGTCCGACTGCCTCGGCGTCACGTCCACGGCCAGCAGCCGGCCGGGATCGTGGGGGTCGCGCATCGGCTGTACGCCGCGAGGCATCGGCGCCCCACCGTTGGCTACTGGCAGGCCAGTTGGGGAGTCGGACCATACGGGCCGTCCCTGCGCGTCCCGGGGGAAGTACGGATAGGTGCCGTCCGGGCCGGGGTCGAGTGCGTCAACGGCCATGTCAGTCTGTCGCTTCGATGTAGGCGGTTCGCTTGGCGTCCAGTTCCTCGGCGTAGTCCGCGCCGATCTCAGCGGCCATGCGCTCGGTGGTCTCGATGAGGTCGTCCACCAGGCGCAGGTCATACATGCGTGGATCTGGCACAGTGGGATTCTGGCCGGTGGCGGACTGGGCTCGCTGGGCAGCGTGCATGATCTTCTCCCGCTTGTACCGCTCGGCCCGGGACGCCATGTAGGCCATGAACCACGGTTCCTCGGCGAGCAGTTCGACGAACCGTTCACGGTTGGCCTTGTCGGCGTCGCTGGCCTGCTGTGCGCGCTCACGCCACGAAGCGGCGAACGCGCGGTCGTACTCGGCGGCTCGCTCGGCACGGCGGGCCTGTTCGGCCTCCTCGGCGACCGCCAGGGCGGCTTCGGCCTCGGCGAGCGGAGCCGTGAACTTGTCGGCCTGGGCGCGCAGCTTGGCGAGCTTGTCGGCAGCCTTGGAAACGTCGGGGTTCATGGTCAGACCTCACGATCGGTGGGAGCGGAAACGTTGCGGCCGAGCTGCACGGCGGCAGCCTTCGCGATCTCGTAGTGACCGAGCGAGATACGGGAGATCGGGTTCATCTGGTCGTACTGCTCGGGGCGGTCGCGCTTCATCTCGGCAAGGTGCTCCATCGTGGAGTCGTACTGGAACGCGTCGGCGCGCAGACGGAGCTTCGCGGTCGCCCGGTCCTCGTAGGTGTAGGTGTGACTGCCAGGGTTGCTCACGGTGCTACCTCCGGTGGGCTGCTTGTCGACGGCATGAAGAAGCCCCTGCCCGACGGCTTCGGGAGGGGCGGTGAAGCTGGTCCTGTCCCATATGAGCGGGCAGGCCGTACGGGTGTAGGGGCGGGCACTCGGCCTGTCGGTTCCCCTCAGTGCGGTGCGCGGTAGTCCTGCGCTCCCTCTCTCGGGAGTAGAAGAGGGGGACGATATCCCGGGGCCCGCTGTGCGGCGCCGTCCGGTCGTTCCGTCCCGCTCTCTCTTCCTGGGGGTAGAAGAGGGGGACGAATTCCCGCGGGGCCCGAGGGGTGGTGATGGGTGACGTTGGAGACGTGATTTCTAGTTTCTTCTACACACACGGGTGTCTAGATAAAACAGAAAACACCCCTTCGAACGTCACCCATCACCACCCCCGCCGATGCCCTACGCCCCGACGGGCTCGGCGAGGCGCATCCGGCTGCCTTCCGCGGGAGCGTTTTCGGGCGTCATGGTCAGTTCGTCCCGGAGCCCGGCCCACGACTCCACCGCGGGGTCAAGGTCCCCGGTCACTGCGAACGCCACCCGGCGCGGGTCGAGCGTCCGCCACCCGCCGCGTACGCCCTTACGGATCTCCAGCCGTGCCCCGGCGTCGAGCAGCAGCAGCCGGCGAGCGGTGTCGTCCGACGTAGCCCACAGATCGGCGAACGTCTCCTCCGTGTCGACCTTCTCGCGCATCTCGGGGCGGGCGGGGGTCGCCTCCAGCTTGGCCATGCGGCTGTCAAGTGCTGTTGCCCGCTTCTTCCACGCTGCCTTCGCCGCGGCGGACTTCTGCTCTCCCTTCTCCTCCTGGTGGGCTTCGTACTCGGCGAGGACGTGCGCAAGCTCCTGTGTCGGGTCATACCCGGGCGTGATGATGGTCCGCTGAATCCGGATACGGCCGGTCAAGGCCAGGAACTCCCGCTCTACGTAGTCCTCGACCCAGTCAGCCCGGATGGTCATGGGGGCAGCGCACTTGACCCGCGTAAGGTGCCCGCCGCACGTGTACGCGCGCTGCTGCTTCTTGTTGGTCTGGTGGTACATGCGCGATCCGCACGTGCCACAGTGGATCACCCGGAGCAACTTGGAAGCGTCCAAGGGGATGGCTCGGGGCTCGGTCCGCTTCCGGTCGTCGAACAGCTTCCCGATCACGTCGAACTCTTCGCGCGTCAGGATCGGGTCTTCGGTCGACAGGATCGGGGCGCCCTCGGCATCCCGGATCGGGTCGCCGTTGTGCATCTTCCAGCCCAGTAGCGCAGGGTTCGTGAGGATCTTCTTAAGGACCGTGGGCACCCACTTGAACACGTCCCGGGTGTTGCTCTCGCCCTTCGCGCCGCCGGTCCTGCCGCCGGTCTTCCGGCCCCGGCTCACCGACCAGTGGTCCCGCGGGGTCGGAACCTTGTCGTGCTCCAGTTCCTGGCAAATCCGCGTGATGGTCTTGCCGTTCAGCATGTCCCGGATGATGCGAATGATGATCTTGACGGCGCTCTCGTCCTGCGCGAGCGTCTTGCCGACCCCGCCGTGTTCTGCGGGCATGGGAACGATCTTGTACCCGTAGGACGGGCGACCGCCCTTGAACCGGAACGGCATCTTGCGCATGGCAGCCTGCGCACCCATGACGCGCTCTTTGATGGACCACGCTTCCATCTCGGCAGCGAAAGCAAACTGATTGAGCATCATGCGCGTGATCGGGTCGAGCGGGTTGCGGAAGTCGAATTGCTGCATCCCTCCGCCGACGCCCTCGGCGAAGATGATCATCTTTCGGTGCTTGCTCGCCCACTCGGCAAGGTTGTGCATGTCCTGCTGCGATCGGACGGCGCGGTCAAAGCGCCACCACACGATCACGTCGAAGCTGTCGGGGTCCGCGAGCCACTTGCCAAGCTCCGGACGTTCCCACGGAGCGGTCTTGCTCGCCGACACGTCAAGGTCGACAGCTTCCCGGCGCTGGTCATCCTCGCCGAAGTCAATGTTGTTCATCTCGGCGGCGCGGTCGTTGGCCTCGCGCTGCCGTTCGGGGCTGGTGGTCTCGTCCGTCAGGACGGACAGTCGGATAGCCGAGACGCCACGCAGGCGCCCGGAGAACACGGTGCCCTCAGTGCCGGGCAGGTTCCTTGCAGTGGTCATGCCCTCGGGAGAGGGGGACGATATCCGCTTGTCACGGGCAAGGGTGGCGGTCGACACCGGGGCTCACTCCAGAACCATGAATCCGGAGTGTTCGGGTCGGCCAGGACCGTCCACGGCACGTCGCCCTGGCCCACGTCGGCGGGCGTCGCGCCGAGAGCCCGCAGCCGCGCCGCCTCCTCGACCCGGTCGCCCCCGGGGTACGGGCGGAGGTCGAGGTGGAGACGGTTCTTCACGGTCTTCTCGTCGGGGGTGCGGATGAATTCGAGGTACGGGCCGACGCTCCTGGCGGAGCGCAGCACGGCCTGGTCGTCCGTCACCTCGTGGACGGTCCAGTCCATCGCCTCGCCCCAGAACCCCGCCATGGCCCTCGGGTCCGCGCAGTCGACCACCACCGCGGCCATCGGCCCGGTGTCCAGGTAGCGCTCGCGGGGCTCCAGCACGCAGAACTCGTTGCCCTCGGGGTCGGCCAGGACCGTCCACGGCACGTCGCCCTGGCCCACGTCGGCGGGCGTCGCGCCGAGGGCCTTCAGCCGTGCGACCAGCTCCGTCTGATGGGCTGCCGAGGTGGTGGCGAGGTCGATGTGCAGACGGTTCTTCACCGTCTTGGGGTCGGTGGCGCGAACGACGTCGATGCAGACGGCGACGGGGTCGGGATAGACGAAGCCCACGGGTTCGAGGTTGGTCACACCGGGGCCCTCGCTGTCGATGCCCCAGCCGAGTACCTCCGCCCAGAACCGGCCGACCGCGGAGTCGTCCCGGGCATTCATCGAAATCTGAACAAGCCGTGTCGTCATGCCGCCGACCCTATGCATGCCGTCCCGCGTCGACAAACACATATCCCGGCCTGGGAGGGATCCGTGGTGCTCCGTGACATCCGGTGCTCGATTCTCCGGGGAGGAGGTGTCGTGACAGTAGAGCGCGCTCGCCGAGCACCTCACAAGATGCATGCAAGGTTCTTTCTAAGATTTGCCGACTTCATGCAGTAGCGGAGAGTGGATCTTGCGGACGTGGAGCCGGGCCTTCCGCTGGTGGGCGGCCCCGGCGGTGGTCCGGCGGTGATCCGGCAGTGTTCGGGCGGCGAAGTGCGGTAGGTGTGACCCGCCGGCAGATCCCAGGGAGGGGTGAGTGTGTAGCCGGCGGAGGCCGCAGCCGGCCAGGTCGCCGGGGCATCGCAGCGGGCTATCTTCTTTTTGCGAAATTCTGTCGACATCTTGTGGTCATCTGGACGGGATGGTTAAGTGAGCGGCGCGCCGAGGGGTGGTCGCCGACAGGTCCCGAGAGGGTCCGCGACGTGCCCCCGGGGCGTCCGAGCCGCGCAGTCCAGGAGTGCGCGGGCCTCGCTTCCGCACGTCCCCGCCCCCGTCACCAGGACCGGGGCGATCCCCACCGGAACACCGGGGCTCCCCCGCGCCCCGGCACCGGCCCTGCCCGCCGTGCCTGTAGAAGGGTCCTCTCTCCCATGAAGACGAATCGGCTTCTCCGCAGATCCCTCGCCGCCGTGGCCGTCGGCGCCCTGGTCCTCCCGGCCGCCGCGTGCAGCAGCTCCGCCGACAGCGGCTCCTCGGGCGACCCCGGCGCGCCGAACGGAGCGGAGGCCCCGCTGGACCCGTCCGCCAAGGTCACCATCAGCGCCGACTGCCAGCCGCCGACCACGAAGCCGGGGGAGCGCAGGCAGTGGGAGGAGGACATCGCGGAGTTCAACAAGACCTACCCGAACGTCACCATCAGGGCCACCGACGCCTCACCGTGCAACGAGCCCGCCAAGTTCACCGCGCAGCTCGCCGGCAAGACCCAACCCGACCTCTTCTACGCCTACTTCACGGACCTGGGCCAGGCGCTCGACGCTGGCGCGGTCGAGGACATCAGCGCGTACGTCAACGAGACGACCGTCCCGGCCCTGAAGGACATCGACCCCTCGGTGCTCGACACCCTCAGGAGCGAGGGCAAGCTCTACGGCCTCCCGGTCACCAACTACAAGATGGGCCTCATCTACAACCGCAAGCTCTTCACCCAGGCCGGTCTCGACCCCGACAAGCCGCCGACGACCTGGGCGGAGATCCGGACGGCCGCCCAGAAGATCTCCGCGCTCGGCAACGGCGTCAACGGCTACGGCGAGTACAGCGCGACCAACCAGGGCGGCTGGCACTTCACCGCCGAGCTGTACGGCCTCGGCGGCAGGATGACCGGTGACGACGGCAGGAAGGCCGCCTTCAACACCCGCGAGGGCAAGCAGGTCCTGCAGAACCTCCACGACATGCGCTGGACCGACGGCACGATGGGCGCCGCCCAGGGGCTCAAGTGGCCCGACCTGATGACCCAGACCTCCACCGACAAGCTCGGCATGTACATCGGGGCGCCGGACGACATCACGTACATGGTCCAGACCCTCAAGGGCAACTACGCCGACTACGGCATGGGTCCGATGCCAGGAGGCAGGGCCACCCTGCTCGGCGGCGACACCCGGCTCTTCAAGAAGGGGTCCACGCCCGACCAGATCAAGGCCGGCATCGCCTGGGTCACCTTCAAGTACCTGACCATGGGCAAGGGCCAGTTCGACTACGCCCGCAACAGGTCGGACAACCTGCCCGTCGGCATCCCTCAGCCCAACTTCTTCACCGGTTCGACCCTCGCGGCGGACAACGCGGCCAAGGCCGCCAGTGCAACCGTCCCGGTCCGGAACTACGCGCCCTACATCTCCGATCAGGTCCCGGGAAAGACCGAGCCGGCCAACGCCCAGCAGCTCTACAAGGTCCTCGACAACGCGGTCTCCGCCGTGCTCACCGACCGGGGCGCCGACATCGACAAGCTGCTCGCCGACGCCGAGTCCCAGGCCAACAAGGTCCTGGCGAGCCTCGGTTAGCCGACGCGGGGGACAACCCGCCCCGGGCCTCAGCCGCCCACGGCCACCCCGACGGACACACACGGATACGAAGACCGACCGACAAGCAGACCGACCGACAAGCAGACCGACGGACATGCAGACCGGCGGACCGGGAACCGCCGACCCGCCCGACCCGCCGGTCCAGCCGGCACACCAGGAGCACCGATGGCCGGGACCATCTCCCCCTACAAGACCACCCGCCGGGCCAGTCGCATCCCGGCCGACCGCACGGGTGGCTCCGGAGGCCGCTCGCCCAAGCGTCCGGAACTCGGCCGGACCGTCCGCCGCAACGTCTCCGCCCACGGTTTCCTCTTCGGCGCCCTGGTGTGCTTCGGGTTCTTCACCTGGTACCCGATGGTCCGCGAAGTCGTCATGAGCTTCCAGAAGACCAGACGCGGAAAGACCACGTGGGTCGGGCTGGAGAACCTCGAACGGATCTTCGGCGACCCCGACTTCTGGACCGCCTGGCGCAACACCTTCCTCTTCACCGCGCTCGCGCTGCTCCTGGGCTTCGCGGTGCCGTTCTTCGTGGCCGTGCTCCTCAACGAGCTCCGGCACGCCAGGGCCTACCTGCGGATCCTGGTGTACATCCCGGTGATGATGCCGCCCGTCGCCGCGGTGCTGCTGTTCAAGTACTTCTACGACCCGGAGTACGGCCTCTTCAACTCGATCCTGACGACCCTCCACCTCCCCACCTCCGCCTGGCTCAACTCGCCGGACACCGCGATGGTCTCGGTGGTCGTCGCGGCCACCTGGATGAACATGGGCGGCGCCACCCTCATCTACCTGGCCGCCCTGCAGGGCATCCCCGGCGAGCTGTACGAGGCGGCCGACCTGGACGGCGCCGGCCTGTTCCGCAAGATCTGGCACGTCACCGTCCCGCAGACCAGGCTCATCCTCTCGCTCCTCCTGCTGCTGCAGATCGTCTCCACCATGCAGGTCTTCGTGGAGCCGTTCCTGCTCACCGGTGGGAACGGCCCGCAGAACTCCACGATGTCGGTCGTCTACCTGGTCTACGAGTACGCCTTCGACATGGGAGGCAACAACTACGGCGTCGCCTCCGCGATGGGCCTGGTCATGCTCGTGGTCCTCGCCGGCTTCTCGGCCCTGTACACGCGGCTCAGCCGCACCGACGACTAGGAAGGGCTCCGGCCATGGCAGCGAACGAACCCCGGACCCGGACGCTCGTCGCACAGACCCAGCTCGACCGACCGCTCGGGAAGGCCGTCTACCGGACGGTGCTCGTCCTCGTGGTCCTCGTCTTCACCGCCGTCTTCGTCGGCCCGCTCTACTGGCTGGTGACCGGCGGCCTCAAGAGCACCCAGGAGGTGATCCGGAGCCCGCCGACCCTCTTCCCGTCCGAGATCCACTGGGGCACCTACGCGGAGGCCTGGCGCCAGCTCAGGATGGGCCGCCTGCTGACCAACACCCTCTACTACGCGCTCGGGGCGCTCGCCTTCCAGCTGGTGTTCGACGTCGCCGCGGCCTACGCGCTCTCCAAGCTGCGGCCGATCCTCGGCAACGTGATCCTCGGCATGATGCTCGCGACCCTGATGGTCCCCTCCGCGGTCCTGATCGTGCCGCAGTACCTCACCGTGCTGGACCTCCCGCTGCTCCACCTCAACCTGATCGGCACCCCGTGGGCGATCTGGCTGCCCACCGTCGCCAACGCCTTCAACATCTTCCTGCTGAAACGGTTCTTCGACTCCGTCCCGGAGGACCTGCTGGCCGCAGCCGCGATCGACGGCGCCTCACCGACCCGGGCCCTGTGGTCGATCGTGCTGCCGATGTCCCGACCGATCCTCGGCGTGGTCTCCATCTTCGCCGTGGTCGCGGTCTGGAAGGACTTCCTCTGGCCGATGCTGGTCCTGCCGGACCCGGCCGACCACACGCTCAACATCGGCATCCGCTCCCTCGCCACCGGCCTGCCGCAGAACGTCGTGATCGCCGCCCTGGCCATCGCCTCCGCACCGACGATCGTCTTCTTCCTGATCTTCCAGCGCAGCATCGTGTCCGGCCTCACCTCCGGCGGCCTCAAGGGCTGAGCGCCCCGCCCGGAAGCGGTCGACCACCACGCCCCTCCCGTCCGGTCGAAAGGACCCCCCACCGTGGGACAGAACTCCAGCCGCCAGCCCGAGCACCCGGCCTGGTGGCGCGACGCGGCGATCTACCAGGTCTACCCGCGCAGCTTCGCCGACGGCAACGGCGACGGCACCGGGGATCTCGCCGGGGTCCGGTCCCGCCTCCCGTACCTCGCCGAACTCGGCGTCGACGCCATCTGGGTCAACCCCTGGTACCCGTCCCCGATGGCGGACGGCGGCTACGACGTCGCCGACTACCGCGACGTGGACCCGCTGTTCGGCACCCTGGAGGACGCCGAGAACCTGATCACCGAGGCGCTCGCTCACGGCATCCGCACCATCGTCGACATCGTCCCCAACCATGTCTCCGCCGAGCATCCGTGGTTCAGGCGGGCCCTCGCCGCCGTCCCCGGCAGCCCCGAGCGCGAGCTGTTCCACTTCCGCCCCGGCCGCGGCCCGGACGGCGAACTGCCGCCCAACGACTGGGAGTCCGAGTTCGGCGGCTGCCCCTGGACCAGGACCACCGACCCGGACGGAACGCCCGGCGAGTGGTACCTGCACCTCTTCGCCAGCCAGCAGCCCGACCTCAACTGGGCCCACCCGCAGGTCCGCAGCGAGCACGTGTCGATCCTGCGCTTCTGGTTCGACCGCGGAGCCGCCGGCGTCCGCATCGACTCCGCGGCCCTCCTCGTCAAGGACCCCGAACTGCCCGACTTCCGCAAGGGGGTGGACCCCCATCCCTTCACCGACCGCGAGGAGCTGCACGAGATCTACCGGTCCTGGCGCAGGATCGCCGACTCCTACCCGGGCGAGCGCATCCTCGTCGGGGAGGTGTGGCTGCCCGACGCCGAGAGGTTCACCCGCTACCTGCGCCGCGACGAGCTGCACACCGCGTTCAACTTCGACTTCCTGGCCCGCCCGTGGGAGCCGGAGGCGCTGCGCGAGTCCATCGACTCCACCCTCGCCCTGCACGCCCCGGCCGGGGCCCCCGCGACCTGGGTCCTCTGCAACCACGACGTCACCCGCACGGTGACCCGTTACGGCCGCAGGGACACCCGTTTCGACTTCGCGGCCAAGGCCTTCGGAACCCCCACCGACGTCGCCCTCGGCCTGCGCCGGGCCCGCGCCGCCGCGCTGCTCTCCCTCGCCCTGCCGGGTGCCGTCTACCTCTTCCAGGGCGAGGAGCTCGGCCTGCCCGAGGTGGAGGACCTCCCGATCGATCGTCTCCAGGACCCGATGCACCTGCGCTCCGGCGGCACCGACCCCGGCCGGGACGGCTGCCGCGTCCCGCTCCCGTGGTCCGGCCCCCTCCCGCCGTACGGCTTCTCGCCAGCGGGCACCGAACCGTGGCTGCCGCAGCCGGAGGGCTGGGCCGCGCTGACGGTGGAGGCGCAGAGCGCCGACCCGGACTCCGTGCTGTCGCTGTACCGCGCCGCGCTCCGGATCCGCCGGGGATCGCCCGGTCTGCGCGGCGACAAGTTCGAGTGGCTGCCCGGCGACCGCGGCGTCCTCGCCTTCCGCCGAGGCGCCGAGTTCGCCTGCGTCGTCAACCTCTCCCCGGCGCCCGTCGTCCTGCCCGCGCACGACACCGTCCTGCTCACCAGTCGGCCGCTCGACGGAAACCTCCTTCCCGTGGACGCCGCGGCCTGGCTGCGGTCGCGGTGACGGCCCGCCATCACCGGGCCCTCCCTCGCGGATCCTGCCGGGCGCAGGATCCGACCGAAAAGGGCTGAAGCGGTCGGCCGGCCACGGCCGCCCCTGCGCTCCCCTGCGCTCCCTGCCCTCCCCGGCGGCGCCGGCCGGTCCGGTGCCGTCGCCCGTCCTGAGCTCGTCGGCCCTCCCCGGAGGATCCAGATGATGTCGGCTCGGTCACCGCCCCCTCTCGCCAGGCCCCTCCGCGACGCCCGCCCGGACCGCCCCGCCGGTCGGGGCCGCGGCACGCACGCGCCCACTCCCTCCCGGAGAGGCTCCGCTTTCCGGGCCTGTCCGCCCCCCACCTGTCATCCTGATGAGATCCAGAGGACTCCCGTGAGATCGACAGCTCCGATTTCCCGACTCGTGGCAGGGCTGGCCTCGGCCTGCCTGCTGCTCGTCGCCGGCCCGTTACTGCCCGCCCGGGCCGCCGGCGGCCCCGACCTGGCCGCCGGCAAGCCGGCCGCCGCCGGCAGCGCCACCGCCGGCCGAGGCGCCGCCTTCGTCAACGACGGCGACCAGAACACCTACTGGGAGAGCGCCGGCACCGCCCTCCCGCAGTGGGTCCAGGTCGACCTCGGCAGCACCACCGCCGTCGACGAGGTGGTGCTCAAGCTCCCCGCGAGCTGGGGTGCCCGCACCGAGACGCTCGCCGTTCAGGGCAGCACCGACGGCACCGCCTTCTCCACCCTCACCGCCTCGGCCCCGTACTCCTTCGAACCGGGCGCCGGCAACACGGTGAGGATCGGCTTCCCGTCGACCGGTACCCGCTTCGTCCGGGTGGACATCTCCGCCAACACCGGCTGGCCGGCCGCGCAGATCTCCGAGCTGGAGGTGCACGGCACCACCGGCTCCAGCGCCAACCTGGCCCGCGGCCGGGCCTTCACGGCCGGCAGCAGTTCGGGCGGCTACGGCGCGGGCAACGTCGACGACGGCAACCAGGGAAGCTACTGGGAGAGCGCGAGCAACGCGCTCCCGCAGTGGATCCAGGTCGACCTCGGGACGGCGGTCGCCGTCAGCCGGCTGGTCCTGAAGCTGCCGACGGGCTGGGAGCGGCGGACCCAGACCCTCGTCGTGCAGACCAGTACCGACGGCAGCACCTTCACCGACCGGGTCGCCTCCGCCGACTACGTCTTCGACCCGGCCACCGGCAACACGGTGACGGTGGACACCGGCACCACCACGGCCCGGTACGTCCGGCTGAAGGTCACCGCCAACACCGGCTGGCCGGCCGCCCAGCTCGCGGAGTTCGAGGTGTACGGCCCGGTGACCGGGGACACCCGGGCGCCGACCGCGCCCGCGAACCTGACGTACACCCAGCCGTCCTCCGGGCAGGTCCGGCTGGCCTGGAGCGCGGCGAGCGACAACACCGGGGTCACCGGCTACGACGTCTACGCCGACAACGCCCTGGTCAGCAGTGTCGCGGGAAACGTGCTGACGTACACCGACAGCCGGGCCGACGGCGCCACCGTCTCGTACTACGTGAAGGCCAGGGACGCGGCCGGCAACCAGTCGGCCGCCAGCAACACCGTGACCCGCACGGGCGCCCCCGGGGACACCCAGGCGCCGTCCGCGCCGACGAACCTGACGTACACCCGGCCGACCTCCGGGCAGGTCCGACTGGCCTGGGGCGCGGGCGCCGACAACGTCGCGGTCACCGGGTACGAGGTCTTCGCCGACGGCGCGTTGCAGGCCGAGGTGGCCGGCAACGTGCTGACGTACACCGACAGCCGGGCCGACGGCGCCACGGTGTCGTACTACGTGAAGGCCAGGGACGCGGCCGGCAACCGCTCCGAGGCGAGCAACACCGTCGTCCGGACCGGCAACGACGGTGGCGGTGGCACCAACCTGGCCGGGGGCAAGCCGATCACGGCCGACTCCAGCATCTACACCTTCGTCGCGGCGAACGCCAACGACGACGACGTGACCACCTACTGGGAGGGCGCGGGCGGCAGCTACCCCAATGAGCTGACCACGCGGCTGGGTTCCAACGCGACCGTCGGTTCGGTGGTGCTGAAGCTCGACCCGGCCGCGGCCTGGGCCACCCGCACCCAGACCGTGGAGGTACTCGGCCGGGAGCAGAACGCGACCGGATTCACCAGCCTGGTGGCCGCGAAGCCCTACACGTTCTCCCCGGCCTCGGGCAACACGGTGACGATCCCGCTGACGGCCACCGCGGCCGACGTCCGGCTGCGGATCACCGCCAACTCCGGTGCCGGAGCCGGGCAGATCGCGGAGTTCCAGGTGATCGGCACCCCGGCGCCCAACCCCGACCTCACGGTCACCGCGGTCTCGGCCTCTCCGGCCGCTCCGGTGGAGACCGACCCGCTCACGCTCTCGGCGACGGTCAGGAACGCCGGCACGGCCGCCTCCGCCGCCACCGCCGTCGACCTCTACCTGGGCGGTGCCAAGGCCGGCACCGCGCAGCTCGGCCCGCTGGCCGCCGGTGCCTCCGCGACCGTCTCGGTCCCGACGGGCCCGCAGAACGCGGGCAGCTACCAGCTGCGAGCCGAGGCCGACCCGGCCGGCGCCGTCGTCGAACGGGACGAGACCAACAACGCCCACACCGCGCCGGCCCCGCTGGTGGTGAGTCAGGTCGCCGGTTCCGACCTGGTCGCCGCGCCCGTCAGCTGGACCCCGGGCAACCCGGCGAGCGGCAACGAGGTCACGTTCTCGGTGGCGGTCAAGAACCAGGGCACGACCGCCTCGGCGGGCGGCGCCCACGGCATCGGTCTGACGGTGACCGACGCCACCGGTGCGGTCGTCAGGACCCTGACCGGCAGCCACACCGGCGTCATCGCGCCCGGTGCCACCGGCTCCCCGGTGAACCTGGGCAGTTGGACGGCGGGCAACGGCCGGTACACCGTGAGGGCGGTCATCGCCACCGACGCCAACGAACTGCCGGTCAAGCAGGCGAACAACACCTCCACCCAGTCGCTGTTCGTCGGCCGCGGCGCCAACCTGCCGTTCGACACCTACGAGGCCGAGGACGGCGTGCTGGCCGGCGGCGCCGCGGTGGTCGGGCCCAACCGGACCGTCGGCGACCTCGCGGGCGAGGCCTCCGGCCGCAAGGCCGTCACCCTGAACACGACCGGCGCCTCGGTCGAGTTCACCACCAAGGCGCCGACCAACACCCTGGTGACCCGCTTCTCAATCCCGGACGCGCCGGGCGGCGACGGCATCGACGCGAAACTCGACGTCTACGTCGACGGGGTCTTCCTCAAGGCCCTCGACCTCACCTCCAAGTACTCCTGGCTGTACGGCAGCGAGACCGGTCCGGGCAACTCGCTCGGCGCCGGCGGCCCCCGGCACGTCTACGACGAGGCGAACCTGCTGCTCGGCACCACCCTCCCGGCCGGCAGCAGGATCAAGCTGCAGAAGGACGCCGGCAACAGCACCACGTACGCCATCGACTTCGTCAGCCTGGAGCAGGCGACCCAGCTCCCCAACCCCGACCCGGCCCGGTACGCGGTGCCGACCGGCTTCACCCACGGCGATGTGCAGGCGGCTCTGGACCGGGTCCGGATGGACACCACCGGCGCCCTGGTGGGCGTCTACCTCCCGAGGGGGGACTACCAGACCGCCAGCAAGTTCCAGGTCCACGGCAAGGCGGTGAGGGTGGTCGGCGCGGGCCCCTGGTTCACCCGGTTCCACGCCCCGTCCTCGCAGTCCAACACCGACGTCGGCTTCCGGGCCGACGCCTCGGCCAACGGCTCGTCCTTCACCGGCTTCGCCTACTTCGGCAACTACACCTCCCGCATCGACGGCCCCGGCAAGGTCTTCGACTTCGCCAACGTCGCCGACATCACCATCGACGACATCTGGACCGAGCACGTGGTCTGCCTGTACTGGGGCGCCAACACGGACCGGATGAAGATCACCAACTCCCGGATCCGCAACACCTTCGCCGACGGCGTCAACATGACCAACGGCTCGACCGACAACCTGGTCTCCAACAACGAGGCCCGAGCCACCGGGGACGACTCCTTCGCGCTGTTCTCGGCGATCGACGCGGGCGGGGCGGACGAGAAGAACAACGTCTTCGAGAACCTGACCTCGATCCTGACCTGGCGGGCCGCCGGCGTCGCGGTCTACGGCGGGTACGCCAACACCTTCCGCAACATCTACATCGCGGACACCCTGGTCTACTCGGGGATCACCATCTCCTCGCTGGACTTCGGGTACCCGATGAACGGCTTCGGCGCCTCGCCGACGACCGATCTGAAGAACATCTCCGTCGTCCGGGCCGGCGGCCGCTTCTGGGGGGCGCAGGTCTTCCCGGCGATCTGGGTGTTCTCGGCCTCGAAGGTGTTCCAGGGCATCAGGGTCACCGACGTGGACATCGTGGACCCGACGTACAGCGGCATCATGTTCCAGACCAACTACGTGGGCGGTCAGCCGCAGTTCCCGGTCGCCGACACGGTGTTCAGCAACATCTCGATCTCCGGTGCGCGGCGCAGCGGTGACGCCTCCGACGCCAGGTCCGGTATCGGCGTCTGGGCCAACGAGCTGCCCGAACCGGGGCAGGGCCCGGCGGTCGGTTCGGTGACCTTCGACCACCTGCGGTTCAGCGACAACCACCAGAACATCCGCAACACCACCTCGACGTTCACCATCAAGGTCAACCCGTAGGGAGGGGAACCTCCCGGTGACGGGCGGTTCCGTGCCGCCGGGAGGTCTCCGACCTCCCGGCGGTCCTTGCGTTCCGGCGCGGCGCCCCACCTGGCATACCGGGCTCAGGGCTTGCGGGGATCGGCAAGCGGCGTGCGGTTCCTGTCCGATCGACCGTTGGAATTTGCGTCTTCGTCGCAAGACCATGCAATTTCCTTGCGTGGCGGAGCTAGAATGGCCGCATGACACGACGACTGGCCCAGGTGGCGAAGAAGGTCGGGGTCAGCGAGGCCACGGTCAGCCGGGTGCTGAACGAGAAGCCCGGCGTCTCGGAGACGACCAGGGCGGCGGTGCTGACGGCGCTGGACGTGCTGGGATACGAGCGCCCCACCCAACTGCGCGGTGAGCGGGCGCGGTTGGTGGGCATGGTGATGCCGGAGCTGCAGAACCCGATCTTCCCGGCCTTCGCCGAGGCGGTGGGCGGCGCGCTGGCCGGGCAGGGGTTCA
The DNA here is from genome assembly GCF_036290945.1 of Streptomyces sp. BE303. NCBI lineage: Bacteria > Bacillati > Actinomycetota > Actinomycetes > Kitasatosporales > Streptomycetaceae > Streptomyces > Streptomyces sp. BE303. The sequence goes on from NZ_JAQYWZ010000716.1 coordinate 66,724, forward strand.
CCCCGGTGCTGTGCACGCAGTCCGCGGGCGGGATCTCGGAGGCGGACTACGTGGACCTGCTGCTGGCCCAGCAGGTGTCGGGGGTGGTGTTCTTCGGTGGTCTGTACGCGCAGGCCGACGCCGCCCACGACCACTACGAGCGGTTGGCGGAGCGCAGTCTGCCGACGGTGCTGCTGAACGCGGCGATCGAGGGCCTGGACTTCGCGCGGGTCTCCTGTGACGACGCGGTGGCCGTGGAGCAGGCGATGGGGCACCTGCGGCAGCTCGGTCACCGCAGGATCGGCCTGGTACTGGGGCCGGCGGACCACGTGCCGTCCCAGCGGAAGTTGGACGCGGCGCGGCGGGCCGCGGCCTCGGCGGGCCTGGAGCTGCCGGACAGCCACGTCAAGCGCGCGCTGTTCACCCTGGAGGGGGGCCAGGCGGCCACCACGCGGCTGCTGGGCGAGGGGGTGACCGGGATCGTCTGTGCCAGTGACCCGCTGGCGTTGGGCGCGGTGCGGGCGGTGCGCCGGGTGGGGCTGTCGGTGCCCGGCGACGTGTCGGTGATCGGCTACGACGACTCCTCGTTCATGACCTGCACCGATCCGCCGCTGACCACGGTGCGCCAGCCGATCGAGGCGATGGGCCGGGCGGCCGTGGACCTTCTGGCGGGGGAGATCGCGGGCGCGAGGATCACCCACGACGAGCTGCTGTTCGAGCCGGAGCTGGTCGTGCGCAGCTCCACCGGGCCGGCCCCCGCCGCCGGCTGACCGCACGCGGCCCTACACAGCCCCACGCGGCCGCAGGCCCCGCCGTTCCGGTCCATCGGAACGGCGGGGCCTGCGGCGCTTCGGGTTCTGCCCGGGGGACGCGGGGTCAGGAGGTGTAGGCCTCGAACTCGGCGAGCTGGGCGGCCGGCCAGCCGGTGTTGCCGGTGAACGAGAGCCGCAGGTGACGTGCGGTGGTGCCCGGTACGGCGAGGGTGACCGTGTTGCCGGTGGCCGGGTCGAAGCGGTGGGCGGCTTCGGCCCTGGCCGTGGTCCACGTCGTGCCGTCGGTGCTCGCGAGCACCGCGAGGGTCTGGGTCCGGGCGGTCCAGGCGGGGGCCGGCGGCAGTTTCAGCACCAGCCGGCCGACGGCGGTGGGGGCGCCGAGGTCGGCGGTCAGCGACTGCGGGAAGGCGTGGCCGGTGCTCTCCCAGTAGCTTCCGGTGTCGCCGTCGGCGGCCTGGCCGGGGCCGTAGCCGCCGACCGAGCCGGTGGCGGTGAGGGGCTTGCCCGCGAGGAGGTTGGTTCCGGCCGGGGGTGTGGTGGTCGGCGTGGTGGGCGTCGGGGTGGCGGTCGCGCCGGTGGCCCGGATCTCCAGCTCGCCGAGCTGGGCGGCCGGCCAGCCGGTGTTCCCGGTGACGGTCACCCGGACGAAGCGGGCGTTGCTGCGGGGGAGTCCGATGGTGACGGCGTTGCCACCGGCCGGATCGAAGGTGCGCCCGGCGGCGGGGGCCAGGGTGGTGAAGGCGGTGCCGTCGGCGGAGCCCTCGACGGAGAGGGTCTGGGTGCGTGCACCCCACGAGGCGGGGAGCCTGGCGGTGACGCTGTCCACGCCGGTCACGGCGCAGAGGTCGACGGTCAGCGCCTGGGGGAACGCGTCGTTGGCGCTCTCCCAGTAGGTGGCGGCGTCGCCGTCCACGGCGTTGGCGGCGGTGTAGGTCTGGTTGCGGCTGGTGGCCGTGGTGTTCTTGCCCCGGGCCAGGTTGCCCGTGCCGGGATCGCAGGCCGGCGGTGTGGTCGGGGCGGTGGTCGTCGGCGAGGGTGCGCTGGGGGAGGGGGTCGTCGGGGTGGTGGGCACACTCGGTGTGGGGGACGGCGTCGGGGTTCCGCCGGTCGGGCGGCCGCCGTAGGTGAACCGCGGGGCGGGCCACAGGCCGGAGCAGGTGGAGCCGGACCAGCCGGAGTTCCCCCCGCCGTCGGTGACCTTGAATCCGGCGCCGACGCAGTTGTGGGTCGGGGTGGCGCTCTGGGCGATGTTCTTCGCGGTCACGTGGGTGAACCGCATGTCGGCGGCGGCCTGGGCCTGGATCGCGTAGGTGCCGGCCCCGTCGATGGTGGTGTTGGTGAACTCGATGCCCTCGGACGAGCCCTCGATGGTGTGGATCGCCGCGTAGGAGCTGTCGAGGACGTCGGTGTCGGTCACGGTGATGTGCGCGCCCCTGATCGGCTCGTTGAGGCCGCTGAACCAGATGGCGCCGACGCCGAAGTTCCAGTTGTAGTCGCTGTTGCCGGTCCGGATCAGGGTGTTCCTGGCAGCGGTGATGGTCCCGGCCACGGCGGTGCCGTTGCCGGAGCCGACCCCCGGGTAGCGGTTGGCGATGTGCAGGCCGCCGCCGTTGGTGACGGTGTCGGCCATCACGTTGTCGGAGATGGTGAAGTCCTTGCCGCCGTAGGTGACGATGTTGTTCGCCAGGATCGGCAGGACCACGGTGTTGCGGGTGAAGCTGTCGCCGACGTTGGGCACCCGCTCCGGCCAGGAGGCGAGGCCGTCGTCGCCGGTATTGCGGACGAAGGTGTTGGTGACCGTCGAGCCGGTGACGCCGGTGTGGAAGTTCACGCCGTCGGCGGTCTGGTCCAGGATGCGGCTGTTCCTGAGGGTGAAGCGGTCCATCGGACCGTCCATCCAGGCGGCCACCTTGGTGTGCTGGATCCAGAGGTTGTCGACGGTGGAGTTGCTCATCGCGCCGCCGATGGCGTTCACCTGGTCGTCGTCGACGCGCTCCCTGATGTCGCCGATGACGGCGAAGTCCTTGAGGGTGACGTTGCGGCTCGGGCCGTTCGACTCGTGCGGGCGGACCGCCCCGCCGTACCCGCCGCCGGGGGCGTACTTGCCGTAGATGCCGGCGGCCCGGTTCCGGTTCACCGGGTCGCGTCCGCCGAGCACGCTGTACCAGGGCCCGGCGCCGGCCAGCGTGACGCCGTCCACCACGACGTGGTCGTAGAGGGTGAAGCTGCCCGGCGGGACGAAGACCGTCCGGCCCTGCGCCTGGCCGGCGTCGACCGCGGCCTGGAACCTCGCGGTGCTGTCGGCGGCTCCGGTGGGGTCGGCGCCGAAGTCGGCCACGACGTCGATGGCGCCGGCGGGTGCGGCGATCGGCGCGGCGACCTGCTCGAAGTCGGCCAGGTCGACGGTGAAGGTCGGCGACTGCGCGGTCGAGGTGACCTGCAGCCGGATCCTGGTGCCGGTCGGCAGCGAGGAGCCGAACATGGTCCGGGTCTCGTCGTAGAAGTGGTGCGGGTTGGTGTCCCCGGGGTTGTTGTTGAACGGGTACCCCCCGTAGTACCAGCCGTACTTGGAGGTGACCGGCAGGTCCTTCAGCTTCACCCCGTCGACCAGGAGACCGAGCGAGGCGTCCCGGCCCCGGCCGTCCGCGCTGTCCGGGAGGGAGTACCGGAAGCTCATCGCGTTGGCCGGTGCGGTGAGGGTGAACTCGACGTACTCGCCGGGGGCGTCGAGGGTGACGGCCTGGCGCCCGGAGGCCTCGGAGGGGAGCGTGCCGTACGCCCGCTCGGGGCCGATCACGGTGCCGTTGGTCGCCGCGTACTCGGCCTCCTGCTCCTTGAACGGCACGGTGGCGCCCCGGGCGGGGACGTCCAGCGGGGAGAGCGTCGGCACCGCGGCGGCGTGGGCGGGGGCGGCCGTCGTGACGGCGGCCGCGGTGAACAGGCCGGCCGCGCCCACCGCGACGGCGGTGAACGCGGCGAGGCCGTTCCGGAACCGGATCCGTGGCTGCGGGCGGCGTTGTCGTTGCATGGAGTCAGCACATCCTTGCCGGTCGTGGGGGTGATGGCGGGGTGGTGGTGACGGGGTGGTGATGGCGGGGTGGTGGCGGTGGGGTGCGAGCCCGCGAGGTCGGCCGTCGCCACGGGCGGGGCGCCCGGTGAACGGAGCGGAGCGCACCGGGAGTTGGGGAGCGGCGCGGGGGTTGCCGCCGAGGCGAGAGACTACGGTCGGTCATCGCATGAAGTCCATAGGAAAGAGCAAAGATGTGACACAGGACTGCAAGACATCGATTCTCATTCGCCCAGGACTGACCGCCCCCTCCCTCGCCTCCACGGGGATGTCCGGCAGGGTGCCGTCCACTTGATGCGAACGGACTTGGGCGGGGGATCAAGTGTCCTGCGGGCAGGGATCGGTCGGGTTCGTTGACACGCTCGTCGCCGGCCTGTATTCCTGGGAGCTCATCCCTGCGCAAAAGATGAACAGATGCATGTCGTCTAATCGACCGACTGTCTCTCCTCGGCAGGCAGCGGGAGCGGCGACGTCATGGGGACCGCCGTGCGTCCGCGGCCGTCCGCGGCGCCGCCCGGGCGGCGCCGGGGGAATCACCGGGCCGAGGGGCCGGACCGTCCGACCTGCCCCTCGGTTGCCCGGCTCGTGAGGTGCCACTGACGACTCGTCGGGCACGCGTACACCCGCTTCGGGTAGTAGCCGAGATCACGCCGACTCGTGATGGCCAGGAGCGCCTCCAGGGCGAGATCCCAGGAGTCGTAGCGGACCTTCCCGCACCGACACCCGTCGGCGTCGGTCCTCCGGGGATCCTCCAGCGGGCCGAGGCGGCCCGTGGCGAGGTACTGACACACCTCCGGAAGGGTCTTGAGGACGCCGGGCCCGAGGTGCGACGACTCGGCCGCGCGGTGGAGACCGGCGAACGTGGGGTGGGTCGGAGGCTCGACGCTCCGGACCGCGCGGGAGAGCCGTCGGCCGGTCCATCCGAGCAGGGTCTCGGCGAGGGGGTGCGGCTGCGGGAACTCGCCCGTGTCACGGACGTGCTGGAGCAGGTCGTCCGCGGTTCGGGACGCCAGGACGATCGTCACGTCGTCCGAGTGTTCGGCGGCCACGAGGCCCGCCAGCACGCCCAGCACGGCGGCTTCGTCGGTGTTGCGGGCGAGGGGGCCGGTCCGGAACCCGAAGACCTTCTTGTTGCCCGGGCTGTCCTTCCGTCCGGCGAAGGTACCGTCCGGCTTCCTCACGTTGATGATGCGCCGTATGTGGCAGGTCGCCTCGTCGCGGTTCCAGGCGGCCCACACGAAGATGCGGTGTCGCCTGCCGGCGTCCTCCGGTACGTGGTTCATCGGATCATCTTCCTCCGGGTGGTGGCGCCTTGACACGGAACCCGGGTCTTCCTTGCGGATCCTGCCTTCGTCCCGCGCCGTGGACTGCGGAGTCCGTCCGCCTTGCCGTGCGGCCCGCTGGTCACGGTCCTGCGGGCCGGACGACGTCAGGTGTCCGCCTGTGCTGCGTGAGGAAGGCGGCGAGCTCCTTGTCGTAGGCGGCGGGATCGGCGTTCCACGCGCCGGTGTGGCTCGCTCCTTCGACGGTGACGAGGGTGACCTTGCCGGGCCAGTCGCGGGCGAACTCGGCGCTGGTGGCGTAGGGCACGACGCTGTCGCCGGTGCCGTGGAAGAGCAGGACGGGCTGCTCGGGGCCGCCGGTGCGCCGGTTGACGGCCAGGGCGTCGATGTCGTCGAAGTCCACGTCCGCGCGCAGGCCGATGATCCCGGTCTCGAGGGCGGCGACGGGTGCGGGCAGACCGAGGCCGGTCACGATGGAGTCGAGGGCCGCGCGGTAGTCCAGGGCGGGCGAGTCGAGGACGACGGCGCTGACGGCGTCGGTGTCGGCGGCGCGCTGGAGGTAGGCCTCCACGACGGCCCCGCCCATGGAGTAGCCGATCAGGACGACATCGGTGGCCCCCTGGCTGCGGGCGTACCGGACGGCGGCGTCGAGGTCGCGCCACTCGGTGTCGCCGAAGTGGCGCTTGCCGCTGCTGTCCCTGGGGGCGCCGGGGTCGTTGCGGTAGGTGATGTCGAGGACGGGGTGGCCGAGTTCGTGCAGTTGGGGCATGGTGCGCAGTCCGGCGGCGCGGCCGGCGCCGAGCCCGTGGACCTGGATGGCCCAGGTGGTGCCGGTGCCGGGGACGAACCAGGCGGGCATCGGGCCGAGTTCGCCGGGGTAGGTGACGTCCTGGAAGTCGAGCCCGGCGGCCTGCCGGGGGTCGGAGTTCCAGACGGTGACGATGATCTTCGCCTTGGCGCCGGGGGTGGGCACCGTGTCGGCGGTGAGCTCCCTGGTGACGGTGTCGCCGTCGGTGGTGAGGACGGACCCGAGGACGCCGTGGTGGCGGCGGTCGGCGGTGTCCTGCCAGACCAGGCCGTAGGTGCCGGCGTAGCGGCTGTCGGTGGTGGCGGGGAGGGTCACCGTGCCGGGGCCGGAGGCGAGGACGCGGGTGTTGAGCGGGGTGTCGTCGATGGGGCTGACGATCTTGCCCGCGGCCAGCCAGAGCAGACCGGCGGCGGCGCCGAGCGCCAGGACGAGAATGCCTGCGACGACCGTGAGCAGGCGGCGGCGCAGCTTGGCGCGGCGAGTCCGGCGAACGGGCGTGGCGGGTGGGGTCGGCGTGGCGGGCGTGATGGGCGCGGCCGGTCGGGGCTGGGGTGAGGGGTTCTGCGGCATGGTCGGCGAGGGCTCCCGGTTCACGAGTGCTTCAGGGTGGTCGGGCCTGCGGAGAGGGTGAGGGCGAGGCCGGTCGGAGTGACGGCGAGGGCGGTGGGCGAGAGGCCCAGTGGGTAGCCGCCGCCCTGCTTCCTGGCGGTGAGGCGCTCGTTGATCCGGTCGAGCTGGGGCCCGGTGATCGTGCGGCCGAGGAATTCGAGCGCGGTGGCGGTGATCGTCACCCTGCCGTCGGTGAGGGCGGGCTTGAGCGTGAGCCGGCCGGTGCCGCCGGAGCCCAGGCCGAGTTCGATCGTGCCGGCGGCCGGATCGGTGCGGGCGGCACCGACCGGAAGGCTCTGGCCGGAGTCGCGCACGGTGGCGGCCAGGGCGTCGGCGGGGATCGTGATCTGCGCCGACACCCCGGCCGCACTGGGTACGGACGCGGCGAACCGCACGTCGGTCAGCGTGATCCGGGCCGAGGCGCCGCTCAAGCCGCCGAGCCGGGCGTTGTCGGCGCTCAGGGTGACGTGCTCCAGCCGCCGGTCGAGGATCTTGACGAGGGCCGGACCGCTGCCGGTGTCCACCTCCACCGGGGCACCGAGGGCCTTCGCGGTACTCTCGGCGATCCGGCTCTCCAGTACGTGCCCGGCGGCGACCTCCGCACCGGCGGCGAGGACCAGGACGGTGGCCACGGGCACCGCGACAGCGCGCGCGATCCGGCCGCGCCGGGTGGCGGGGCGCAGCATCCGGCGCAGCCGGCCGGGTGAGGGTGCCGGGGAACGGGGTGGGGCGGGACGGCGGGTCATGCTTCTCCTCGGGATGACTCGGGACGGCTCGGGACGGCTCGGGGCGGCTCGGGATGACGTGGGTCGGCTCGGGGCTCGGCACGCGGGCTCAGGTCCGGCGGCGGAGGCCGCGGGTGCGCGGACGGCTGCGGGTCCGGGCGAGCAACCCCGCGCCGGCGGCGAGCAGGACGGCCGTGGCCGCCACGCCGGCCAGTACCAGCGCCCTCGGATCCGTGACCACCGGTGCCCTCCTTCGCGTCCGGGCCCGCCGGTCGGGGGGCCCGGGAACAGGCTGGACCGGGGCTGCAAGCGGTGGGTTCGGCGAGTGTTCGGGGCGTGTAAGGATCACCGGCGGCGCCCCGGAGCGACCCGTTCGGCGCGTTAGCATCGGAGCAGTTCGAGACCCGCGACCGGAGCGTGCGCGGCGGCGGAGGTCGGAAGAGGACGGCGATGACACCGAGCAAGGGCCTGGTCCTGGTCGTGGAGGACGAGCGCCACATCGCCGACCTCCAACGCCTCTACCTCGCCCGCGAGGGCTTCGGGGTGCACACCGAGAGCGACGGGGTGGCCGGTCTGGACGCGGTCCGGCGGCTGCGGCCGGTGGCGGTCGTCCTGGACATCGGGCTCCCGGGCCTGGACGGCACCGAGATCTGCCGCCGCCTGCGTGCCGCCGACGACTGGACGCCGGTCGTCCTGGTGACGGCGCGCGACGAGGAGGCCGATCGGATCCTCGGCCTCGAACTGGGCGCCGACGACTACGTCACCAAGCCGTTCTCCCCGCGCGAGCTGGTCGCCCGGGTGAAGGCGGTGCTGCGCCGGACCGCCGGACCGCAGGCCGTCGGCGCCTACAGCGTCGGACGGCTGCGACTGGACCCGGAGCGCCGCACCGTGCACCGCGACGGGGAGCCGGTGGAACTGACCACCACCGAGTTCAACCTGCTGGCCCATCTGCTGGCCCGGCCGGGCCGGGTGTTCGGCCGCGACCAGCTGCTCTCACAGGTCTGGGGGCACGCCGACTACCGGGACAGCAGGGTCGTCGACGTCTACGTGTCCCAGCTGCGGGCCAAGCTCGGCGACGCCAGCCCGATCCGGACCGTTCGCGGCGTCGGCTACAGCGCCCAGGACGACGGGCGGTGAGGCTGCGCCCGCCGGCCCTTGCGCGAGCGGGTGCCCGTACAGGACCGGGTGCCCGTACGCGCGGCCGTACGCCGGGCGGTTCGCTGACCGGAAACCTGGTCCTGCTCGCCACCGTGGTGGCGACCGTGGCGGTGCTGCTGGCCGGGTTCGCGGGCTGGCGGACGGCCCGGTCCAACGCCGAGGCCCAGTACCGGGAACGGCTGGTCCGCCAGGCAGCCGTGCTGTCCGTCGCCCCCAACCTGTCGGTGCTGCTGCTCGACCAGGCGCAGCGGCTGACCGGGGCCACCGGTGTCCAGGTCGCCGTGATCGCCCCCGACGGCCAGGTGGCCGGCCCGTCGGCCGGTGCCGTCACCCCGGCCGACCGGGACGCCCTGCTGGCCGGCGAGGACATCTCCACCACGGCCGTGCTCGGTGGCGCGCGCGTCCTGCTGGAGGGCCGCCCGGCACGCGACGGCGCGGTGGTCCTCACCCAGCCCTTCACCGAAGTCGACGCCGCCGCCGACCGGATCCGCGCGGGCCTGACCCTTCCCCTGGTCGCCGGGCTGGTCGGGGCGGCGCTGGCCGGTGCCCTCCTCGCCCGGCGGATCGCCCGCCCCCTGGTGGACGCCGCCGCCGTCGCCCACCGGCTCGCCGGGGGCGAGCGCGACCTGCACTGCGCGGTCCACGGTCCCGCCGAGGCCCGCGAGGTGGCCCGCGCCCTCAACACCCTCGGCGCCGCCCTCGAACAGAGCGAAGGTCGCCAGCGCGCGTTCCTGACCTCGGTGTCCCACGAGATCCGCACCCCCCTCACCGCGCTGCGCGGCTTCGCCGAGGCCCTCGCCGACGGTGTGGTCGAACCCGGGCAGCAGGAGGAGGTCGGACGGATCCTCCTGTCCGAGACCGAGCGCCTGGACCGGTTCGTCACCGATCTCCTCGAACTCGCCCGCCTCGACGCCGACGACTTCCACATCACCCGGGAACCCGCCGATCTCGACGCACTCGTCCGGGAGACCGCGCGGGCCTGGACCCAGCAGGCCCGGCGGCAAGGGCTGGACCTGCGCCTGGAACACCCCGACGAACCGGTGACCGCGGCCACCGACGCCTTCCGCGTCCGCCAGCTCCTCGACGGCCTCCTCGCCAACGCCGTCCGTCACACCCCGCCCGGCGCACCCGTCGTCCTCGCCCTCCGGCGCACCGCCGAGGGCCAGGTGGAACTACAGGTCCGCGACGGCGGACCCGGTCTCACCGAGGACGACGTCCGCATCGCCTTCCGACCGGGCGCCCTGCGCGACCGCTACGCCGCCACCCGCCCCACCGGTACCGGCCTCGGTCTCGCCATCGCCCAACGCCTCGCCGAGCGTCTCGGCGCCACTCTCGTCCTTCGCGGCCACGGTCCCGAAGGCGGCGCCCACTTCACCGTCACCTTTCCGGGGGAGGGCTGACGCCCTGGCCCCGACCCCGTCCTCTGCCCTCGTCGGACGGGAAGATTCCCATGAATACGGGCTGATCAGCCGGGCAGACGGTCCTCCGACACTGACTACGGAGGTCGACTCATGGTTCCCCTTCTTCTCGTCCTGCTGCTGGCCCTGCTCCTGTTCGGGGCAGGTTTCGCGGTGAAGATCCTCTGGTGGGTGGCCATCATCGTCCTGGTGCTCTGGCTGGTCGGATTCGTCGCCCGCGGGACCCACTCCTCCGGTCGCCGCCACCGCTGGTACCGCTGGTGACCACAGGTCCGTCCGCACCAGGGAACGGGGGCGGGACCCGCGCACATGCGCCGGGTCCCGCCCCCGTTCCCGGGTACGGCCTTCCCGCCTCCGGCCCGCACCCGCCGTACGTCGAGGTCCACGGAGGGGCAGCCGGGTCCGCGCGCGCCGCCCGGAGCGGGCGACGGGCTGGGCGATGCCGAGGCGCCTGTCCGCGTTCCCCGTCGGTCGCCCGCCCCACGCCGCTCCCGTCCGACCGCCCGCGAGTCTTTTTGTCCGCATTGCCCGGAACGTTCTCCGTCAGGCGTGCGCGCGCCGGGAAGGACGGCTGCATCCGGCACCCCCACCAGTGAGAATGGTCCCGCAGCCGGGGTGCTCGCCGCGCCTGCGGGACGAAGAGTCCGAGACTCGAGGAGGCCGACATGGCACGCGATCGGATCGGACCGGCCGAGGTACTGGCCGCGGCGGAGGACGCCGCGCCGATGGACTCCCTCGACGTCGTGGCACGCAACCTGCGCGACCGCTTCGACGCGCGGTACGTGTCACTGCTGTTCGTCGACGTCGTCGGCCGGCGCCTGCTGCGGGTCAACGACACGGCGGCCACGCACGGAGAACGCCCCGCCGAACAGGTCCCCCTCGCGGGCAGCACCGTCTACGACGAGGTCCTGCGCACCCAGAAGCCGGTGCGGGCACCGCAGGACGGGCAGGGGGAGCGGGTGCTCGCCCCCGTCACCAACCGCGGCGACACCATCGGCGTCCTGGAACTGTTCCTCGACCGGGTCACCCCGGACGTGCTGGAGCAGGTCGAGGAGGCCGCGCACGCGCTGGCGTACATCATCATCGCGGACCGCCGCTTCACCGACCTCTACCACTGGGGCAACCGCACCACCCCGGTCAGCCTGGCCGCCGAGATCCAGCGCCAGCTCCTGCCCTCCGCCCCCTCCTGCGAAGCCGCCGAGTTCGCCCTCGCCGGCGCCCTGGTCCCGGCCGCCGACATCGCCGGCGACACCTACGACTACACCCTCGACCACGACACCCTGCACCTGTCCATCACCGACGCCATGGGCCACGACGTCGACGCCTCGCTCATGGCCACCCTCCTGGTCAACGCCTCCCGAGGCGCCCGCCGCGCCGGCACCGACCTCGCCGAACAGGCCCAGCGGATCCACCGGGCCCTCCTCGACCACGGCCGACAGACCTACGCCACCGGTCAGCTGCTGCGCATCGCCCTGGACGGGAGCGGCGCCCGGCTCGTCAACGCCGGCCACCCCTGGCCGCTGCGGCTGCGCGACGGCACGGTCGACGAACTGCGCCTGGCCGTGAACCTGCCCTTCGGCGTCCTCGGACAGGGCCCGTACCGGGTGCAGGACATCGACCTGCACCCCGGGGACCGCCTCGTCCTCTACACCGACGGCATGCAGGAACGCCAAGCGCACCAGGTCGACCTTCCCGGCCTCATCCGCAAGACCGCCGCCGAGCACCCGCGCGAAGTCGTGCGCACCCTGGTCGCCGCGGTCGCCGACGCCTGCGACGGCCGTGTCAGGGACGACGCCACCGTCCTGTGTCTGGACTGGTACGGCCCCCTCTCCGCGGACCGCGGGGCCGCCCGGGCCGGCACCTGACCTCGCGCGCGGCCCGGCCCGGCCGCGTCGGGACCGCGAAGCGTCGGTCGCGCCGGACGGACGGGGCCGATGCGGTGTCAGAGGCCGCCGAGCCCCGGGGGGTCGTTGACGGGCGTTTCGGTACTGCGCGGACGGTCGGGCCAGTTGAGGGCCCCGGACAGGGGTCCGAGCCTGCCGCCGAAGCTGCCCCCCCTGCACGCCGGCGGCAAGCAGCTCGGCGTCCTGCGGGGACAGGCGGTCGTTGGTACGGGGGATCCACGGCTGGTGGCGGGCGTAGTGGGCCTTCAGTGCGGCCCGCCCCTCCTCCGTCGTGCTGCAGAACCAGTAGTGACCCCTCACCTTCGGGCTGGCGGCCCTCCAGCCGGCCGCGAGGAGGACGGCCGTGGCGGCGAGCGGGATCAGGAACGTCCGACCGCCCTCGGCACCGGCCAGTCCGACGGCGGTCAGTCCCATGGCGATGCACGGCACCTGGATCCACACCAGCCGGTCGTGGCCGCGCGCCGCCGCCCGGGACCGCCCGGGGTGACGCACCAGCCCCTGGTCCCCCAGCCTGTTCCCGATCGCGAGGATGGCGCGGCTGCGCCCGAACCGGCCCATCCGCCGCCAGGTCCTGCGGCTCGGCGAGAGACCGATCACCTTGAGCACGTCGGCTTCGACCGCATCGCGCGGTACGGGGTCGGTGACGGTGAGGACCTTGTCCCGGACCTTCATCCGGCCGCCCAGGATCATCGCCGCGATCGCCACCTGGGCGACCCGCTTCTCGTAGAGGGACAGGAAGGCGACCTCGTAGAGCGTGAACTCGTCGTCGGGCGGGCGCGGACGCACCGGAGCGTCCAGGAAGACGCGGAGCGCCCGGCGGTAGCGGACGGCGCAGAGCGCGGTCGACCCGTAGGCGACGACAAGCAGGACCCACCACGGCACGGCGCACCCCCGGCCCGCCCCATACCCCGCCCGGTGGCACCTGACACGGAGAAGGGTTGACCACCGCGTTCCCGTGACGTCCCCGCTCGCCCCGACGCCGGTCCCGACGCCGACCCTGACACGGACGTGCCGCGACGCCCGGGCGCGCCGACGCCCGTAGGACGGGGCATCGCCTCGTCGACGAGAAGCAGGGTGTGCGGATGTCCTCGGAACGGGATCGCCGGCGGATGCTGCGCGACGCCCACAAGGCGGAGCACAAGCGCGCGGAGCGGGACCTGCTCGGCCTCGACCGCGAACAACTCGACGATCTCCTCGACCACGTCGAGGAGCGCCTCGCGGACACCGACTGTGATCACACCCTGAGGCACTCCCGGGCCTGGGCCGACGCCTGGTCGGTGCCGTGGTCCGCGCCGGAAGCGGGCCTCCTGGCCAACGGTGCCGGCTGCGACTGCGAGGTGCTCGCGAACCTCGACCCGGACGAAAGGGTCTGATTCCGCTCCGCCGCCTCCGGACGGGCCGGTGCCGGTCAGGGCAGGAGGACGGCCTTGCCGGTGAGGGTGCCGGTCTGGATCGCGTGGTGGGCCTCGGCGGCCCCGTCGAGGGGGCGGACGAGCCCGAGGTGGGGGCGCAGACCGGCGGCGAGCGCGGCGACGGTCAGGGCACGGCGGGCCAGGGGATCGGCGGCCTGGCCGCCGTAGCCGACCAGGGCCACCCCTCGGTACATCAGATCGGCCGGAGTGATCTCGGGCCAGTCGCCGCCGACGGTGCCGTAGGCGACCAGGCGGCCGGTTCCGGGGTTGAGCAGGCCGAGGGCGGTGCGGGAATGGGAACCCCCGACGGTGTCGAGGACGACGTCGACGCCGGCGGGCCCTGCCGCGTCGGCGACGAGGCCCGGCCAGTCGGGATCCCTGGAGTCGATGACGTGGTCGGCGCCGCATTCGCGGGCGAGGGACTGCCTGGCGTCGCCGTGGGCGAGGGCAAGGATCCTGAAGGCTCCGGCGCCGCGCAGCAGTTGGAGCAGCAGATGGCCGACTCCGCCGCCCGCTCCCTCCACCAGGACGGTCTCCGTTCCCGTGAGGCGTGCGGCGGCGACCACGCCGACGGCGGTGCTGCCCGCCACCGCCAGGGCGACCGCGTCGGCGGGCCCCAGCCCTTCGGGGAGAGCGATCAGGTGGCCGGCGGGGACGCCGGCGTACTCGGCGTATCCGCCGCACCCCGCCGCCAGGACGGCGACGACCCGGCGGCCGACCAACGCGGGGTCGGCGTGCGCGCCGACCCCGACCACGGTGCCCGCGACCTCGCCGCCGGGCACGACGGGGAAGCGGGCAGGCGGGGCGTGGCCGATGCTGTGCAGCCTGCCGGAGCGCAGCCAGGTGTCGGCGAAGCTCACGCCCGCGGCGGCGACCCTGACCAGGGCATCGTCCGGTCCGGGGGACGGGTCGGGGAAGGCGCGGTCCACCTCCAGTACGTGGGCCGGACCGTGACGGTGGAAGACGACGGCGCGCATGCTGATCTCCTGATCTGCTGACGACAGGGGGGACGGGGCCATGCCCGCGACGGGGCAGCCCGGCAGTGATCGGCCGGATCGCGGACCGGCCTTGTCTGCCTCGATCCGATGCTGCTAGAACGGCGCGGATGAGGGAAGAACGCACTTTGCTGTCCGTTGCTCACACTCCTGTTCCTGCCCGCGCCCGGGACGTGCTGGAGGAGTGTCCGGCCCGCGAGGCGCTGGACCGCCTGGGGGACAAGTGGACCCCGCTCGTCGTCGCGCTACTGGCGGACCGTCCGCGCCGGTACGGCGAGTTGAACCGCCTCCTGGAGGGGGTGTCGGCGCGCATGCTGACCCTGACGCTGCGGCGTCTGGAGCGGGACGGGTTGGTGCTTCGCCGGGTGACACCGACCATCCCGCCGCGTGTCGACTACGAACTCAGCTCGGCAGGAGAGGAGTTGTGCGAGGTTCTGGCCGCAGTGGCCCGGTGGGCCGACCGGCACGGCGGCGGCATCCGGCGCAGCCGCGCGGACTACGACGCCGGGCGCGTCGCCCGGCCGGCTCCGATCGGACCAGTGGGACGTGGGGCCGGGCATGCCGTCGACTGACGCCTCGACCGGCCGACGGCACCGCCGTCCCTCCTGAACCGGCTCCGTTGGCCCGCCCGGCGAACGTCCACCGCCTCCCGCGACCGTTCCGGCGTACCCGCACGGGGCCGCGGCCACGGGGACGGGCACCGGACCCCTGCCGGACCGCGTACCCGCTGCTCGCCGGGCACGGACCGTGCCTCTACGCTGGCGGCGGGCGCCGGCCCCGGCGCGCACAGACCCGGGGGGACCGCGTGATCCGAGTTCAGCAGCGCACCTACACCCTGATCGCGTGGCCGTGGAACGCCATGTCCTGGGCCCGGGTGCCCGAGGGGCTCGGGTTCACCCTGTACGACGTCGTCGACCCGACGGCGCGCGGCGTCGAGGTGCCCGGCACGGAGCAGGACGCCACCCGCTGGAAGGTGGCCCACGACGCCTACCAGGACCTGCTGCGCCACGCCGAGGACACCGTGCGCCACGCCCACGGCGTGCGCAGCAAGGCCGGCTTCATGGTGGACCGGCGCACGGTGCGCCTGCGCCGCTACGATCTGGTGCCCGGGCGCGGGGCCCGCTCCCGACGGCTGTTCGCCGAGTGCGGGACCCTGATGCGGGCGGCCGAGGCGGCCTACCGGCCGATCCTCGACGAGATCGAGGCCCGCCTCGCGGACGCTCCGGGCGCGGCCTGAGCCGCCGGCGCCCCGGCCACGGGCCGGGGTCCGGTCAGAGGCTGATGATCTGCAGGCCGGAGCCGGCGGTGAGGTAGAAGGTGTGGCCGTCGGGGCCGAGGGCCAGGCCCGTGACCCAGGTGAGGCCGGTGATGCCCTCGCCCGGGACGAGGGTGTTGGTCGCGGTGTCCAGGGCGAGGACCGAGGCCGCGCCGTCGGTGCCGGTGAGGTCCTGCTGGACGAGGTACAGCCGGGTGCCGCCCGCGCCCACCGACGGGTTCTGCAACCACTGGCCCGGGGCGATGTCGAGGGTGGTGAGGGTGCCGGTGGCGAGGTCGACGGCGTATCCGGTGCCGCTGCTCCCCACGCCGTGGAGCCGCGTGCCGTCGGGGGAGAGGGCCAGGCTCGGTACGGCGCCGATCGGGGCGGCGACGGCCCCGGCCACGGCGGGGGTCGCGGTGCTCGTGTCCAGGTGGACCAGGTTCTCGTCGGTGGCGGCGTACGCGGCGGCGCCGCCCGGCAGGGTGACGATCGAGCCCAGGTAGCGGCCGGGCACCGGCACGGCGGTGGTGAAGTCCTGCTGCTGCGGGGAGAAGGACAGGATCCGGGCGCTCGGTTCGGCCGGGCGGTGGAAGCGGGCCGGCCCGTTCTGGCCGACGTAGACCCTGGCGCCGTCGGGGCTGACCGCCAGTGAGGTGAGGGCCCCGGGGAGGGTTCCCTCGGGCCGGGGCTGGTCCGGTACCGCCGTGCTGGAGACCACGGCGTCGGTGGCCGTGTCGATGGCGGCCAGGGTGGACAGCGGTGCCCTGCGGGCGGTCGAGAACAGGACGTAGACGCGCGAACCGTCGGGGCTGACCGCGACCGGGCCGGGACCGGCCCCGAGTCCGGTGGAGAGCGTCACCACGGCGGTGATCGCCCCGCTCTGGGTGTCGACGACCTTCACCTTGGCGCCGTCGATGCTGTCCTTCACCGCGACGTAGGCCTTGTGCCCGTCCGGGCCGACCGCCACCGAGGCGGGCGACGAGTCCAGTTCGACGGTCCGCGGGACACCCGGGACCGGCCCGTCGGACGGGCCCGTGTCGGCGCCGGCGGAGCCGGATCCGGTGAGCAGCAGCGCCCCCACGGCGGCCAGGGAACCCAGCCAACGAGCCTTCGAGGCAAGCGAGTTCATTCAACCCTCCCCTTCGGACACCGCAGGTCCCCGCAGTGGAAGGCAAACGCTACGGGACGAACTCGGTATGAGTGCAGAGTTGTTGATGCATCATCAGGCCAATTCGAGAGTGACACCGGTCCGGTCCGGCGCCTCCACCGGGAGCCGCGCCCACGGGGTGATCCGCCGCCGGCCCGTCGGCACAGCGGGACCGCGGTGCCCGTGGCCGGTCTCCGCACCGCGAGCGGCGCCCTGCCTCCGGGCGCGGGTCGCGTCCGGAGGCAGGGCGGCGAAGCGCGCCGGTCAGCCTCCCGCGGGGGAGATGATGGCGTAGGCGCCGCGGGCCGCCGGGGAGAAGTGGCGGCGGATCACCTGGTCGCTGGAGTTGCCCTCGATGGTGTCGACGGTGCCGTCGGCGTTGGCCTTCTCGATGATGCCGACGTGGACGCTCGTGCTGGTGTTCTGCGGACCGGTGCCGAAGACGATGGCGTCACCGGGCTGCGGGTTGCTCAGACCGCTGTGCAGGGTGCCGTGGTTGCGGCCGTAGTAGTAGAAGTCCCCGCTGAACGCGGTGCTGAAGTTGACGCCGGCCTGGCGCCAGGCCCAGCTGGTGAACAGGGCGCACCAGGCCACGCAGGGGCCGTACGGGTTGCAGTTGTTGCCCCACTCGTGGACGCCGAGCTGGGAGCGGGCCGCCTGGACGATCTTGTCGCGGACACTGCCGTCCAGCGGGGGAACGGTGGGGGTTCCGCCGCTCTCGCCGCCCGGGGTGCCGCCGCCGAGCTCGCGGGGGATCCCCATCGACGCCATGGTCTGCGGCCCGGCGATGCCGTCGGCCTCCAGGCCGTGGGCGCTCTGGTAGCTGCGCACCGCGTTGATGGTGGCGGGGCCGTAGTCGCCGTCGGCGGGCGTGTTCGCCTTGCCCTGCACCTGCTTCACCTTGGCGGTCAGAGCCGCGTTGGTCAGCGGCCCGGCGATGCCGTCGACCGAGAGGTCGTTGTCGCTCTGGAACGAGAGCACCGCGTTCTTGGTGGCGGGGCCGTAGACCCCGTCCACACCGCCCTCGCCCAGGTAGCCGAGACCGGTCAGGTTGCGCTGGAGCAGCCGGGTGTCGTTGCTGCTGCCGGTGCCGCTGGAGGTGATGCGGTCGATGTTCATCGCGCCCATGGTCTGCGGGCCGGCGATGCCGTCGGCCTCCAGGTGGCGGGCGCTCTGGTAGCTGCGCACCGCGTTGATGGTGGCGGGGCCGTAGTCGCCGTCGGCCGAGACGCCGGCCTTGGCCTGGACCTGCCTCACCTTGGCGAGCAGCGCGGTCATCGTGTTCGTCCCGGCGACGCCGTCCACGGACAGGCCGTTGTCGCGCTGGAAGTGCCGCACGGAGTCGGTGGTCTGGGAGCCGTAGACGCCGTCGACGCCGCTGAGCGGGGCGTAGCTGAGCCCAGCGAGGTCGCGCTGGAGCAGCCGGACGTCCACCGCGTGGGCCTGCCCCGCGGTGGGGCCGAGCAGGAGGCCGAAGAGGATCATTGCCAGGGCCAGCGCCGTCGAGGTGAGCCGGGCGCCGGGAGCCCGGGTGGGTGGGCGGAGGTTCGTTGCGGACATGGACTTGCCTCTCGTTCTCGTTCTCGTTCGCCCGGGAAGCCCGGGACGGGTGGGCGAGGACGTGACGGGTCCACCGGTCGGCGGCGTCACGTCCTGGGGCGGTTCGGGGCCGGCGCCGAGGGGCCACCGGCGGCCGGGCCGCTGAGGCGCTCTCGGCCACGGTGGTCCGGCCGTACGGCCCGAGGGCCGCGCCGTACGGGGCGCGGAACGGGCGCGTGCAGTGCCTTTCGGTTCGCCACGCGGGTTCGTCCGTACTGGTCGTCCGTACGGACGGGTGCCGGTGGCGTTCGTCCGGCCGTTTCCCGCCCGACGGCGCCAACTCTGACCCGGCGTGATCCACGGGTCGAGGGGCGTCCGGATCTTTGAGACTTCGCGGAACGTCTCAGGCCGTGGACCTGCCCAGTGAGACACCGTCAGATTTATCCTGAGACGCCTGAACGCCTTCGAGGGAAAAGGCTCTGATGATGCGTCAGGACTGACTGTCCCGAATCGACTCCTTTGCCCTCGGGCCGCCTGCGGAGCCCGCCGCCCGCTTCCCGCCGCCCGCTTCCCGTCGCCCGCTTCCCGTCGGTCGGCGGCAATCCCGTCGCCCGCTTCCCGTTGGTCGCTTCCCGTTGGTCGGCGGCAATCCCGTCGCCCGCGCATCTGCGACGGCCTGCGGCGGGATCCGGCCTGACCACCGCAAGTGACTACCAGGATCGTCCGATCGCGGACTTCGCGAACGGCCTGCCCGTCGCTCGGGCCGCATGTGTCCCGGCCCGGCCGAAGCGATCGACCACGGTGACGGTGACTGCCGCCGGGTCGCGCCCTGGCCGCGGCAGCGCGAGTACCTCGCGAAGCTCTCATCTCCGCCACCCCCCCGAGCCTCGGTGACTGCTTCAGCGATCTGGGCGAACCCCCGCCCCTTTGTGTGCGCAACAGGCCAGTCTGCGCGACTTCTCAAGCCGCCTTCCCGGGCTTCCCCAGCTCGGACGGAAGGGCGCCGGGTCGCACAGGGTGACCTCTCCCGGTCGGTCAGGCGGTGTCCTGGACCGGCAGCGCCGCCACCATCGGGTGGTCCTTCTTGATCAGGCCGAGCTTCGCGCTGCCACCGGGGGAGCCGAGGTCGGTGAAGAACTCGGCGTTCGCCGTGTTGAAGGGCTGCCACGGATCCGGGGTGTCGTCCTCGAAGTAGATCGCCTCGACCGGGCAGACCGGCTCGCAGGCACCACAGTCGATGCACTCGTCGGGTTGGACGTAGAGCATCCGCTCCCCCTCGTAGATGCAGTCGACGGGGCACTCGTCCAGGCATGCCTTGTCCTTGACGTCCACGCAGGGCAGGGCGATCACATAGGTCATCGGGGCTGCCGTCCTCTCCGGGTCGGTGCTGCTCGCCGCTCTGGCACGGCCGACCGTAGGGCCTCAAGTAAGCTTGAGGTCAAGAGGAGGCGATGCATGGCGACCCACCAGCCCGGCGACGCCAGGGCCACCCCCGACGACTGGTTGGGCATCGGCGAGGTCAGCGCGCGGACCGGGGCGGCAGTTTCCGCCCTGCGGTTCTACGAGGAACTCGGCCTGATCGCCTCCGAGCGCGACGAGCGCAACCAGCGCCGCTACCCCCGGCACATGCTGCGCCGCGTCGCACTGATCTCCGTGGCGAAACGGATCGGCATCCCGCTGCAGGACCTTCAGGAGGCGTTCGCAGACGTGCCGCTCGACCGGCCGCCGAGCCATCACGAGTGGCAGCGCGCCTCGCGCGGCTGGAAGCGCCGCTTGGAGGAGCGCCGGCAGACCATCGAACGGCTGGAGGCCGAACTCACGGGGTGCATCGGCTGCGGCTGCCTCTCGATGAAGGCATGCGCCCTGCTGAACCCCGGCGACGCACTCGCCGAGGACGGTGTCGGACCCCGACGTCTGTGAGGGGTTCCGGGTCGAGGTCCTCTCCTGTCCTCCCCGCGCAGGCGGGGCCGGCTGTACCTGCCCGTCTCCATGCCCACGCAGGAGAACTCCTTCCGCGCGGCTCGTGACAGCACCACCTGAGACGGTCTCGACAACGGCGTATACCCGCCTGCTTCCGGGCGCCACAAGGCTCACCCGCCTGCCGTTCAGGTCCGGACGATCACCATGGTCGATGGCGGGAGCTCAGAGAGCGATCCAGTACCGCCGCTTGGCGGCCGCTCCGGTACTGCGCACGTCCTCCAAGACGTGAGGGAACGGAGGTGGGGGCGGCGACCGGCGACGAGGAGTAGGCGGTAGTCGCGATCCGGGAGGGCCGATGGACGGTGTGCCCGGAGCGCGGTCCGGGCACACCGCTCTCCGTGAGCAGCTCTCTGGCGCCCCGGTCGGCGCCCCTCGTGCCTGATCGTCCGGCTGTTGCCGTTCCTGCCCGGATGGCTCGCGGTTGCCGCTACTCTCATGGACCGACCGAGCCGCACCAGTAGGGGGAACACCATCGTAAGCAGCCGCATACTCAGAAGCCTCGCCGTGACTGCCGCCTTCGTCGGCGTCATGGTCGTTGCGCCATCCGCCTCGGCCGAATCCAGCCCGTCGGGTTGCCCGCGTGGCTACTTCTGCGCCTACTCCGGGTACTACCAGAGCGGCGCCGTCCTGTTGAAGACTTCCGGGAACTGGTCCGGCACGGTCTACGGCGTCCATTCACTGTTCAACAACGGCTACACCGATCCCGGCGCCGACCACGTCGACTACAGGTTCCTCTGGGGCGGCGGTGGCCCCTACACCGAGTGCCTGCACTTCAACCCCGGCCCCGGCGACTACAAGGTCAACTGGGGCAGCGAGATCACCCTCACCGGAGTGACGTGGCGAGACGAGTGCTGAGTCACACCTGACCGGTCAGCCCTTCGACCAGTTGCACCGTCGGCATCCCCGGAGGGCGGCGGGCGGCCGAGGATCCTCCTCGGCCGCCCGCCGGCCGCCGCCACCGGGTCGTCGTACCGCACCGGCGCAACCGCCCTGGCCGGCCCTGGCCGGCCCGATACGTCGGCGGCTCACACCGCAGGGGCTCCCGTTTCCCGGAGTGCTCCGTCGGCCAGCCGCAGCCAGCGGTTGACCCCGATCTCGGCGAGGAACCGTTCGTCGTGGCTGACCACCAGGAAGGCGCCCCGGTACGAGTTGAGCGCGCTCTTGAGCTGGCCCGCGCTGACCAGGTCGAGGTTGTTGGTCGGCTCGTCGAGGAGCAGCAGGTGCGGGGCCGGCTCGGCGCACAACACGCAGGCCAGGGTGGCGCGCAGTCGCTCGCCGCCCGAGAGTACGCCGACCGGCAGGTGGGCCCGGGCGCCGCGGAACAGGAAGCGGGCGAGCAGGTTCATCCGGTCCGCTTCGGGCCGCTCGGGGGCGAACGCGGCGAGGTTCTCCGCCACCGTGCGGTCCAGGTCCAGCAGGTCAAGGCGCTGCGAGAGGTAGGCGATCCGGCCGTCGTTGCGCGTGATCCGGCCGTCGTCCGGGGCGAGGTCACCGATGACCAGCCGCAGCAGGGTGGACTTCCCCGCGCCGTTAAGGCCGGTCAGCGCGATGCGCTCGGGGCCGCGGACGTTCAGGTGGACACCGCCGTCGGCGAACACGGGCCGGCCGGCGTGGCGCACCTGCAACCCCTCGCCGAGGAAGAGGTTGCGCCCGGCGGGTACCTGGGTGTCAGGCAGGTCCAGGGAGAGACGTTGCTCCTCGCGCAGGGCACGCCCGGCCTCGTCGAGCCGGGCCTTGGCCTCGTTGACCCGGGAGGCGTGCGTCTGCCCCGCCCGGCCCGCGGACTCCTGTGCGCCGCGCTTCATGGTGCCGGCGAAGATACGGGGCAGGCCGGCGTTGTTGAGGTTGCGGGCGGCGTTGCTCGCACGGCGGTCGGCGCGTTCGCGGGCCTGCTGCAACTCCCGCTTCTCCCGCTTCAGTTCCTGCTCGGCGTTGCGGACGTTCTTCTCGGCGACCTCGTGTTCGGCCCGCACCGCGTCCTCGTACGCGGTGAAGTTTCCGCCGTAGAACCGAAGTTCGCCGCTGCTGAGCTCGGCGATGTGGTTCATGCGATCGAGCAGCGCGCGGTCGTGGCTGACCAGCAGCAGGCAGCCGTTGAAGTCCTCCAGCACGTCGTAGAGCTTGTGCCGGGCCTCCGTGTCGAGGTTGTTGGTCGGTTCGTCGAGCAGCAACACGTCCGGGCGCCTGAGGAGTTGGGCGGCGAGGCCGAGGGAGACGATCTGGCCGCCGCTGAGCGTGCTCAGGCTGCGGTCCAGGGCGAGGTGAGCCAGGTCGAGTCGGTCGAGCTGGGCGCGGGTGCGCTCCTCGATGTCCCAGTCGTCGCCGATGACGGCGAAGTGCTCCTCGTCGACGTCGCCGGACTCGACCGCGTCGATGGCCTGGACGATGTCGGCGATGCCGAGTACCTCGGCGACCGTGAGGCCGGCGGTCAGGGGGAGACTCTGACGGAGGTGGCCGAGCTTGCCACTGACGGTCAACACGCCGGTCGCGGGCTGGAGTTCTCCTGCGATCAGCTTGAGCAGGGTGCTCTTTCCGGAGCCGTTGGGGGCGACCAGGCCGGTCCGCCCGGCGGGCAGGGTGAAGGACAGGTCGTGGAAGACCGGGGTGTCGTCCGGCCAGGCGAAGGAGACGTTCGAGCAGATGACGGCGGCGTCGGACATGGAAGTGACCTCGAAAGAGACTGAGGGCAGGACTGAGAGCTCTGCCCCGGGCAGATACGGGAAAGGGGCGCGACGAAGAAGACCACCTCGGCTGCGGCGCTCCTGAAGCACCGGCCGGTGGCCGTCAGATCCGGATCTCACCCGGAGATGTCGTCGTCACCCGCCACGTCTGCCACTCCTCGATCACTCGGATTTCAGGTCGTACGCAGGCTAGCAGGTGTCGTTCGTCGTCTGCCGGTATTTCCAGCGGCCATTCTGTGTCGGCTCATTGGCAGGTGCGGAGTGCGATGCCGGCATGCTTTGACGGTGTTCACATCTGTGCGGAGGCCCACCACTGCGTCCGGCCGGAGAGGTGGCCGGCCCTCCGGGGCGCCTCCTTCTGGAACGCATTGACCACGACGGGACAGCCGAGACGGCGATCCCGCGCGAGCGGTCCCGGAGTCCGCAGCCGCCCATGGTGTCCTCGGGCTTCGTGGTCGGCGGAAGGCGGCAGCCGCGTTCTGCGTGGGGAAGGGCGGCCGCTACCCTTAGCCTTCCCTCACCAAGATCCGGCCCGCGACGCGCGGGCTGCCCTTGCCTGCCCTTTTTTCCGAGAGGACGCCCATGTTCAAGGTCAACGAATACTTCGACGGCACGGTCAAGTCGATCGCCTTCACCGCGGAGGAAGGACCGGCGACCGTCGGCGTCATGGCACCGGGTGAGTACGAGTTCGGCACCGCGAAGCGGGAGATCATGCACGTGGTCTCCGGCGCCCTCACCGTGAAGCTGCCCGGCTCCGAGCAGTGGGAGACCTTCAAGGCCGGTGACCGGTTCAACGTTCCGGCCGACAGCAGGTTCCAGGTCAAGGCCGCAGTCGCGACCGCCTACCTCTGCGAGTACCGCGACTGACGCCGAGACCGTTGCCGATGGGCGAGGGGCGCCGGAGGCCGGGAGCGCTCCAGCGCGGCCGACCCGGCCTCCAACCCTCGCTCCAGCACGCTCGCCCTCGCCCGCCCCCGTCTCCTGACCGCCGCACACCGGGCATCCGTGTGCCCGCCGCCGCAGTGCGTGAGGCCGCCCGGAATCCGGATGGGCCGGCGGGCCGGTACGGCGTAACCGCCGCCACGGGGGCTGGGGACGGTGGGCCGCGCCCGACCGGTCAGGCCGTGGATTCCCCACTCGTTGACCTCCACCTCCCGGGCAGCGGTGACAGGACGTCTCGCCGCCGCGCAATCTCCGCGACGGGTGGCACCTCCGTGATCTACCGACCGGCGGTTCTGCCGACCGGGCGTACGTCCGGCCGCCGGCTCGATTGCGCGGAGCCGGTGACCTTCTGGCCGGTCGGATCAGGTCGGGTTCGTGGGTGGGGTGGCCGGCGGGGGTGCTGCGCCGGGCCACCGGTGGGGGTCGATGCTGCTCAGTTGAGGAAGTCGACGCGGTCGATCAGGCCTCCGCGCACCCGGTAGGCCACCAGGACGCGGACCGGCCCGTCGGCCAGCCCGTGGGCGATCTCGTGGTCCACCACCCGGTCGCCTTCGACGAGCCGCCCCACGATCTCCGCCCGGCAGCGGCCCTCGGCGAACTGTCCGGCGTACTTGTCCCGCAGGGCCTGCCGGCCCCGCAGCCGGCTTCCGTCGGCCCGGTGGACCGTGACGTCCTCGGCGTAGGTGGCGACGAAGGCGTCGATGTCGTGGTTGTTGTAGGCGGCGAGCTGCTGCTCGACCACGTCGCGCGGGTCGGACATGTGCGTGATTGTTCCTTCCTGGGCGAACGGGTTCAGGCCGCGAGACGGCGGGTGGCGAGTTCGGCGTAGAGCGCGGCTCCGTCGGGGAGCACCGCGTCGTCGAACTCCGCGTAGGGCGAGTGGTTGAGCGGCAGGTCGGCGGGGTCGTCGATCCCCTTCGGGGCGGCGCCGAGCCACGCGAACGATCCCGGAACGGCGGCAAGTATCCGGGAGAAGTCCTCCGCCCCGGTCATCGGGTTCGCCATCGTCTGGAAGCGCTCCTCGCCGAAGACCTCCCGGACGGTGTCCGCCAGGAAGTCGGTCTCGGCTCCGTCGGTCACGGTCACCGGGTACTCGAAGCGGTGCTCGACCTCCGCCCGCAGACCGTGGGCGGCCGCGATGGACTCCACCAGCTCCACCACGACGTCGGCCACCTTCGACCGCGTTTCGGCGGAGAAGGTCCGCACGGTCGCCTCGAAGCGGGCGGTCTCGGGGATGATGTTGCGCTGGGTGCCGGCCCGGAGGAGCCCGACGGTGATCACCACCGGATCGAACACGTCGAAACGGCGGGTCACCATGGTCTGCAGGGCGGTGACCATCTCGCAGGCCGCCGGGATGGGGTCCTTGGCCCGATGCGGCGCCGAGCCGTGGCCGCCCGCACCGTGGACGGTGACGTTCAGCGCGTCGGAGGCGGCCAGGATCGGACCGCGCCGGGAGCTGAACTCCCCGTGCGGCAGGGCCGATGCCACGTGCAGGGCGTACGCGGCGACCGGGAGCCTGCCCGCCGCGTCCAGCACGCCCTCGGCCAGCATGGCTCCGGCGCCGTCCCAGCCCTCCTCACCGGGTTGGAACATGAAGACCACGTCGCCGTGGAGCTGCTCCCGCCGTGCCGCCAGAAGGTGTGCGGCGCCCGCGAGCATGGTGGTGTGCAGGTCGTGCCCGCAGGCGTGCATGGCGCCGTTGTCGGCGGCGAACGGCAGCGGGGCCTTCTCGGTGACCGGCAGACCGTCCATGTCGGCGCGCAACAGCACCGCCGGCCCCGGCCGTCCGCCGCGCAGCACCGCAGTGACCGAACTCAGTGAGGTGCCCAGGCTCACCTCCAGCGGCAGTCCGTCCAGGGCCCTCAGCACCCGCTCCTGGGTGCGGGGGAGGGCGAGGCCCAACTCGGGGAACCGGTGGAGGTCGTGGCGGAGCCGGACCAGGTCCGGGGCCAGACCGAGAGCATCGTCGTGCAGGGACACAGGTACCTCCATCGAGCCCGCGCGTGGCGGGAACTTGTGCAGAGCGATCTGCTCCGTGATTCTGGTTCTTTCGGCGGGAGTTTCCCGTCATTTCGCAGGATCACGCCACGAGAGGCCCTTCAATGCACGGATCCACCGGCAGTCGACGGTGACCCGCTCCGACGTGACCGCGGATGAGCTCGACCTCGCCCTGGTGAACGCGATGCAGCTGCGGCCCCGGGCCCCCTGGTCGCTGCTCGGCCAGACCCTCGGGATCAGTCCGGTCACCGCCGCCCGCCGCTGGCGCCGACTCTCGGAGGCCGGGATCGCCTGGGTCACCGCCTACGGACTGCCGCACCCCGAGGACCCCGGGTGCGTCGCCTACCTCGACCTCGACTGCGCTCCCGACCGGCTCGGCCAGATCGCCGACGACCTGGCCGAGGATCCGCACGTGATGAGCATCGACCATCTCTCCCAGGGCTGCGACCTCGTCGTCACCGCGGCCTTCACCGACCTGGCGGCGGTCTCCCGGTACACCGCCGAACGGCTCGGCCGCCTCCCCGGGGTCAACGCCGTCCGCACCCACCTGGCGACCGGCTTCTACGCCGAGGGGATCCGCTGGAGGCTGGACTCGTTGGACCCCGCCCAGCGGGTGGAACTGCATGACGATCACTCGACGGCCAACGGGCCACCACCCGCCGTCCGAGCCGAAGTCCGTCAGGAGGACCGAGAGTTGCTCATCAGACTGGGCGTCGACGGCCGCCTCGACCAAGCCGAGCTGGCCGCCGCCACCGGGCTCAGCCCGTCCACGCTGCGCCGCCGCCTCGACCGGCTGGCCGCCTCCGACGCGATCCGCTTCCGCTGTGAGATCGCCGCCCGCGACGCCGGCCGACCGGTCATGACGACCTTCCGGGCGGACCTTCCCCCGGACCGGCTCGACGAGGTCGGCCCCCAGCTCGCCAGACTCCCCGAGGTCCGGTTGTGCGTGTCCGTCGCCGGCGCGCACAACCTCGTCCTCTCCGTCTGGCAGCGCTCCCTCGCCGACGTCCAGCGGCTGGAGGCCGCACTCACCCGCCGGTTCCCCGACCTGCGGGTGGCAGATCGCCGGGTGTCGCTGCGTACCGTGAAACGGATGGGCCGGATCCTCGACGCGGACGGACGCGCGGTCCGCGCCGTTCCTATGGACATCTGGCGGGACCCGGTGCCGGTCCGCTGACGGTCTCGGCCGCCGCCTCGCAGGGCACTCCCGCGCTGGGGCGCACCCCCGTCGGGAGGGCCGTGACCTCGTTCGGAGCGGGCCACAGGGTGCCGCGGACGGCGGGGCCCGGCGATGCCAGAGTTATCGGGGCCGCCGACGTACCTGCCGGACGGCAGGCTGCGCGTGGGCCCCACCGCCGACAGTCGGCGGACGGCTGCTCTCCGACCTCCACGGGCAGGAGCCCCTCCCCGGAAGACTCACAGTCGAATTGACGCGCCGTCTCCGAACACCGGCGAGTAACGGCCGCGCAGCCCCGTTCGGCTGCCCCGGCGTACAACCGGGACTGCCCGCGCCTGCGGCGACCCACGGTCGGAGCCCCGCCGGCCCCAGCTCCGCAGTACCCGTGCCCAACCAGGCCGGTTCGGCCGCCCGCGAAGCGCCCACTGCCCAGACGGGCAGCGCCGGGGTTCCCCGGCCGGCCCGCGCGCGGGGGCGACATGGTCGAGGCGTCCTCGTCGAGCCGCGCGGGCCGACGAGGAGGAGGCATCGAGGCGTCCGATCAGAACAGGACGGCGAACGGAGCGGCCACCGCGAGCCCGATCAGGCCGACCCCGGCCGCCGTGGCCGGTGAGGCGAGTGAACTCGCAGGCCCAGCACATCCGTTGGTGATGCGGCGGCTCCTGCTCGGTCAGCTCGGCCACCACCGAGATGCCCCGCAGGTGTAGCCGACGTTCCCGCCACGCCGACCGCGCCGCGAACAGCACGACAGCACCGAACCCCGCGATCAGCCAGCCGCAGAACCACCCCAGGACCACCTGGACGACCCCGCCCTGGTCGCCCGCCGCGATCGAGAGCCCGACCGGGCACAGAAGGAACAGCACCAGCAGCTCACGCGCAGGTCCCCACCCGTGATCGGAACGATGGGTGGATGAGTAGCCGGTCACATGAGCCACGGGGCAGTTCCTAGTCGGCCAGCAGCGCGCACACGAAGTCCTCCTCTACGGCGCGCAGGTGGGCCAGCAGGTCCGGGTTGACCCGCTGGTTCACCTGGCTGGTGACGGAGACGGTGAGGCTGCGGCGCCCGTCCGGGGTGCCCGCGCCGAACTGCGTGTAGCCCGCGGTGTTGCCCGTGTGCCCGAGCACGACGCCGCAGCGGGTGGTGTACTCGAAGATCGCCAGCCCGGCACGGTTGGCGCCCGGGCCGGCCGGCTCGGAGGCGCCCTCGATGAAGGCCCGCTGCTGCTGCCGGGTCTCGTCGCTGATCAGCGGGCCGCCCGCGTACCCGGCCGCGAACGTGTTGAAGTCCCTCGGAGTGGACACCAGGCCGCCCGAGGCCCAGGCGCCCGAGGCGCCGAACTGCGTGCTGACGTCCTCCGGCGGGTCGGGCGGCTGGACGGCGTAGCCGTGCAGGTAGGGCTCGGGCAGCTCGTACCCGGAGGGGAGGCTGGTCTGCGTGAGCCCCAGCGGCCGGTAGACCTGGGAGGCCAGCAGGTCCTCGTAGCGCTGCCCGGTCGCGGCCTCGGCCATCAGGGCGACGGCGATGTTGTCGGAGTTGGAGTACTGGTAGCGGGAGCCGGGGGTGAACTCCAGGTCCTCGTCGGCGACGAAGTCCAGCAGGTGCTGGGAGTCGAACACGTGGTGCGGGTCGGCGATGATCAGGTCGACGAAGCCCTGCGCCATGCTGTAGTCCGGCAGCCCGCTGGTGTGGCGGAGCAGCTGACGCAGCGTCACCGCGCCCCAGTCGCCCGGCAGCGAGGGCAGCCGGTCGGCGATCGTGTCGTCCAGTCCGAGGAGCCCGCAGTCGACCAGGCGCAGCGCGGCCGCGCCGCTGAACGCCTTCGCCGCGCTGGCCAGCCGCATGTGGTCGGTGGAGCGGGGCGGGCGGCCGGTGCCGACCTCGGCGACTCCGGCCCGGAGCACCCGCACGTGCCCGTCCTCGCGCAGTACGGCGATGGCGCCGGGCGGGCCGTCCGGACGGTCGACCAGCTCTTGCAGGCGGGCCCGAAGCTCGCGGTCGTCGCCGCGGGGCTCCGCCGCGGCGGGAGCGGCCGGTGCCAGGGCCATCGAGGCGGCGAGCAGTGCGGTGACCGCGTGCCCTGGACGGCGGGTGGGCCGCGGTCGGGCGGTGAGCGGCGAACGGCGGGAGCGCAGTGGCACGGCGGGGCCTCCGGAGGGCGTCGCGGCGACGGGAACGCCCGCCGCTCTGGCCGGAGAGGGATCACCCGTTCGCGGGCCGGAGAAACGGTCGGGCCCCTGCCGTGACCCGCCCGGCCGAGTCGTACCGGCCGAGCGGCCGCAGGCCGCGCGACGGCGACCGGCAGGTCGCGCGTCAGCCGTCGGAGCGGTGCCGGGCGGCTTCGATGTGTCCGAGGTAGCGGTGGGTCCAGTCGCACAGCCCGTCGATCGTCACTCGCAGGGCCTGGCCCGGCTCGGTGAGGGTGTACTCGACCCGTGGCGGCACGACGGGGTGAACCGTCCGCTCGACCAGGCCGTTGCGCTCCAGCATGCGCAGGTTCTGGGTGAGCATCTTGTGACTGATCCCCTCGACCGTGTCCCGCAGCTCACCGAAGCGCAGGGTGCGCTCCCCGAGGGACTCGATGATCAGGAGCGCCCATTTGTTGGCGACGTCCGAGAAGATCTCCCGCGCCAGGGAGTCGGCCCGCCGCAGGTCTGCGTTGTCGGTCGAGCCCGTGAACTGCTTGGTCACCATGAGGTTCCTCAGTCACCGAAAAGTGCGTTCTTCCATGTCAGCGCACACTCTCCTACGGTTCCCAAGTAACCACAAGAGAGCGGACGCATCGTGGCTCGACGGCCTCGGACCGCGGGCGACCCTGGCGAGGGAGACAGCAGCATGGCCATCACCCTGGTGAACCCCGGTGGACTGCCGGAGATCGACGTCTACCGGCAGGTGTCGATCGCGACCGGCTCGAAGCTCGTCTTCGTCGCCGGACAGGTCGCGTGGGACGCCGACGGGGTCACGGTCGGCGACGGCGACCTCGCCGTTCAGGTCGAGCGGTGCTACCTCAACATCGGCACGGCCCTGGCCGGGGTCGGTGCTTCCTTCGACGACGTGGCGAAGCTGACGGTCTACGTCGTCGACTGGACCCCCGACAAGATGCCCCTGCTCCTGGAAGGGATCGCCCGGGCGGCCGCGAAGCTGGGCGTCACGCCCGTGCCGCCGGGCACGCTGCTGGGTGTCGCGGCGCTGGACGTCCCCGAGCATCTGGTCGAGATCGAGGCCACGGCCGTCATCGACTGATCGGGCGCTTCCGAACCGCCGGACGTGTGCGGATCGTTGTCGGGTGCGGAGCGGTCGAACGGGGCACCGGTCCCGGCGGCGGGGCGGGGGACCGGTACGGCGCGCCGCCCCGGCACCAGGCCCGGGAGCGGTCACGAACGCACGGCCGAGGGCGCGGAGGCGAGCCCGGCGGAGAACGCCTTCGGTGCCCGGCCTGCTACGGGACGGCGATCTGCTCGGTCCTGTTCGCCCCGATCACCTCGATTCCCCTGGTCCCCAGGATGCCGTCCAGCGGCAGGGAGACCGTGTACGGGGTGGTGGCGGGGAGCCCGATGCCGGGCAGCGAGCCGATGACCTCGATGCCCCAGTACTCCGGACGCTCGATGTAGACCAGCGGCGAGAGACGAACCGTCATGTTCACGTAGGGCATGACGCCGTTGACGACCAGGATGAAGGTGCCCGGAACGATCCCCGGGACGGCCTTCGCCTCGTCGAAGTCGATGATGCGCACGGACTCCGGCGTCGGCAGATCCGCGTAGTGCTTCACCATGGTCGGTCCTCTCGTCGCTGTGACGTCACCAGTCACTTCGTCGACGCAGACTAGTGGACAGTCGCCTACGAACCGTATGTCCAACACGCCCGCGCACCAGGCAGCGGAACGCGGCTCAGCCCGGCTGCGCGGCAGCCTCCTCCTCGGCGGCCTCGCGGACCATCTCCTCGTACCGCGCTTCGGCCTCCTCGCGGGTGTCGGCCTCCTCGACGTAGCGGGAGTACGGCCCGAACCGGGCGGCGCCGTAGACGATGACGCCCTGTCCGGCGTCGTAGCTGATCAGCTCGATCCACAGGTCGTCCGACACGTCCGTACGGAGCAGGGTGGTCTCGAACCCGTCGTTGAGGAGTTCCTCGACGTGCTCGTAGTGGGGGAAGTCATCGGGGTGGGCGAAGATCAGGCGCACGGGGTCTCTCGGGGGTCGGCGGTCGACGGCGCGCGCGGCCTCGCCCGGGGGGCGGGGACACGTGCAGGCCGGGAGTGCGGGCCGCGCTCCCGGTGCCACCGTAGTCACCCGCACCGACAGCACGTCGCATCGGACGGAGGCACCCGGCACGCGCTCAGATCCACCCCTCCTCCCAGGCGCGGCGGGCCGCTTCGTGGCGGGTGCGGACGGCGAGTTTGGTGATCGCACCGGAGAGGTAGTTGCGGACGGTGCCGGGAGCGAGATGGTGCTCCGTGGCGAGGGCACTGATGGCCTGGCCGTGGTGGACGGCGCGCAGCACGTCCAGTTCGCGGGGGGTGAGGGGGCAGGGGGTTTCGGTGAGGGCGTGGGTGGCGAGCTGGTGGTCGATGTAGCGGCCGCCGTCGTGGACGTCGCGCAGGATCGCGGCCAGGCGGGTGGCGGGGGTGGTCTTGGGGACGAAGCCGTGGATGCCCGCGGCCAGAGCGCGGCGCAGTACCCCGGGCCGGGCGTGGCGGGTGACGAGGACGGTGGGGACGGGGCGGTGGCGATGGATGGCCAGGGCGGCGGAGATGCCGTCGAGGTGGGGCATCTCCAGGTCCAGGAGAGCGATGTCGATCGGGTGGCGGGTGGCGGCTTCGACCGCTGTGGGGCCGTCAGGGGCCTGGGCGACGACGGTGAGGTCGGGTTCGAGGCCGAGGAGCGCGGCGAGGGCGCCGCGGGTGAGGTCCTCGTCGTCGGCGAGCAGGATGCGGATCACGCGGGGGTCTCCCGGTGGCTGTGGCCGGTCAGTTCGAAGTGGCCGTCGGGCTGGGTGGCGATGCGTACGTACCCGCCGATGGCGTGGAAGCGTTCCTGCAGTCCGGCCAGGCCGCTGCCGGGCTCCGCCGGGCGTGAGGGTGCTCCGTCGTTGCGCAGCAGGACGCGGGCCCGGCCCGGGTCGGCGGTGATGGTGATGCGGCAGTGGCGGGCGCGGCTGTGGCGGAGGATGTTGGTGACGCCCTCGCGGACCAGGGCGGCGAAGGCCGGCTGGAGCTGGTGGGGGATGCGTGCGGCGTCGCCGTCGATGGTGGTGGCGATCCCGGCGGCCTCCAGGATTCCCGCGGCGTTGGCCAGTTCGGTACTCAGGCTGGCTCGCCGGTAGCCGTGGACGACGGCCCGGGACTCCTCGAGTGCGCTGCGGGCCAGTTCGGAGATCTCCCGGACCTGTGTGCGTGCCTCGTGGTCGCTGCGGCCGATCAGCCGCTCGGCCAGCTCGCCCTTGAGCGTGATGACCTGGAGCCGGTGGCCCTGGAGGTCGTGCAGATCGGCGGCGAACCGCAGCCTCTCCTCGGCCACGGCGAGGGTGGCCGTGGTCTCGCGGAGGTGTTCGGCCTCCAGTACCGCCCGCCACAGCCGGACCAGCATCAACTCCACCCCGGCGATGAACAGCACCATCCCCGCGCCGGTCGCCGCCGGCACCCCGGGCAGTAGTTCGGGGTGGTCGTGACGCCACTGCGCCACTGCCTCGCCCAGCACCGCGCAGCCCACCGCGACCGCCGTCAGCAGCCGGCGGCGCGCCCGGGCGGGCAGGGACAGGGCCAGCGCCGCCGCCATGGCCCCGGGCAGCATGGCCCAGTCGAGTGCGGTGTACGGGCGGTCCGCCATCTCGCCCCACATCGCGATCGCCGCGGCCAGCAGCAGGAAGCTCCACCGCCCTCCGGCGGTCGCGGAGCCGTGGAGGGGGGCCCGGCCCGCGCGGCCGACGGGGACCGCCCGGCGGATGAGACGCGTGTGCTGGACCGCGACGGCGATCAGCACCGGAGCAGCCATGACCTGGGTCCTGGTGCCCAGGTTGAACGCGAGGTCGTTCGCGGCCAGCAGCAGCCAGAGGGGGCCCAGGGCGAGCAGCGTCCAGCAGGTCAGGCGGCCCAGCCGCCCCGGCTCGGCCGTCCTGGGCCCCGCAGGTGAGATGATCATTTCCGGTCAGCCTAGAGTCCGCCGTCGCCGTCTGTCTGTGGCCGAACCAGCCAAACGTCATGACAGTTGTCACCGGCCGACCATGACACGGCCCGCCCGGCTCGTGGCATCGGCCACTACCGGCGCCCGGTGCGCCACGACGAGACTTTTCCTCACCCGGACCGCGGAGGTCCACGGTCCGGGCGCGTACCGACCGCCGGCCGGTACGGACCCCGACCCCGGTTCCTGTCCCGCGCATGCGATCTCCGAGGAACCGGTCCTGACCAGGGTCCTCAAGCTTCTGGACACAGAGGCCCGCCTCACGCAGAGCGCCGCTGCCGTCGTGTGCCTCACCACGGCAGCGGCACTGCTGCGAGGCCTGAAGCATCGCCAAGGACGCATACGCACGCGCATGACCTTCCTGCCCCTGTACGAGGCGTGTGCGCGCACTCGTCGTCGCGCGCACGTCTCATCCCTGTTTCCGCGACCGCTGGAGAAACACAGATGACCACCACCCGCAAGGCGCGCCTGCGCACCGTCGCCGCCTCGGCCACCACCGCCGTCGCGGTGGGCCTGCTGGGCCTGGGCACCGCTCCCGCCGCCCATGCCGACCCCCTCCCGACCCTTTGCAACCCCGCCGTGGACCACGCCACCACGGAGCCCTTGAACCTGCAAGTCACGCCCCTCGTCACCGACTTCCTCATCTACAACGTCACCGCGGGCACCACCGGACAGCACAGCGACACCCTGAGCCGGGTCAGCTCGGTGACCACCACCGTCGACAACAGGACCGAGATCACCGCCGGCGCGAGCGCGCTGTTCGCCAAGGTCGAGGTCAAGATCGGCTTCTCGGTCCAGAAGACCACCTCCAGCACCACCACCCAGACCGTCAGCGACACCTGGAACCTCATTTCGCCCGGACGGTACGGCCTCTACCGTGGGACCCGCGTCGTCACCGGCCAGTACGTCAACCGCATCTGCGCCCAGACCGGCCCCACCACCGGCATCTGGGTCACCACGTCGTCGAGCCCCGGGACCTTCACCACCTACGAGTCCCCGGAGATCGGCTCGGTCGGCTGCGCCCCCGCCCAACCGGCCGGCACCGTGCGCCGGGCGGCCCAACTCCTCATCAGCAACTGCTGACCGTGCCCACCGACCTGACGACGGAGGACCTCGTGACGAACCCACTGCGCCACCCCACCACCCGCCGGGGCACGTCGCTGCGGGCCCTCGGCGCCGCCGCCCTCGCCTCACTGGCCGGCCTCACCCTGCTCGCCGGCCCCGCGTCGGCCGCGCCCCGGGGTCTGGCGTCGAGCGAGTGGCACGGCTACGTCTGCGACGACGGCTACTACCGGATCAAGACGCCCTTCGGACAGCTCGTGGAGAGGAACCAGGCCAGCCCCTGGGGGCAGGCCATTCAGAGCCCCGACAGCGGTGGCTACCACCAGCAGTGGAAGATGTGCCACTACAACGCCGACAACCAGATCTTCATCTTCCGCAGCCGGCAGAACGAGAACACCTGCCTGGGCCTCTGGAAGCAGAACCCGAACGACACGACCGAGGGACTGGCCGACGGCGCCAACTTCAACGTGTTCGACTGCTCGGGGTGGATCTACCTCAACCAGCTCTTCACACTGGTCCACACCTCGCCCGGCTCCAGCGAGGTACTTCTCCGGATCGCGCACAGCGGGAGCTTCGCCACCGTCGCCGACCCGGCCGGCTCCGCAGGTTCGCCCGTGGCCCAGTACTCCTACCGGGCAACCCTCTTCACCCTGGAGCACCTTGCGGGGTGACGACCCCCCACACCGCCCGGGGGCCCGGCTCGTACAGCCGGCCCCCGGGCCCCACCCGTGGCCCGTTAGCCCCGGTCACGGGGTCGAGGTGATGACGACGGCGGCGGCGGATTCGCGTGATCGTCGCAACGCCGCCGGTCTCGTCGCTGACCGAGTGGTGACGGTGGCATCAGCGGGCGACGGCCGACAGGTGGCTCCGACCGGCGGGGAGTGCTGCTCCGAGCGTGCGCTGTTCCTCTGCGCTACGGTTCGAGCCCTTCGAGCCACTCGGCCACGTCCAGGGACTGTTGCAGAGCGATTTCGAAGCGGGCGGGGTAGACCTGAGCGAGGCTTCGGCGGATGGCGACGGCTTCTCGGACGGCGGCCAGGCCTT
The DNA here is from genome assembly GCF_036290945.1 of Streptomyces sp. BE303. Classification (NCBI taxonomy): domain Bacteria; kingdom Bacillati; phylum Actinomycetota; class Actinomycetes; order Kitasatosporales; family Streptomycetaceae; genus Streptomyces; species Streptomyces sp. BE303. The sequence continues at coordinate 101,854 of NZ_JAQYWZ010000716.1, forward strand.
CTTCGCGGCGGCCCGCACCCCCCAGTTCGACGGAGAGGTTGTTGAGGGTCAGGGCGAGGTTGGGTCGGTGGGCGCTCGGGTCGGCCGCCACGAGGGTGCGGTAGTGGGCGGCGGCTTCTTCGATCGCGGCCAGGCCTTCGTCCCGCCGGCCCGCACCCCCCAGTTCGACGGAGAGGTTGTTGAGGGCCATCGCCAGGTCGGGTAGGTAGGCGCTCGGGTCGGCCGCCACGAGGGTGCGGTAGTGGCCGGTGGCTTCCTCGATCGCGGCCAGCGCTTCGGCCCGCCGGCCCGCACCACCCAGCTGGGTGGAGAGGTTGTTGAGGGCCTTGGCGAGGTTGGGTCGGTGGGCGTCGGGGTTGGCCGTTGCGAGGGTGCGGAAGTGGCCGGTGGCCTCAGCGGCGGCGGCCAGCCCTTCGTCCTGTCGGCCGACGTCGCCCAGCCTGGTGGAGAGGTTGACGAGGGTCAGGGCCAAGTTGGGTCGGTAGGCGTCGGGGTTGGCGGTCGCGAGGGTGCGGTAGTGGCCGGTGGCTTCCTCGATCGCGGCCAGCCCTTCGTCCCACCGACCCACCTCGCCCAACTGGATGGAGAGGTTGTTGAGGGCCATCGCCAGGTCGGGTCGGTGGGCGCTCGGGTTGGCGGTTGCGAGGGTGCGGTAGCGGGCGGTGGCTTCCTCGATCGCGGCCAGCCCTTCGTTCCACCGACCTGCACCGCCCAACCGGACGGAGAGGTTGGTGAGGGCCATGGCGAGGTCGGGCAGGTGGGCGCCCGGGTTGCTGCTGGTGAGGGCACGGTAGTGGCCGACGGCCTCCGCAGCGACGGTCAGTCCCTCGCTTCCGCGCCCGACCTCGCCCAGCCCGACCGAGAGGTTGGTGAGGGATTTGGCGAGGTCGGGCAGGTGGGCGTCGGGATTCGTCGCGACCAGCGTGCGGCGGATGACGGTGGCCTCAGCGGCGGCGGCCAGCCCTTCGTTCCGTCGGCCCACGGCTCCCAGCCGGGCGGAGAGGTTGTTGAGCGCCTTGGCGAGGTCGGGCAGGTGGGCACCGGGGTCGGCCGCGTCCAGGGTGCGGTAGTGGGCGGTGGCCTCAGCGGCGGCTGCCAGCCCTTCGTCCCATCGGCCCACGTCCGCCAGCCGGACGGAGAGGTTGGTGAGGGCCATCGCCAGGTCGGGTCGGTGGGCGCTCGGGTCGGCCGCTGTGAGGGTGCGGTAGTGGGCGGTGGCTTCCTCGATCGCGGCCAGCCCAGCGTCCAGCCGGCCCGCACCACCCAGTTCGACGGAGAGGTTGTTGAGGGCCATGGCGAGGTTGGTCAGGTGGGCACCGGGGTCGGCCGTCGCGAGGGTGCGGTAGTGGTCGGTGGCTTCCTCGATCGCGGTGAGGCCCTCGTCCCGCCGGCCCACCTCTGCCAGCCGGACGGAGAGGTTGTTGAGGGTCATGGCGAGGTCGGGGAGGTGGACGCCGGGGTCCGTTGCCGCCAGGGTGCGGTGGTGTTCGACGAGTTGGTGGCAGAGGCGGGCCGCGGTGGAGGCAAGACGCTGGCTGGCGTGGGGGAGTAGGCCGTAGAGCCCGGCGAGACGGTGGGGTGGGGTGCTGGAATCACCGGTGATGGCGTCGAGGGCGGCGATCAGGGGCCCCGGGTGGTCGGTGCGGATGGCGGTGGTGACGATGTGTCGGGCCATCTGCCGGTCGTGGCGCAGACAGAGGTCGGTGAGGTGGTTCTCAAGGCGCCGGTGGAAGACGGGGTGGGCGGCGGCGCGGCTGTAGACGGTGAGGAGCTGTACGGCCCGGCCTTCGTCGGCGTCGGTGAGGAGGTGGTCGGCGAGACGGGGGTCGGTGTCGAGGGTGCGGCCGATGTGGCGCTCGGCGAGGCGGTCGGGCTGCAGTGATCCCCAGGGCGGCCCGCCGGGGGCGGTGTCGGCGGGGTAGAGGGTGGCGAGCCAGGCGGTGACCTGGTCGCGGCGGTCGCGGGGCTGGTCGGCGAGTGCCGGGAGTCGTCGCCAGAGCCGGTCGGCGTGTTCGCGGTCGGCGGCGCCGACGAGGTGGGCGGCGGCGAGTGCGGTCTTCAGGGTTGCCGTGCTCAAGGCGGGGCTGAGGCCACGGGCGGTGGCGCTGTCGCGCCAGTACCGGCTCTCGTGGCCGAGCAGCCGGTCCTCGACGTCCTGTGCACGCCCGTGTGTCCCGCCGTTTCCCGCCGGTCCGGGTCCGCCGATTCGGGGTTCGGGCCCGGTGGCGTCGAGGAGGTCGGCGAGGGCGGTCATGTGGAGGGTGAGGGCGTTGCCGTAGGCATCGTGGCCGAGGTGCCGGGGCACGGGCAGGGAGTCGGAGGCCGCGGTCCAGTCGTGTCCGGCGAGGCCGTGGACGAGGGGGAGGGCCGTGGCGAGGGCGTGGACGGCTTCGCGGTAGTGGCCGGCCCGCCGGCCGGGGTCGTCTTCGAGGGGGGTGAGGCGGTGGGTGCGGGCCGTGGCGAGGTGGTCCTCGGCCTGGCGGGTGGCGGTGGTGGCCTGGTGCCACCAGTCGCCAGCGGTCCGGGCGAGCAGGAGCAGCCTGAGGGGGCTGGTCCCCGGGTGTTCGGCGGCGGCTTCGATCAGGGCCCCGAGCTGCTCGGGGCGGGTCTCGGCGTAGTCGAGGACGACCAGTACCGGCTTCGCCGCCCGCCGCACGTCCAGCAGCTGGGCTGTCGTGGCGGCGGCCCGCGGCCACAGCACCGCCCAGCCGTCGGCAGTCAGCAGATGGGCGAGGTGGTGGGCGAGGCGGGTCTTGCCCTGACCGCCCGGACCGTGCAGCAGCCACACTCCGAACCCGCCCAGCGCGCACCACGCGGTCATCTCGGCGAGCAGGTCCTCGCGGCCGTGGAAGGGAACGGTCTGCCGCCCGGCCTCCAGCAGCGCCGCCGGTGTCGCAGGAACGGGCCGGCCGGCAGGAGAATCGGCGCGGTCGGTGAGGTCCTGGAACTCCACCGGCTCCAGACCCCCGACCGGGCCGGCACCGTGCTCGGCCAGGGCGGCGCGGAACGCCGGGTCGTGGTGGAGGACGTAGGCCGGGACGACGTTCAGCCGGCCGTGGGCGGAGTGGTTCCGATCGGCGGCCACGACGCCGGTCAGGTAGCGGTCGCAGAACATCGCGGCGCCGGACAGACCGCCCCACGGCGACGTCCCGCCGCCGCGCCACCCGGACACGGGCGTGCGCAGGTCCATGACGTACTGGTTACCGACGAAGCCACTTCCCGGGTTCACCTCCCCGCGTAGCTGGGAGGCCTCGATCGGACGGCCGTGGCGCTGGGCCTCGTCCGGTACGCCCCAGGTCTCGCAGCGCGCGCCAGGGCGTCTGGTGACCGTGCGCCCCCACCGGACGGGCGCGGTCGGCGGCTGCCAGTGCTCGGAGTCGTCGACCAGGACCAGTGCGGCGTCGTCACGCTCCTTCGGTGTGCCGGCCCACACCACGCGCCCGCCCGCGCTGCCGGTACCGCCAGGGTGGAACACCTCCACCCTCGTGCCGACAGGTCCGGTGACGTGGGCGGAGGTCAGGACGAGCCGGCCACCGACCGCGTATCCCGACCCCGATCCGGGACCGGTCCCCCTCGGCCCGGTCACGGCGGCCACCCGTTCCTCTTCCACCCCGACCGAACCCGTCCTGTGTACCTGACGCACGGTCACGCCGATGCGAAACACCGTAGGACCCCGGGCCGGGCTCCCGCAGCTGATCCGCCGAGCCCGTGGCCGCTGCGGGGAGCGGAGCGACGGGTTCGGCTCCGGCCGGGGTGGGCGCTCAGTACGGCGTCGGCCCAGGTGCCGTTCTCCGGGCACGAGTGCGATCTGCGGGACGGGCGGTGCGACGAAGCCGTCCCGTCGCCCGTCCCGCAGGCCGTCCCGCAGGCCGCTCGGGATCCTCAGGAGGAATCGGTGGCCTGGTAGAGGGTGGTCCAGAAGTCGTGGATGAGCCGCGCCGAGTCCGGGGTGGACATCCCGACCTGGGTGAGCAGGATTCCGGTGAGCCGGTCGTCCGGGTCGGCGTGGACGGTGGTGCCCGTACCGCCGTCCCAGCCGAACTGACCGACGGGTGCGTAGTCGCTGCGATGGGTGCGCACCGCCATCCCGAAGCCCCAGCCGCCCTGCTGCCCCTGGCCGACCGTCATGTGGGCGATGCTCCGGTACATGGCGTCCCGGGAGGTCTGCTGCCCGGGTGCGAGGCGGTTGGTGGTCATCAGTTCGACGGCGGACCGGGACAGGACCCGTTCGCTGCCGTGCACCCCGTGATCGAGCAGCATCCGGAAGTAGGCGTGGTAGTCGTCGACGGTGGAGACCAGCCCGCCGCCGGCACCTTGGAAGACCGGGGGCCGGCTGGACCTTCCGCCCTCCGCCTCGTCCCAGACGTGGAACTCCCCGGTCTGCGGGTCGGGCCCGTACAGGGGCGGCAGCCGGTCGATCTTCTCGGCGGGTACGTGGAAGGCGGTGTCCTTCATCCCGAGCGGTTCGAGGACGCGTTCGCGCAGGAACGTCTCCAACGGCCGACCCGTGACCCTGGAGACCAGCACGCCGAGTACCTCGTTGCTGAGGTCGTACTGCCACCGCTCTCCGGGCTGGTACGACAGCGGCAGTTCCCCGAGGCGGCGCATCCACTCGTCCGGGTCCGGTGCCGGGCCGGACGCCACGCTGTAGTCGAGGCGTTCGAAGGTGGCGGCCCGGATCGGGGACTCCAGCAGATCGAAGTCCAGTCCGAGCCCGAACGTGGAGGTCAGCAGATCCCGTACGGTGATCGGCCGCCGCGCGGGCACGGTGTCCTCCAGCGGGCCGTCGGGCCGCTTCAGGACCCGGCGGTCGGCGAGCTCGGGGAGCCACGGGTCCACCGGCTCGTCCAGCCGAAGCCGGCACTCGTCGAGCAGGATCATCGCTGCCGCCGTCGTGACCGGCTTGGAGGTGGACGCCATCCGGAAGATCGTGTCCCGGCGCATCGGCGCGCCCCCGTCGTGCCGCATGGTCCCGAGCGCTTCGACGTGCGTCCGGCCGTCGCGGCTGACCAGGGCGACGAGCCCGGGAATCCTCCCGGACTCGACGTGCCGTGCCAGCACGTCGTGCAGCCGGCGCAGCCCTGCCTCGGAGAAGCCGCTGTCGTTCCTTGCCATCATGAATCCCCTTGTCCACGGTGTTCGATTCCACGGCGGCCCCGGTGGCTGCCCGGCCCCTTCGTGGCGGCCTCGGAAGGAGCGTGCACCTTGACCCAAGGTCAAGGTCAACGCGACACCGAGGGGGCGGGCGGGAGACGGACGGGAGCGGACGCGCGCTACCCTCACCTCTGTGATCATCCGCAACCCCCAGCTCACAGTGAGCGCGAAGGCCGCCTGCGGCCACCGCTCGACCGTGCCCGAGGACGTCCGGGCCGACGCGGCTCGCGGGGACGCGGACGCCCACGATCTGCGGGTGCGTTGAGCCGATGGCAGGGGGGCTCACGATCGGTCAGGCCGCGGCGTTCGTCGGCGTCACGATCAAGACCGTGCGGCACTACCACCGGCTCGGCCTGGTCGCCGAGCCGGAACGTGACGGTTCCGGCTACCGGCGTTACGGGTCGGCCGACCTCCTCCGGCTGGTCCAGGCCCGGACCCTGGCCGGAGCGGGCGTCCCGCTGGCCGAGATCGGCGAGCTGCTCGATGCCGATCCCGAGCGGTTCGCCGCCGCCCTGGACGATGTCCACCGTCGGCTCACCGCACAGGTCGAGGACCTGATCGCGCGACGCGACACGCTGCACCGGCTCGCCCACGGCGACCGCGCCCTCCTGCCCGACCGGGCCTGCGCGGTCCTGGACCGGCTCGCCGGCCTCGGTTTCGGCCCCGACTACGTCGCCACGCAACGGGAGGCCCTGGTGCTGGCCCGGGCGCTGGCCCCGGAGGTCTTCGACACCTTCCTGACCAGGCTCGAACACGGACTGGGCGATCCCGAGCTCGTCGAACTGACCAAGCGCGGCCTGGAGGCGGCGTCCTGGCAGCCCGACGACCCGCGGATCGAGGAGCTGGCGACCTCGCTGGCCGACAAGCTGCTGGCCGGCCGCGCGCTGCTGGAGGTGCCGGCGGGCTCCCGGCGCCGGTCCGACGCCTCTGCCCGGTACGGACTGATCAACCACCACCGGGAGGATCAGGAGCCGGCCATCGCCCGGCTGAACACCCTGGTCGAGGCGCACCTGCGCGCCGCCGGCATCGAAATCCCGCACCAGTGACGGTCGACCGGTAGGACTGACACCGCGGGAGGTACGCCGTACCCCGCCGCCTCCGGACCTGGTCGGCTGCCGGACGGGCCCCGGTGCGACGGCGCCCCGCTCGACGTCGGCGCCCGGAGCCGTCAGTACGGGCAGGCGATGCGCCCCCGGGGGGACGGCCTGGGCATGCGTCGGAACGCCTGCGCAGTAGTCGGGTCCGCGCCGCCTCACATCCGGGATCTCAGGACGTCGACCTCACATCCCGGCGCGAACGGGTCGAAGCCGTGCTCGATCAGCCAGCGAACCACCAGCAGGCTTCGCAACGACCACCACGCGTGGATCACGTCGAGGTCGACGTCGGTGCCGTAGCCGGCGACGACGTCGTCGAGGTGCTCCTCGTGTCCGAGCGTGAAGGTGGCGAGGTCGTACAGGGCATCACCCTGGCCCGCCTCGGACCAGTCGATGATGCCCGTGACCTCGTCGCCGTCGACGAAGACGTGCGCGATCTGCAGGTCGCCGTGCGTGAACGCCGCAGTCCACGGCCGGAGCGCGGCCTCGGCGACCTGGCGGTTGCGGGTGACCAGGTCAGCGGACAGGAGACCCTTCGTCACGAGCAGCTCGCACTCGTCGTCGAGTTCGGCCGCCAGCGCGGCGGTGCCGCGGCCGGCCCGGCCGGGCCAGGGCGGCAGCGGTGCGTCGTGCAGCTTCCGGATGGCGGCGCCCGCCGCGGCCCACGCCGCCGACGACCCGGTCGACGGCCCACCGAGGCGCCCGAGTGTCGTCCCCGGGAGCGCGGCGATCGCGAGTACGGGCGGGTTGCGCCACAGGACCTCGGGGGTCGGAACCGGCGCGAGGGACATCGCCTCGACCTCGACGTCGACGCGCGCCTGATCGGCGTCCACCTTCAGGAACACGTCGCCGACGCGCAGGGTGGCGCGCTCGGGATGGGCGACAACGACTTTGACCTCATCCATGGGCGACCAGTATCCCGGGGACAATCGCCGACGTCGCCAGGTTTGTCGCGTGCGACGACGCGGCCGACCAGGTCCTGCTACCCGGCGGCCTCGCGCACGACACCGACCGCTGACCGGCTCAGGCCCACCACCTCCGTCAGGAGTCCTGAGCGCGGCCGAAGAGGCCCTTCTTCCTCGGAGCGGCCACGGGCGCGGGCTCGGTCTCGGCCACCACCTCGACGAGGTTGCCCAGGGTGACCCGGAACGTTCTCCTCTGGTGGCCCTGCGTGACCTCCACCAGCCAGGACCGGTCCGTCAACTGGTAGATACGCCGCCCGTGGTGCGGGTTCCAGTGGTCTCCCAGCCAGCCCCCGGGCCGGAAGGTCCGGGCGGTCTCCACGGCCGCCTCCCGGGCCTGCTCGAAGGTACCCGCCTCCTCCTGGCGGCCGAGCCGCCAGGAGGTACCGCCGTCGTCGGTCCTGCCCTCGTAGCTCTCCTCGACCAACACGAACCATCTGCCGTCGACCGTCATGCCCGGTCCCACCCCCTTGATCAACGTCGAACCTAGTGTCCTGACCACGCAGGAGGCCACTCAACGGCCTGCCCGGATGATCCCGGCGAACCATTCCTCCCAGGGCACCGGCGATCACGTTCCAGATCGCTCAGGAGGGTGTGACCTCACAGAGCCGATCCACCGGTTCCGAGCAGGCCCCGGCATCCGGGTGGGACGGGTTCCAGAGCCGGTCGGCTTCGCCCCGGGCGACATGGTCCTCGTAGATCCGCACCTTGTGCCGCATCACGTCCAGGGTCTCCTGCAGCTCCCGGACCTGGGCCTCCACGTGGTCCTGGTGTCGGCGCAGCAGTTCGAGCCGTTCCTGCTCGTTGCCCGTGCCCTGGCGGACCAGCTCGATGTACTGCCGGATCATCGCCAGCGACATGCCGGAGGAACGCAGCTTCGTGCAGATCGCCAGCCATCCCAGATCCTCCTCGTGATAGATCCGGCGGCCGTTGGACAGACGGCGTACGGGGTTGGCGAACAGGCCCTCCCGCTCGTAGAACCGCAACGCGTGCACGCTCAGCCCACTGCGCTGCGCCACCTCACCGATGCTCAGGTCCATGAGCGCCCCCTCACCCAGCTGTTGATCTAGACCCGACTCTAGGGTCTAGCGTCGAGCCGTCGGCCCGTCGGGTCGACGGAACAGGGGAGAAGCATGAGTATCTGGTTTGTCACCGGGGCATCGCGGGGGCTCGGCGCGGAGATCACCCGCGAGGCACTGGACCGGGGACACGGCGTGATCGCTACAGCGAGGGACGTGTCGGCGGTGCTCGATGCGTACCCGCACCAGCCGGACGGACTGCTGGCGGTGAACGCGGACGTGACCGAACCGGAGCAGCTGACGGCCGCTGTGGAGGCCGGGCTCGCCCGGTTCGGCCGGATCGACGTCGTGGCCAACAACGCCGGGTACGGACTCGTCGGCGCGATCGAGGAGACCTCGGACAAGGCCGCTCGGGCACTGTTCGACGTCAACGTGTTCGGCGTGCTCAACACGCTGCGGGCGACCCTGCCGACGTTGCGCGCCCAGCGATCCGGACATGTCCTGAACATCAGCTCCGTGGCCGGCTTCGCCACCGCACCGGCGACGGGCCTCTACGGCGCGTCGAAGTTCGCCCTCGAAGGCATCTCCGAAGCACTCCACGGCGAACTCGCCCCCCTCGGAGTCCGCGTCACGATCATCGAACCGGGCGGCTTTCGCACGGACTTCCTGGGCAGCGCCAGCCTCCGGATCGAGCCGGCCACCATCGCCGACTACAGCACCGCCGCGGGACCGGTGCGCGAGGCACTGGTCCACAACGACGGCCGGCAGCCGGGCGACCCGGCGAAGGCCGCCAGAGCCATCGTGGACGTCACCGAGACCGCCGAGCCTCCGCTGCGCCTGCAGTTGGGCGCAGACGCGGTCGAGCGTGTCGAGGCGAAACTGGATCTTGTACGGCGTGAACTCGACCAGTGGCGCCACGTAGCACTCTCCACCTCCGTCTGACGGACGAGCGGTCGCCCCGGCCGCCGCCCGCTCGACGGCCGAGCCCGGTCGGTTGAGCGCCCGAGGCTTCCCCCTCCACCGGTCCCCACGATGCCGGACGGTGGACGCGCGAGGCCCTCGCCAGGCGCCCTCCCAGGGGCGCCGGGCGGGGGCCGTTCCGCTGTCGGACGGCCGCGTGCCGTCAAAGCCCTCCGTCAGGCATATCCTCCGTCAGGCGCCCACGGTGAGGCCCCCGTGGGCAGGTGCGTCCTCGAAGGCTTCCTGGTAGTCGGCGTTGGCGATCGGACGCAGGGCGAAGAATCGTTCCGGCAGATCGAAGGCGTCGACCAGGGTGAGGGACTGGTCGGCGAGCCGGGCGATGGCCTGCTCGATCAGGTCGGGCAACTCGTCGAGCCGGGCGGCCGTCAGGTGCCGCTCACCGTGCAGCGTGCCGCTGCGGGCCTGGAGGCGCCGCAGGGTGAACACGAGGTGCAGGTCCAGGAGCGCCGCGCGGGCCTGCGGATCGGTGGCGCGCACCGCCCAGGCCAGCAGGGCTGCCCCGGCCTGGTGCTCGGCCCGGGCGGTGACGGCGTCCAGAGCGGCGGGAGCGGCGGCGTTCCAGCGGCGCAGGCCGTCGCCGGCGGGTGCCTCGCGAAGCCGGGCCCGCGCGCGGACCAGCAGGAGGTGCTCGGCGGTCTGCAGCAGTCTCTGACGGACGGCCGGGTCGCTCAGGCTGCCCTCGGTGGCGCCGGCCGGCGGCGGATCCCGGTCGAGCAGCAGTTCGGCCCCGGTCTTCGCCCAGAGCGCGAGGTTGTCACCTTCGGCGGTGATCGTCCCTTCGACGTCGATGGCCGCGGAAACGATTCCGTTGACGGGGAGGAGGCCCTGGGCCCCGCAGCGCTCACGGCACTCGATCAGCAGGGCACGCGCCTGCCAGGTGATCCAGCCCTTCGCCACGGCGGCCTGGCGTTCCGCGACGGTGACGGCCTCCGGGTCCGTGCGGTCGCGCTCGGCCCACCGGGCGGTCGCCACCCGGTGCAGTGCCGTCATCGCGTAGGCGGTGGCGAGCCCTTCGACCAGCGGGCCGTGGTGGGTGCGGTGCGCCCACACGGGTACCCGGCGGTCCGGCCGGGCACCGGTCACCCGGCGGTGGTGGGCATAGCGGACGGCGGTGGCCAGCGCGGCCCGGGCGACGCCGATCCCGCTGGCGCTCATGCAGAGCTTGCCGAGGGTGACCCGGCCGATTCCGGTGAGGAACCGTTTCCGCTTGCTGCCCATCGCGCTGGTGAAGGTGCCGTCGTCCGCGAGCCGGCCCTGCTCGCCGGTCAGCAGCGCCTCGTACGGCAGGCGGACCTGGTCGAAGGAGGTCAGGCAGTGGTCCACCGGACTTCCCGGGCGCAGCGGCAGCGGTCGCACGGTGATCCCGGGCAGGGTGCCCCGGTGGTCGGCGAGCGGGACGAGGAAGAGGAACACGCCGTGGTCGCGGCCCTCGACCAGCAGCCGCGCGGCCACCACGGCGGACTTGGGGCCGCCGGCCAGGCTGGTGTTGGGCATGAACTTCCGGGCGCCGCCGTGCGGGGTGTGCAGGGTGAACGTGCGGTCGGCCTGGTCGTAGGCGGCGGTGGTCTCCAGGGCGGTGGCGTCGTTGCCGTGCGCGAGCTCGGTGCAGAGGAAGGTGCCGATCCGGTCCATGGCGGCGTACTCGGTCAACGGCCGCTTGGGGTGGGGGTCGTGGTCGAGCAGGCTGCCGAGGAAGAGGTTGTAGTGAATGCCTGCCAGGACGGTGAGCGCGCCGTCCAGTGGGCCGGTCCACTCGTGGAGGGCCGTCAGCCGGTAGGGGTCGCGGGAGAGTTCGAAGGGGTCGGTGATTCGGTTCAGACGACGCAGACGCCGGTAGGAGGCGTCGAGCTGGTCGGAGAGATCGGTCTCGTGCTGCCGGTGCATCGACGGGTCGGTGGCTAACTCCTGCCAGGGGCCGTGCACCTGGGCCCGGTCGGCCCCGAAGAGGAGATGGCGCAGCTCCGTGACGGCGGGGTCGGGGGTGCCGGGTTCGGCGTCGGCACTGCGGGTGCCGGGAATGGGGATCATGTTCTCACTAATGGCTCGCCCCTCGCGGATGACACGGTGTTGTGATCAAGGTCACCCGGGGTGGCCGTTCCCTGCCTGCCTGTGACCGCCCGCCCGGTCTGCGGACAGCAGGCCGAACGCCGATCCCCGCGCCCGCCCGCTCCCGGTGGCGGGCCGGGAGCCCGCCACCTCGCGGTTCGGGTGACGGGCTGCCAGGGGTGGATCCGCGAAGCGGGTCAGTCCCGCAGGGCGAGCACCAGGGCCGGGACGACGAGCAGGAGTAGCAGCCAGGGTTCGGCCAGGACGACCACTCCCAGGCCGGAGTAGGCCGCGATCTCCGCGGCCCACTGCCGGGTGCGCCGACGCTTCTTCACGGCCTTCTTGTCGGCCTTCCGGTCCAGCTTTCCGTCGTGCTTCTCGGCGTGCGTCCCGTCGTGCTTCTCGAACGACTGCGCCAGCTCGTCTCGGTTGTCGAACATCGGGTCCTCCATCGAATGGTCGTGATCTGGGATGCGGTGCTGCGGTTGGGGAGTGGAGCCTCGGGGTGTCGGCGCTCGCGATCCAGGGGCCGTGAATCGGGCGACGCCGGGGTGCTCCTGTCGACGGCGGTGTCAGTGGTGCGTTCGGCGGTGAGGGGTCATGCCTGACCGATCATGCAGCAGACTAGGTGTGGTCAATCACTTACTCCCTTGCCTGATCGGATGGCCGTCTGCGGGCTGCCATCTTGTCGGACGATTGAACCCTCAGGAGTAGGGGGTTAGGGGGTTGACGTCGCCGTTCCGTTTGCTTGTGAGTAATCAACCACTCATTCTTTGGGGCGTCAACCCTTCAGCGCTTCCCGGCGGGCACTGACGGTCCTCAGCTGCCGAGGGCTGCCATTACCTCGCGGAGCTGCGCGAGCGGCTCGGGACCGCAGATCCGCACCACCACCGTCTGCGCGCCGGCGTCCGCGAGCGTGTGGAGCGCTGCGGTGGCCTCGGCCGCCGTGCCCCCGGCCGCGAACGTCGCTGACTCCTCGCGCCCCAGCCACTGCGCGTGTCCCGCGACGGCGTCCCGCAGGGCCGGCGCTGCCACGCCTCCCACGCCCACGAAGGTGAAGGCGGTGATCGTGTAGTCCGCGCCCGCGCCGCCGCGCTCCGCGGCGGCGCGGACCGCGCGCAGGTCCGCCGGGCCGTGGCCCTCGGCCACGAGCGTGCCCTGCGCGGCGCGGCCGGCCAGCTCCAGAGACTTGGGCGAGACGACGCCCGCAATCACCGGCGGCACCGCATTCTTCGCCGGCGGGTGGACCAACTCCACCCCGTCGATTCGCAGTTCACGCCCGTCCACCGTGACGCGCTCGCCACGCAGCAGGCCGCGCACCGCGTTCAGGGTCTCCTCCAGCAGCGCCAGTGGCGACCGTGGGGCCACACCGACCTGCTGCATCCACTCCCGCGCACCGTGACCGATCCCGGCCACCAGCCGGCCGGGGAAGACCCTGGCCAGGGTGGCCACCTCCATCGCCAGCAACGCGGGGCTGCGCAAGGGCGCGGGCGCGATCCCGATGCCGACGCGGAGCCGCTCGGTCGCGCCCAGGGCCACCGCCGCCGCCGAGATCCCGCCGTTCCACCCCAGATCCTCGACGACCCACAGGTCGTCCACCCCCAGCGCCTCGACCTCGCGCGCGAAGGCGGGCAGCCCGGCCGGGTCCCAGGAGCGGTCGTACATCACACCGATACGAAAGGCCGTCATAAAGGGTCAAGCTATATGGCGGGCATGGTCGCCGCCTACCTCATGGTCCAGCCCACACCGGCACCGCCCGGCGCCCACCCACGCCGTGATCCCGGACAGGTTCTCGGCCCTCGGGTGCTACGGCGAGCTCCGGAGCGGCCGGCGGCGGGTGGTCCGGGCAGGAGTCCGCCCTGCGGAGGAGACATGACGCGACAGGCCGGTACGTCCCTCAAGAAGTCGGGGCCCGCTGCCGAGAAGGCGGATGTGACCTACTCATCGACGCGCCGTGCGCTGCTGACCGGTGCCGCCCTCCTCGCGGCCGGCGGACCATCGGTGCCGGCCGCCGCCTCGCCTGCCCGCACGACCGGCCGGGCCATCAGGGAACGACAGGTGGACGACCGGCTGATCGAGCTGACCGTCGACTCCGCGGCCCTGGGCCGCACCGTCCCCGTCGCCCTCCTGACCCCTCGCGGCTGGGACCGCCGAATGCCCGGCGACCGGTGGCCCACGCTCTACCTCCTGGCGGGCGGCGACGGCGACCACACCACCTGGGCCACCATGTTCAAGGTTCAGGAGCTGGCCGAACTCCACGACGTCCTCGTGGTCATGCCGGCCATGCCGCTCTTCGGTTTCTGGACCGACTGGTGGAACCACGGCCGGGCCGGCGGACCCCTGGTGCGCACCTACTTCCTCCGCGAAGTCATCCCCCTGGTCGAACGCGACTACGGCGCCGGACCCTGCCGCGCTGCGGCCGGAGAGTCCCAGGGCGGCTTCGGGGTGTTGGGCATGGCCGCCCGAATCCCGGGCCTGTTCGGCGCCGTGGCCGCCTTCAGCGCCCCCTTCCACCCCGTCCGCCACCCGGAGATGTGGCTGTCCGGCGCGGCCTACGTGGGCCTGGACGGCTACGCCATCTGGGGAGACCCTTGGAAGCAGTGGGACGTCTGGCTGGACTGGGACCCGTACTACCGGGCCGAAGGGCTGCGGAACACGCCCGTCTACCTCTCCTCCGGCGACGGCACGCCCGGCCCGCTCGACGCCGACGAGCCGGAGGTCCACATCCCCGGCACCGAGAAGTGGATCGCCCTGTTCCCCGACGACGTTGTCTCCGTCACCGAGGCCGCCTGCGGCTTCGAGGCCCGGGCGCTGGACCGCAGGCTCAAGCGCCTGGGGGCACCGGTCACCACGCACGTCTTCCCCGGCACCCACACCGGAACCTACGGGTACCGCGAACTCCGCCACGCCCTGCCGATACTGCTGGACGCCCTCCGCCCGTAGCGGCGGCACGGGGGCGCACACTACAGCTCCGATCAGTGACGAGCTGCCAGTGGCTGGTCTGGTTGGATACGGGCATGAGCAGCGGCAGCCACCGGGAATCAGGCCTTTCCAAGAGTGTCTGGAGTGACACCGACTTCGAGGAGATGGGATGGCACGACGCCACCATCCACGGCCTGCACGTGCAACAGACCGACGACGTCCTGCCGCGGCTTCTGTTCGACCTCGACTACATCGTTCGCTGGGTCCACCCGGTGCGGCCGGCGAAGAGTTTCTCCTTCTGGGTCTCCCCGGCGACGCTGGTCTTCGAAGAGGTTTGGGAGCTTGAAGGGGAACTCGGATTCAAGGACTCGTCCCCGGAGCTGGAGATCGCCGACGTGCACCAGTTGGTCCCGGACGACAGCAGGAAGGACCTGCCGCTCTGGCACATCGAGGGTCACGCCTTCGACCTGAAGTTCCGCGCGTCGGGCTTCCGCCAGTACGTCCGACATGCCCCGCGACTCACCCCGGGCCCGGTCCTGTCCAGCGCCGCGCGCGGAGGCTGCTGCTTCACCGAGATCGGGTTCAGCTGAGCAGGTAGGGCCCCCACCGCAGCCCCGGCGTCGCCCCCGGTTCGTTTCCCGGCGGCTGCGGGGGAGGGCTGCCTGCTCGTTGCCGGGTTGTGGGCTTGTAGGGGCGGGTGGCGCCGACGGGCGAGGCGGGTGCTTCGCCCGTGAGCGGTGTCCGCCTCCCGCGCTGACACGGACGGCCGGAGCCTCGCCCTCGGCTCGGCCGATCCGGTGTGGGCGTGTGGGCCCGGTGGGCCCGGTGGGGGCGGTGCTTCAGCGGGGGGCGGATGCGGGGGAGAGCCCGATCTCGGCGAGGAGCAGCCGGAGTTGCTGCTCGGCGAGATCGGCCGTCGCGTTTCTCAGCCAGCGGAGGTGGCCGAAGGCTTCGAGGATGACGAGCCCGTGCAGCCTGGTCCAGGCTCCGAGGATCGCGGCCGCGGCGGCGGTCGGGAGGCCGGGGTCCAGTTCGGCGGCGTAGCGGGCCAGGGCCGGGTCGGGTGCGACGTCGTCGGGCAGGCGTAGCCGGCCCTCCTGCCAGGCCTCGACGAACAGGGGCGCGAGTGCCCCGCCGACGCGTCGGGTGGCGGTGCTGGTCGGGCCGTCCGGTGGGGCGGCGTAGCCGGGGACGGGGGTGCCGTAGATCAGGCCGAACTCCTGGGGATGCTCGACGGCCCATCGGCGGTAGGCGGCGAGTGCGGCGAGCAGCCGGTCGGCCACGTCGGCGTCCGGGTCGGCGTCGCGGGCCTGTTCGAGGGCGTCGCCGAGCCGGTCGAAGGAGTCGGTGATCAGCGTGGTCAGCAGCGTGTCGCGGCTGTCGAAGTAGCGGTAGAGCCCGGCGGGGCTCATGCCGAGGTCGGTCGCGACCGTGCGGAGGGAGAGCTGGGCGGCTCCGACCTCGCGCAGTTGGCGCAGGGCGACGGCCTTGATCTCGTCCAGGGTCTCGGCGCGGAGCCGTTCACGGCGGGTGGGTGAGGGCATGCGAACACTCTAGCAAAGTGCGACTGCCGTTTACATTGCGAACACTGCTCGCTAAAGTGCGAACACCAGTCGCACAGTGAACGCCACTCGCAAGGAGTTCGTGTCCATGTCCGTGACCCATCACCCGGTCCCTCTGTCCGGCGTCCCGCCCCGCGCCTTCGACCCCCGGCGCACGGCCGCCGTTCTGCTGGCCGTCGAGGGCCTCCTCCTCATCGTCCCGATCGTGGTGCTCGGAGCCGCGATCGGTTGGCCCGCGAGCCTCGACGACCCCGCCGCCATCGCGCTGCCGCGGCTGCTGGAGAACGAAGGTGCCGTCCGCGCCGGATACGCCGTCTACCTGGTCTACTCGGTCCTGTTCCTGCCGGTCGCGGTGTGGACCGGCAGGGCCCTGACCGGCGGTACGGAGAGCCTGCTCACGCGTCTGGCCGTCGGGTTCGCCGTCGCCTCGACCCTCGCCCGCACGATCGGCATCTCGCGCTGGCTGCTGGCGATGCCCGGCCTCGCCGAGACCTACGGCGCTGCGTCCGACGCGGCCGCACGCGAGGCGGTCGCCGTGCAGTACCAGGTGCTGAACGACTTCGGCGGCGGCGTCGGCGAAGTCCTCGGCGTCTCGCTCTTCGCGGTGGGCTGGCTCGTGTGCGCCTCGGTGGCCGCCCTGCGCGCCCGCACCGCACCGCGGTGGCTGCTGATCGCGGCACTCCTCACCGCGGCAGGTCTCGCCCTGCCGCTGGTCGAACTCGCCGGCGCCGATCCGGGCGCCGCCACCTCGATCGGTTCGGCCCTGCTCCAGCTGTGGTTCCTGGCCGCTGCCGTCGTTCTCGCGCGCCGGGCCCGCTGACCTCGCCGCTCCTCGGAGCCCCGGCGGCGGCTCCCCTCGGGGCCGGCGGCGCGGTGGGACCCGCCCCGCCGACCTCGCCGCCGACGCCGGCGCCACCACCACCGAACCCGTCGTATCCCAGCCGTCCCATCGAAGGAGCGCACCATGCCCACCCCTCTGCACGTCGTCCTCGGCGCCGGCGGCGGCATCGGGTCCGCCGTCGTCCGCGAACTCGTGCGCGGCGGCCACCGCCCCCGCGCCGTCGGGCGCACGCCGATCGACGTGCCGGCCGGCGTCACCTCCCTCACCGCCGACCTGACCACCACCGAGGGCGCCCGCGCCGCCTTCGCCGGCGCCGCCGTCGTGTACCACTGCGCCCAACCCGCCTACCACCGATGGCCGCAGGACTTCCCCGGGCTCACCGACGCCATCGTCGAAGGGGCCGCGGCGGCCGGCGCGAAGCTCGTGTTCGCCGACAACCTCTACCGGTACGGACCGATCGACGGGCCGGTGTCCGAGGAGACGCCCCAGCGACCCACCAGCCGCAAGGGCGCCGTCCGCAAGGCGATGACGGACCGGCTCCTGCGGGCCCATGACAGCGGACGCCTTCGCGTGACCATCGGCCAGGCCGCCGACTACTACGGTCCCGGCGGTACGAACAGCGTCATCGGCGCCGCAGTGGTGCCGGCCGTACTCGGGGACCGGACGGTCTTCTGGCCCGGGCGCCTCGACGTCCCCCGTACCCTGCACTACCTGCCGGACGTCGCGGCCGCGCTGGTCCGGCTCGGCGAGAGCGACGCCGCGGACGGGCGGGCCTTCGTCCTCCCCGCCGCCCCGGCGCTCACCCCGCGGCAGTTCATCGAGGAGGTCGCCGAGGCAGCCGGCACCCGCGCCCGCGTCCGCGCGACCGCGAAGCCGCTCATGCGACTGGTCGGACTGTCCAACCCCGCCGCCAGGGAACTGGTAGACATCTGGTACCAGTTCGACCGCCCCTGGACCGTCGACGACGGGCTGTACCGCCGGACCTTCGGTCCCGCCGAGGTCACCACGCCGCAGGAGGGCGCGGCTGCGACGGTCGCCTGGTACCGGGCCCGCACGGTGGCCCACGCCTGAGGGGACCCGTCGTCCTCGCCCCGACGTGCAGGTGCCGGGCCTGCCCCGGAGTGCACGCAGTCTCCCCACGTGCGGGGATCCGTCCGGCACGGTCGTCGTGCTGCGACGCGGGGCATTCGTCACGGACGGCGGTGTCGGCCGGGTTCTGGTTCGCCGAACGCGCCCGCGGTACAGGCCCGCCGAGGTGATGCCCCTGCGGCCCGCACGGTGATGCCCCCGCGCCCGCACGGCCACCGGCCGAAGGGGCACTCACCGTCGGCCGGGTGGACAGGAATCGGACCGCTGCACCGTCGGACGGCGTCGTCGCCTACAGTGAGTCACTCGCGGGAGGAGCGTGGTGAGGGAACGGGTGGTGAGAGCGGCCGAGCCGGGCCGTCGTGTCCGTCCGGGCACGGCGGTGGCGCTGCCGTGCGTACTCCTCGCCGTCTGGGCCCTGTGCCTGGTCCTGCTCGGTACGGCCCCGATCGCGCAGGCCGCCCCCGCGCCGGCGGTCCCCTCGGCCGCACCCGCCACCCCCGTGCCGGTCGGCCCCGCACGTCCGGAGGTCCGGCGCGGGCCGGAGCGCAGCGGCTCGGATGCCGCCCTGCAACGGACGACGGCCACGGAACCCGCCACGCGGTTGCCCGTTCTGCCGCCAGCCGTCCTCGCGTGCGCGTGCCCGGCCGGTCCCGCGCCCCTGACGGGGGCGTCCGCCCCGGGGCCGCGACAGGAACGGGCACCGCCCCGCGGCGCGTACGACCCGCGGCTCACCCGCGGTCCTCCCTCCACCCGGAGCAGCTGACGTTCCACGCGCCCGCCGTCCCGGGAGCCGCGGCATGCCCGCGGCCCGGAACGAGAGGGATCCGGCCGTTCGACGCCGGAGGCTCGTTGCGGCGCGTTGTCCCCTTGCGTCCGCCCGTCCCCGGGAACGGCACCCGCCCGTCGGCGATGCCCGGATCCCGCGGACCGCCCGTGGAGAACCCATGTCCTCTCGTCGTGCCACGTTCTGGCGTGCGCTCCTCGCGCTCGCCGTCGTCGGCGTCTCGTTCTACGTCGCCCTGACCACACCCGCCCGAATCGGCCTCGACCTGCGCGGCGGGACCCGCATCGTCCTGGAGACCCAGGACGCACCCGGCGTGCGCGCCGACGCCGCCGCCACCGACCGGGCGCTGGAGGTGCTGCGCCGCCGGGTCGACGGCCTCGGCGTGGCCGAACCCTCGCTCGCCCGCTCCGGAGAGCGCCGAATCGTCGTCGAACTTCCCGGAGTCCAGGACCCGCGCAAGGCCGCCGAGGTCATCGGCCGCACCGCACAGCTCACCTTCCACGCCGTCACCGGCGCCACCGCAGCCGCCGACGGACCGGTCGGGTCCCCGGCGGCGGACGGCTCGCGGGCCCTCGCCGATCCCGACGTACCCGGCAGGCAGCTGCTCCTGGGCCCGCCGGCCCTGACGGGCGACGGGGTCAAGAGCGCCCGGGCGGTGCTCGACACCCGGTCGGGCAGCGGCTGGGGCATCGACCTCTCCTTCCGCGGGGCGGCCGCCGACACCTGGGCGCGCCTCACCGGTGACGCGGCCTGCGCCGGGCCGTCGGACCCCGCCCGGCGGGTGGCGATCGTGCTCGACGACCGGATCGTGTCCGCGCCGGGCATGCAGGACAGCGTGCCCTGCGGCCAGGGGATCGCCGGCGGTTCGGCACAGATCACCGGCGCGTTCTCGGCCGACGAGGCCCGTGATCTCGCGGCGCTGGTGGAGGGCGGCGCCCTGCCCGTGCCGGTGAAGGCGATCGAGCAGAGCACCGTCGGCCCCTCGCTCGGCGCCGAGGCGATCCGGGCCAGCGCTCTGGCCGCGGGCATCGGCCTGCTGTGCACCGCGATCTTCATCATTGCCGTCTACCGGCTGCTCGGCGCACTCGCCACCATCGCGCTCGCCCTCTACGGCCTGATCTCGTACGCCGCCGTGGTCGCGCTCGGCGCGACCCTCACGCTGCCGGGACTGGCCGGCTTCGTGCTGGCGGTCGGCATCGCGGTGGACGCCAACGTGCTCGTCTTCGAAAGGGCCAGGGAGGAGTACGCCAGGCTCGGTGCCCAGTCCCGTGGACAGAAGCGAGGACCGGAACGCGGACCGGAACGCGACCTGCGGCGCTCGCTGCACACCGGGTTCGCGAAGGCGTGGAGTGCCGTGGCCGACTCGAATGTGACGACGCTCCTGGCCGCCGGGCTGCTCTTCGTCTTCGCGATCGGGCCGGTCAAGGGCTTCGGAGTGACGCTCTCGATCGGCGTGCTGGCCTCCATGGTCTCGGCCATGCTGATCACCCGGCTGCTCGCAGAATGGGCGGTACGGCGGCCCTTCGTCGCGCGGCGGCCGGCCCTGACGGGACTGGCGACCGTCGGCCGGCTGCGGGTGCGCCTGACCCGGCGACCGCCGCGGCTGATGCGCCACCGGCGGCGGTGGCTCGGAGTCTGCGCCGGGCTCCTGCTGCTGGTCCTGAGCGGCATCGGCGTGCGCGGCCTGGAGTTCGGGGTCGAGTTCACCGGCGGGCGGGTGGCGCAGTACACCGCCGCGAGGCACATCGACGCGGACGCCGCCCGTGCGGCGGTGATCGACGCCGGGTTCCCACAGGCGGTGGTGCAGACCACGGGCGACACGGGCGTGTCCGTCCGTACCAAGGAGACCGGCGACGACCAGCAGCAGCGGATCCGGGAGGCACTGACCGCCGTCACCGGGGAGGTGTCGGTGGAACGCGACGACCTGGTCGGGCCGAGTCTGGGCAGCGAACTGCGCACCTACGCCGTGATCGCGCTCGGGGTGGCTGTCGCGGCCCAACTCCTCTACCTCACGGTCCGGTTCCGCTGGACGTACGCGGCGGCGGCGGTGACGGCGATGATGCAGGACGTGCTGCTCGTCGTCGGCCTCTTCGCCTGGCTGGGCAAGCCCGTGGACAGTGTCTTCCTCGCCGCGCTGCTCACCGTGGTCGGGTACTCGGTCAACGACACGGTCGTGGTCCTGGACCGGCTGCGTGAACTGCGCCGCGGCGGCAGGTCGTCGAGCTGGCCGGAGCTCGCGGACCGCGCGGTGGCGCAGACGCTGCCTCGTACGGTGAACACCGGAATGGGCGCGCTGTTCGTCCTCGTGGCCCTGGCGGTCCTCGGTGGGGACTCGCTGACCGACTTCTCCGTGGCGCTGCTGGCGGGGGTGGTGGTGGGCACCGCGTCGACGGTGTTCACCGCGATGCCGGTGACCGTGCTGCTCCAGGAGCGGTACCCCGACCGGCCGCAGGACCCGGCTCGGCCGAGTGCCGGCCGAGCCGCGCCCGCACGCGAACGCAACGGGGCCGTCGTCTGAGCCGCGGTACCGGCCCGTCCTGACCGGCCGATCCTGACCGCCCGTTCGCGCGGCGGTCGACCACGGAGACTCCCGGGCCCCGGCGCACCGCACCCTGGCCGAAGCCGGTCACTGGTCGCTGCCCGGAGTCGGGGGTTTGTCGCGCCGGATCGGGGTGAGAAGAGGACGGGGCGGCCAGGACAGGGCCCGGACGGCGGGAATCCCCCCTCCCGCCGTCCGGGCCCGCACCGCTCCGGCGGTCCGGGCTCGTCCGGCAGCGCGGCCCACGGGCGGGTCGGCCCCTCGCGGGGTCGGCCCGCCGGTCCGTTTCCCGGTGGACACGGTGGACACGGTCGGCAACGTGGTCCGCAGATCCCGTGGCACCCCGCCCCCTCCCGGGCACCCGGGAGCGTCGCCGCTGGTCGCACGTCCACCCGCGTACGCGGTTGTCGGTGGCGCGGGCTAGGTTCGTGATCATCAACCGGACCGAGTGGGGGCGCCGTGACCGACCGCGCAGACGAGACGATCAGCTGGGACGAGGTGCGCGCCCTCGTGGCTGCCCGGTTCCCGCACGGGGTGATCGACCGGCTCGGCCCGGTCCCCGCCGCCGAACTGCGTCACCTGCGGGCGCCGTTGCGCAAGCTCCGCACCGAGCTGGTGCGCGAGCTCACGGCGGGCGACCCCGGCCGGTACCGTGCCGCCTACGACCAGCTCGCCGCCCTGCAGTTCGCCGGGATCCTGTCCGCCGCGACCCCGGCCGAGGCCCTGGACTGGCTGACCTCCCGGCGCCTGCTCGACGTCTCCTGGCCGCTGCCCGGCGGAGGCGCCACCAGCCCCGACCACCACGTCGTCCTGAGGGCGCTGCTCGTGCCGCACCGTGACGCCGCGTTCCACCGTGAACTCGCCGTGCGGCTCGCCGAATGGCTGCCCGCGCGAGGCGACGCCAACCGCTGGATCGTCGCCCACGGCCTCGCCGTCTGGTCCGGCGCCGAGGTCCCCACCACCGACGGCTACGTGGTCGGCTGGCTGCGCGAGGGCGGCCTGATGCACTACCACCACCGCGAGATCGGTGAGTGGTTCGCCGACCAGGGCCTGCGCGAGCCGGTGCCGCACCACGACTCGCTGCTCTCCTGGCTGCGTGCGCAGCCCCGGATCGGCGAGTTCGTCCGTCGGCTCTTCGAAGTCCCCGACGTCGGGACCGAGTTCGCCGACCGGTACGCCGCCGGCCACGGCCCGCAGAACCAGTGGCCGACGGCGCTCACCGCACTCGCGGGCGAGGGCCTGTTCGACCGCGCCGAGTTGATCGACCTGTGCCTCGGTCTGCTGCTGCGCGGTGACCGACCCGGCAACCTGCGCGGATTCCTCCAGCTCCACACGGCACTGGCCCTCGACGCGGAGGAGATCCTCGCCCGGGCCCGTGACCACGTCCAGCTGGCCGTCGACGGTGCGCCGGGTGCGGCGAAGGCCGCCCAGAAGGCACTCGGCTCCGTGAACGCGCGGCTGCCGGGAGACCTGCTCGCCGAACTCACGGCCGGGGTCCTGGCCCGACCGGAAAAGGCCCTCGCGACCGCCCAGTTGGGTCAGGTCGAGGCCGCGCTGCGCCGTGACCCGGCCGCGGCCGAGGACCTGCTGCCCGCCACCGTCACGGCCTTCACCCACCCGGCGCCCGCGATCCAGGAGCAGGCCCTGCGCCTGGTCGCGCGCTACCTGCCGCACGTCACGCCCGCCACCGCCGAAGCCGTGCGCGCCGCCGCCGACGGCCTGGGCCCCGCCCTTCAGCGCGACGCCCGCAGTCTGCTGGCCCTCACGGCCCCGAGCGCCGGGCCGAGCGAGGACATGCCCGTCGTGGCGGTGTACGGGGGCCCCGCCCCGCTGCCGGCCCCGCCCGCCGACCCCCTGGAAGCCGCCGAGCGGCTGAGTGCCGTGATGGCCGCCCGCCTGCCCGACCCCGGGGAGTTCGAGACGGTGTTCGCCGCCCTCGTCGCGGAGCACCACCGCGACGAGGCCGCCCTTCGCGACGCGCTCGCCCCCCTCGCCGAACGGCGGGACCGGGACCCGAACCGGCTGTTGGGCATCCGCAGCATCGAGGCAGCGCTCGGTTGCCTGCTCGACGCCCTCACCGGCCGTGCGAACGAGTCGGACCGGCACACCGCCACCCTGCTGGGCCTGCCCGCCTACGTCAGGACTCCGGCCGTGGCGCCCGCGTTGCGCATTCACGAGGCGGCGCGCCGGATCACCACCGCGCCGGTGCCGTTCCTGCTCGCGACGCCCACAGCGGGCGACGGCACGATCGACGGGGCCGTGCTGGTGGAGCGGCTCACGGCGTACCGGAACGCCGGTGCCCGGCCCTGGCCCGAGGACGTGGCCCAAGCGCTGCTCCGGGTGGCCCCGCACGCGCTGGCGGCGGTCCGCACCGCCGCCGGCGGGCTCGGCTTCGATCTGCCCGTAGACCCGGCGCCGCCCGCACCGCAGCGGTTCCACGTCCAGTCCCCGTTCCAGCCCGAACCGGTCGGTCCGCACGGTCGGCGCCCGCCCACCGTCCCGCGCATCGCACCGTTGCCCGTCGACGGCGCCGTCGTGGCGGACGCCGACGCCCTCGCCCACACCGACGACGCGGCGGTGCCCGAGGGTGTCACCGACCTCCTCCAGGCCGTCCCGGACCCCACCGAGCACGCCCGGTTCGTGGGCGTGCCGTCGCTCTCGTCGACCGAGCTCCTCCACCTGGCCTGGCTGGCACCCTGGCACCCGGAGGCCGTCGCCGCGCACGGCCTGCCCTCCGTGGCGTTCCGCGCGGACCCGTCCGCTCCGCGGGGAGCCGACCCCCTGTTGCCCCGGTTCGCCGAGGCCCCGGGCGAGTTCGGACCGGTGAGTCACCTCCTGCTCGCCTACGGGCTGACCGCCACCCGTGCGGAGAGCCGCACCGCCGCGCTGGACTTCCTGCTGACGGCCACCGCACGCGGTCGGCTCCGGCCGGAGGTGCTCGGCGAATGGCTCGCGGCGCTCTGGCGTCTGTCCGTGGTGAAGCCGAACCGGATCCTGCCGGTCCTGGCCGATGCCGCGCGCAGCGGCGCGGGTCCGGCGGTATGGGCGACGCTCGCGGCCGTGATCACCGAGGCCGCCGACGAACCCGGGCGGCGCGCGCTGGCCGACGTCCTCGCCCTCGCCGCCGAGTGCGCGGCGGCCGAAGGCATCCGCACGACCCTCCCGGCCCTCGACATCCTGGCCGGATCCGCCGCACCCGGTCGCGTCCGAACGGAGGCGGCCCGCCTGGCCAAGATTCTTACGACGTAACCACAGCGGAGGCGCGCTACGGCGAGGGACCGGGGGAGCCGCCGCTCCGCCCGCCGCCCCGGCTGCGGTGCGGACGGCGGCCCCGCGCCGGGAGCCGCCGTCCGGGCCCGGCCTCATCGTCCGCCTGCCCTCCGTGGCCGGTCGGGCCTCCAGGCCCGCGTGGAACTCCGCTTCGCCGGAGATGTGATCGCGACCGGTAGGGGCAGGAGCCGGGTGACGCCGTGGTGGGCGCCGCCGGTCAGGAATGACCGGCGGCACACCCGCGCCCGTCGGAGGACGGAGCGCTTCGGCGTCCGCATGGCCGTCTCGCAGGCACTGTCGCCCGGCGGCGGGGCAGGGGCGCCCTCACCTTCTTTGCCTCCCCTTGACGGAGATGCTCCGGATCCACCAGGGTGTGGGCAACTCCCTCGCACCGCCGCCCCATTGGCACTCCCCATCCGGAGACGGCATGCGCGCATCCACCGGCCCGACCCGCCGCACCGGCCGCGTCGGCCTGTTCCTCGGCCTCGCGGCCGCACTCGCCCTCGGCGGCTCCACCCTCGCGCCGGCCGCCTCGGCGGCGTCGCCCCTGCCGAACGTCGAGCTGATCGTCAACGGGCGTTTCGACTCCTACCCGTGGATCTGGGACTGCGAGGCGAACGCCTCGCGGAGCACCGTCCCGCACCAGCACCACATCACCGGCCGGCCGACCGCCACCAGCTACGCGGGCTGCACCCAGAAGGTCCGGGTCCAGCCCGATTCCCGGTACACCCTGAACGCCTCGGTGCGCGGATCGTACGCTTTCGTGGGCGCCTCCGGCGCGGGTGGTGAGAGCGCCGCCACCTGGTCGAACGAGAGCGAGTGGAACACCCTGACGGTAGAGGTCGCCACCGGTCCTGACACCACCGAGCTGACGGTCTACTTCCACGGCTGGTACGAGCAGGCCCCCTTCAGCGTGCGCGGGGTGTCCTTCGTCGGCCCCGGTGTCCCCCCGAGCCCGTGCGGCGAGCCGGACCCGCAGACGGCGAGCCCCGGCCCGGGGTCTCCCTCGCCCAGCCCCAGCTGCTCGCGCACCTACATTCCCTGACCGCCCGAGGGCCCCCGCTCCCGCACCGTCCGGACACCCCCACATCGGAGACGCCATGCGTTCGTCCAGTCGCAACCGTAGTCGTAGCCGCAGTCGCCACGCCCATGGCGGAAGCCCGATCGGCGCCGCCCTCGGCGCCCTCGTCCTCGCCGGGGCGGCGGCCTTCGCCGCCGGCAGCTCCGCGTCCGCCCAGCCGGCACCCCTGGAGTGGATCAGGAACGGCGACTTCGGGAGCCCCCTGCCCCACGGCTGGTCCTGCGACGGCGACGTCGTCCAACTCGCCCGGGGCGTCGAGGGCCGGCCCGGCAGCCACGACTACGCCGGCTGCTTCCAGAAGGTCGCCGTCGTGGCCGGTACCAGCTACGACTTCTCCGCGTACGTGTCTGGCGCGTACGCCTTCGTGCGCATCACCGGCACCGGTACGGGCACGGGCGAGGTCCAGCTCTGGGCCGACGGGGCGGCGGACTGGACCGGTCTG
This sequence comes from Streptomyces sp. BE303, assembly GCF_036290945.1. Classification (NCBI taxonomy): domain Bacteria; kingdom Bacillati; phylum Actinomycetota; class Actinomycetes; order Kitasatosporales; family Streptomycetaceae; genus Streptomyces; species Streptomyces sp. BE303. The sequence continues at coordinate 127,640 of NZ_JAQYWZ010000716.1, forward strand.
CGGGCCAACGTCGCCATCGGGAACTCCCACGAAGTGACCGTCCACTTCCACGGCTGGTACGGGCAGGGGCCGTACCGGATCAGCCGCATCTCACTGATCGGGCCGATGTACCCGGACCCGTGCGCCACCGCCACACCCGGCCCGTCCGGAACTCCCACCTGTCTGCCGCGGCCGGTGGCACCCTCGGGAGGGCCTGAGGCCCCCACGGGTGCCTGAGCGGCAGCGGGGCACGGGCCCAGGCTCCGGCGTAGTCGGCTGACGCCCGGTAGGTGGTGATCTGTTGGCTGGTGGACCGGCGCACCGGGATCCCGTGGGAGACCGGTTGCCCGCCCGCGCTGCCGCGCCTTTTCGGCACGGCCCGGTCAGACAGCGGAAAGGTGCAGCTTGAACGGCGAACCGTTGGAGCTGGGCGTCCAGCCGTTCGACCGCGCGGCCCGAATACCTGCGGCGACTTCGCGCGGCAGGACCACCTCGGACGGCAGCATGGTCGGTTCGAGCACGGCCGGCCGACCGGTCTCCACGACGAGCGTCGTTCCGGGACAGGCCGCGTCCTCCACCATGTAACCCAAGGTGATGCCGTCGTAGTCGCAGCACGGCTTCCTGCTCACTCGCCAGCGGTACTCGACGCCGTCGACGACGATGCGGCGGGAACCCTTCTTCGCCAGTGCCACTCTTTGCCCTTCGGCCTACGACTGCTCGTACACGTCTGTCGCCAGTCTCCCTGGACAGCACCCGCATGTCACCGGGTTCGGCCCGGAACCGGCCACGCGGGGCGTCGCCGTCGACGCGGGTCGGCAGTCGGCGGACCGCCACCTCCGGACGCACTTCGGAGGCCGGCGGCGCGAACACGCGGGAGAGCACCCGATACCACACGTGGGTGGTACCCGATATGCTTCCTCACCTGGGAGGTGACTCCGACCGGGGTGGAAGCAGGGGCCTCGACAATTCTTCTTCTTGCTGGTCGTGGGCACTTCGCGTCGTACCTGACCGCCTGTCGGACACCGCACTTCATGACATGACGATGGGGTGAACGCGATGCCTCTTGAAGGCGAGTACGAGCCGGGTCCGGTGCAGTGGGTGGCCGATCAGGTCGAGTTGTACGAGAGTTCGGACGGCAGGCAGGGAGCGACGCTCTGGGACACGGGCCTGCCCGTCGTCATTCTCACGACGCGCGGCGCGAAGAGCGGCAAGATCCGCAAGACCCCGTTGATGCGCGTGGAGCACGAGGGGCGGTACGCGGCCGTGGCCTCGAACGGCGGCTTCCCGCGCCACCCGGTCTGGTACTTCAACGTCAAGTCCGACCCGCGCGTCGAGCTCCAGGACGGCGCCGTGCGGCGGGACATGACGGTCCGTGAGGTCACCGGCGACGAGAAGGCCGAGTGGTGGGATCGCGCGGTCGCCGCGTACCCGCCGTACGCCGACTATCAGAAGAAGACCGACCGGGTGATCCCCGTCTTCGTACTGGAGCCCCTGGTCGGTTGAGGCTCTGATGCTTCGTCACCTGGGAGGTGCCTCCGGGGTTCACAGGGTGGCAGAGAGTGACTCCCAGGGCTTCGCAACGTGTTCAGCTATCGGATACCATTTGGTCGCGGGGATGGCAGATGGGCCCGCGAGCGTCTTCCTTGTCAGGGCAAATCCCTCATAAAGGAAGAAACATGACGATACGTCTGGCCGCTCGCGCTTCCACGCTCGTGCTCTGCACAGCCCTCGCGGTCTCCGTCGCCCTCCCGGCGCAGGCCTCCTCGATCAGCAGCATCCGGCCCAAGGCCGAGACCGCGCCGCTGTACGACGACGAGGCCGGCGGCGACGCCAACGCGGACGACCCGGCGATCTGGCGCAACAACGCCGACCCGGGCCGCAGCCTGGTCGTCGCCACCGCCAAGCAGGGCGGCCTGCGGGTCTACGACCTGGACGCCCGTCAGGTGCAGTCGATCCCCGCCCCCGCCGGTCCGGGCGCCGACGACGCCCCCGGCCGCTTCAACAACGTCGACCTGGTGCAGGGGCTGCGCCTGGCCGGCAGCCGCGCCGACGTCGCGGTGGTCAGCGACCGCGGCAACGACCGGCTGCGGATCTACCGCATCGACCGGGACAAGCCCGGTGGCCCGCTCACCGACGTCACCGACCCCGCCGTACGCCCGGTCTTCTCCGCCGACCAGGCCGAGATCAACGACCAGAAGACCGCCTACGGCCTGGCCGCCTGGACGGACCGCAACACCGGCCGCTCCTACGCGGTGGTCAGCCAGCGCAACCGCACCCGCCTCGCCCTGCTGGAGCTGATCGCCACCCCGAACGGGACGGTGGACTACCGCCAGGTGCGCACCATCGACCTGCCGTCCTCCTTCCGTCTGCCGAACGGCACCTCCTGGACGCCCTGTGCCGAGCCGGGCGAACTGCCCCAGGTCGAGGGCATGGTCGTCGACCCCGCGGACGGCACCCTGTACGCGGGACAGGAGGACGTCGGCATCTGGCGCATCGACGCGGGCCTCACCGGCACGCCGACGCTGATCGACAAGGTGCGCGAGTACGGTGTGCCCGGCACGTACGACGAGGAGACCGAGGAATGCATGCCGGGCGCCGACCCGGGCTACGGCGGCAAGCGGCTGACGGCCGACGTCGAGGGGCTCACCCTGATCACCGAGCCGGACGGCGACGGCTATCTCCTCGCCTCCAGCCAGGGCGACAACACCTTCGTCGCCTACGACCGTGAGCGTGACGACGACAACGAGTTCGAGGGCGCCTTCCGCATCACTGCGGCCTCCACCACCCTCGACGGCTCCGAGGTCTGCGACGGCGCCGCCGCCCTCAACGCACCTCTCGGCGCGCGCTACCCCCACGGCCTGCTGGTCGTCCAGGACGGCCAGGAGACCCCTGCCGACGGCGACCGTGAGGCGACCGGCTTCAAGTTCGTCGACCTCGGCAAGGTCCTCGACGCCATCGACTGACCCGTCGCGGCGGGTACACGGTGTCCCCACCGTGCGCCCGCCGCACCTCCGGTCCTCCTGCCCGGGCCCGGCGGCTGCCCGCCCCCGGCCGCGCCTGCATGAGCCGGGCGGGTGGGCCGGTCCGTGGCGGCGCCGGGCGGTGAGTGGTCAGCGGTGCCGGCGGGCGGAGGCGCGCAGGTGGGCGATGCCGGAGTCGAGGGCCGCCTCAAGGTGGGCGGAGCTGCCCGTGGTCATGAGGATCAGTACGCCGCCCTGAATGCCGGCGAGCAGAGCCGCTGCCTCCCGGTCGGCGTCCAGTTCCGGTGCGATTCCGCCGTGGGACTGCATGTGGCGGATGCCGGTGGCGAGCTGGTGCTGCCACCGGTCGAGCAGTTCGCCGGCTACGACCCTGGCGGCGTCCGTGGTGCCGCCGAGCTGCGCCAGCGCGGTGTGGAGGGGGCAGTCACTGCCCCGGTCGCGGTAGCGGGCGAGGACCTTGTCGCGCCACTCGTCCCAGGCGGTCCAGGAGGTGAGGGAGCCGAGTTCGGGCTGCTGGTCGGTGATGACCTGGTCCGCCTCGTGGCGCGCCACGGCGAGGAGCAGGTCGTCCTTCCCACCGGGGAAGTAGTGGAAGAGCTGGCTCTTGCTGGTCGCGGTACGGGCCATGACGTCCTCCAACCGCACCGCGAACACTCCCTGTTCGCGGATCTGCTCGGCCGCGCCGTCGACGATGCGCTGCCTGGTCGCGGCGCCCTTGCGGGTCAGTGTCATGGATCCTCCCGGGGCGGGCTGGTGTGTTCCGTCGAAGCGGGCCGGCGGCGGCGCGGGCACAGGGCGCGGGGCGCGGGCCGGAGCGGGTGGCGGGCGGTCAGGGCAGGAGCAGGAGCTTGCCGGTGGTACGGCGGGACTCTATGTCCGCGTGGGCGCGGGCGGCGTCCGCGAGCGGGTAGCGGCCGGTGATCCGGGGGGTGAGCCGCCCGTCCAGGACCAGGTCGAACACCTCGCCGGTGCGCCGCACCAGGGCCTCGCGCGTGGCGACGTGGTGGTGCACGACAGGGTAGGTGAGCAGGATGCTGTCGGGCAGGTCGGTGGGCCGCAGTGTCGGGACGCCCATGAAGGGGCCGTAGTAGGCGTGCACGCCGTGCGGGCGCAGGGCCGCCTGGGAGGAGTGGAACGTTCCCGCGCCGCCGCCGTCGTAGACGACGTCCGCGCCGCGCCCGCCGGTGAGCTCCCTGATCCGGTCCTCGAATCCGGCGCCGGAGTGGACGAGGACGTGGTCGGCGCCGGCCTCCTCGGCGGCGGGTACCTTCTCCTCCCGGGAGACCAGACCGATCACCCGGCCGCCGCGGGACTTGATCATCTGCGTGAGCAGCAGGCCGACGCCGCCCGCCGCGGCGTGCACCACGGCGGTGTCGTCGGCGCCGATCGGGTAGGTCTCGGTGCTCAGGTGGCTGGCCGTGAGGCCCTGCATCATCACGGCGGCGGCGATCTCGTCGTCGATGCCGTCGGGCACCTTGACGAGCGTGTCCGCGGGCACGGCGAGCAGCTCGGCATAGCTGCCGGGGTGGTAGAACCAGGCCACCCGGTCACCGACGGCCAGGTCCCGCACCCCGTCGCCGAGGGCGGTGACGTAGCCCATTCCCTCGGCGCCGAGGACGGCGGGGGCCGCCCAGCCGGGGCCGCCCCCGGCCCGGGCGCCGACGTCCATGTAGTTCACGCCGGCGGCACCGAGTCGGACCAGTGCCTCGCCGGGGCCGGGCACCGGGTCCGGCAGTTCGGTCCAGCGCATGACCTCGGGGCCACCGTGTTCCTCGATACGGATCGCGTGCATGGGATGACACCTTCCAGTGCGGGTTCGTCACGGGGGATCGACCAGCACGTTAGGCGGCAGAAAATGGACCGGCAAGTCCAAAGATGCTGATCAGAGGGCGAGTTGATTGTCGGCCGATGACGTGCCACAGTCCGGTGGAAGCCCGCCGGTGAGTGGGCACGACATCGGTCGGAGACCCCGGGCAGGGGTCGGACCCCCGGGTCCGTCTCCGCGTCCTCCCGGCCGCGTCCGCGATCTTGGTCCGGCATACTGGACGCGGCCCGGGTGCTCACGGCCGCGCGGACGATGCTCCTCGACGGAGATCCGTTCCGGCGCACGAGCGGCGGGGTCGGTCCTGGGGAGGGGTGGTTATGGGGGATGGGTATGTGCCCGGCGCGCCAGGCGTCGGGGATCCGCTGGTCGGCCGGGACACCGACCTGCGACGGGTGCGAGAGCGGCTGCGCCTCGGGGCGGGCGGTGGTGCGCTGCTGCTGGCCGGGGAGGCCGGTGTGGGGAAGAGCGCCGTGCTGGACGAGCTGGCCGGCTCCGCAGGTGCGGACGGTGTCGCGGTGCTCAGGGCGGCGGGCCTGGAATTCGAGGCCGACTGCGGCTACTCGTGCCTCAACCAGCTCCTCTTCCCGGCCCTGGGTGCACTGGAGGACTTGGACGCGGACCTGCGCCGCGCGCTGCGCGTGGCGCTCGGCTTCGAGAACGGGGATCCGCCGGACCAGTTGCTCGTCTCCAACGCCGTGGTGCGGCTCCTTCAGACGGTGGCCGACGGGAGGCCGCTGCTGATCGTCGTCGACGACCTTCCCTGGGTCGACCGTGCCAGTGCCGCGGTGCTCGGCTTCGTCGCCCGGCGGCTCAGTGGTCTGGGCGGTCTGGGCGTCAGCTTCGTGGCGGCGGCGCGCACCGGCGACGCGCACCCGCACGAGACCGGTGGCCTTCCCGCGTACGACCTCCCGCCCCTCGACGACGAGTCGGCGGCCCGGCTGCTCGGCAGCCGGTTCCCGGGGCTCGCCCGCGGTGCGCGTCGCCGACTGCTGGCCGAGGCGGGCGGCAATCCGTTGGCGCTCCTGGAACTGCCGGCCGCGCTGCGGCCCGCGGCTGCCGACTCGCCCGCCGTGCTGCCCCTCACCCGGCGACTGGAGACGCTGTTCGGTTCCCGGGTCGCAGGGCTGCCCGCCCCCTCCCGGAGTCTCCTCCTGCTCGCGGCCCTGGAAGGGACCGGCGACCTCGGCGTACTGCAGGCAGCCGCCCGCCGGGCCACGGCCGGGCACGGCCTGGAGCACCTCGCGCCGGTCGAGCGCGAGCGGCTGGTGCACATCGAGGAGGGCGGGCAGCGGCTGGGGTTCCGCCATCCGCTGATCCGCTCCGCCGTGGTCGGGCAGGCGCTGAGCGGTGAACGGCGCGCCGCGCACGCGGCGCTGGCCCACGTGCTGGCCGACCGGCCGGAGCGCCGAGCCTGGCACCTGGGCGAGGCCACCCTGGAGCCCGACGAGGAGGTCGCCGCGCTCCTGGAGCACGCCGCGGGCCTCACCCTGCGTCGCGGGGACGCCGCCGGGGCCATGCGGACGCTGATCCGCTCGGCCTCGCTCTCTCCCGAAGGGCCGAACCGCAGCCGTCGCCTCGCCGAAGCCGCCTACCTGGGAGCGGAGTCCACCGGGGCCCTCTCCAGCGCCCGACGTCTCCTGGACGACGCCCGCCAGGCCGCCCCTGAGGGCGAGGACTCCCTCCACTCCGCCACCGCCTCGGCCCTGCTCCTCCTCAACGGGAACGGCGACGTGGCCACGGCCCACCGGCTGCTGAGCGAGGCAATCGAGTCCGCGGCCGGCACCCACCGGTACCGCGCCGACGACAAGGCGCTCGTCGACGCGCTGCACGTCCTGGCCGTGGTCTGCTTCTTCGGCGCCCGGCACGACCTGTGGCAGGTCTACTACCGGGCGGTGGGACGCCTCACCCCCCAGCCGCCCCCCATCCTGGCCGTCCTGGGACGGACGTTCTCCGACCCCGCCCGCACCGGGGCTGCGGCGCACGGACAACTCGACGTCCTCGTGGCCTCCCTGGCCGGTGAGCCCGACCCGGTGCGGATCACCCGCGTCGGCACGGGCGCCCTCTACCTCGACCGCCTCGGCGAGGTCCGCGAACCGGCCTGGCAGGTGGTGCGGGCGGGACGCGAGGGCGGCCCGGCCAGGCGCTACATCTCCGCGCTTATCCACCTGTGCCTGGACGACTACCTCACCGGACTGTGGGACGAGGCCCTGGACCTCGCCGACGAGGGCCTGCAGGCGTGCGAGGAGCACGGATACAGCGCGTTCGCCTGGTACTTCCTCTACATCAGGTCCGTCGTTCTCGGCGCCCGCGGCCACGCGGACGAGAGTCTCGCGACGGCCGACGTCATCATCGACTGGGCCACGGACCACGGTGCGCCCTGCGCCGCCCACTACGCCCACCACGCCGCCGCCGTCGCGGCCCTGGGCCGCGGGGACTTCACGCTCGCCTACGACCACGCCGACGCGGTGAGCCCGGCCGGAACCCTGGCCTCGCACGCCCCCCACGCCCTGTGGGTGGCCGCCAACCTCGTGGAAGCCGCCGTCCGGACCAACCGGCGCGAGGAGGCCGCCGCACACGTCCGGGCCATGCGCGAGGCCGGCATCACCACCGTGTCCTCCCGCCACGCCATGCTGACGGAGGCCGCGGCCGCCCTGTGCACCGACGACGACGAGCAGGCCCTGCGTCTCTTCGCCCTGGCGGTGGACACCCCCGGGGGCGACCGGTGGCGCTTCGACCACGCCCGGGTCCGACTCGCCTACGGCGAACGGATGCGCCGCGCCCGCACGACCGCCGAGTCCAGAACCCAGCTGCGCGCCGCGCTGGCGACCTTCGAGGAGCTGGGCGCGCGGCCGTGGGCCGAACGCGCGATGAACGAGCTTCGGGCGTCGGGCTCCCGGAGGTCGAGGCCCGCGGCCCCGGGCATCCACGGACTGACCTCGCAGAAGCTGCAGATCGCCCGCCTCGCCGCGTCCGGACTCACCAACAAGCAGATCGCCGAGCGCCTCTTCCTCTCACACCGGACCGTCGGAGCGCACCTGTACCAGATCTACGAGCGGCTCGGTATTACCTCACGCACCATGCTGCGCGACGCGCTCGATCCGACGGCTGAGCCGGCCGGTCGATCCCTCCCGGTCCGTTCATCGGGATGAGCGGCCCCTGCGCGGGCCCGGAGTGCGTCCCGCCGGTCCCGCCGGCCTCTCGCGGCGACGGTCGCATCCGCCGAACGGTCGGGGAAGCCGTCAGGCCCGGGCCCCGTGCCTGGGTGGCCCGCACTCGGTCGATCGGGGCGGTGGGGCCTCACCGATGACGGCCCGCCTGCTTGCGGCGGCGGAGCAGGAAGGTGCCGACGACGACGGCGATGCTTCCCCCCACGAGCGCGATGTCCGTACTCGCCCCGGTGCCGGAGAGCTCGGGGGAGGAGGTCGCCGGGCCGGACTCGGTCGACGGCCCGGCGGGGGCCGTGGCCGCCGGAGCCGACGAGGCGGTGCCGGCCGGGGCCGCGGCGGCCGTGGTCCCGGTGGCCGTCGGGGTGGGGGGCGTGGACCTCGGACAGCGACACCTGCTGCCGTTGCTCGAACAGCACGTCCAGGCCCTCACCGACCGCGAGCTGGACGAGCGTGTCGATCAGCGCGGCGGAGGCCTCCCGGGCGACCCGTTCGGAGCCTTCGGCGCCGGCCAGGGCTTCGAAGGCGACCACCAGCAGCGCGTCTGCCGAGCGGGTGGCCGACGCGCTCCCGAACACCTGCCAGGCCGAGGCGCGGTGGCGGCGTACTGTGTCACCGTCCAGGACGTCGTCGTACAGCAGCGACAGGTTGTGGACCATCTCCATCGCCGCCGCGGCAGGGACGGCGGCCTCGGCCTCGCCCCCGACCGCCCGTGCGGACAGCAGGGCCAATGCGGCCCGAACGAACTTCCCACCGTGAAGCCCGGGCCCGGGGGCCCCGGACCAGCCCAGTTGATAGGCCGCCACCTCGCTCGCGTCCCCGCCCAGAGCCTCCACCCACGCGCGCAGTCGGGGCTCGCACACACGGGACGCCCACCCGAGAACCGTCTCCGCACGCCGACCCGCGGCATCCCGTCCCACCCGGCACCCCAATTCCCCGTGCACACCGGCACATCGGCCCGCCCTGCCGAACGATCGCAGGACCCCTCACGCGGGTGGAGCGTACGGGGTGCCGGTGGTGCACCTGTACCGAGTCGCCTGGTCACCTCGGCACGGGACGGCGGATCCGGAGGCGAGTGCCGACCCCGCGGTTGGCCCCGGGGCGCCACCGCACAGACGGAGCGTACACGGCGTCGGGAACTGCGACCGTGGGCGGGCGCGGGGCCGGGGAGTTGCGGTTCACCAGGCGCGCCACCAGGCGTGCGAGCCGGAACGCCACCAGGTGTCGTCGTCGACACCGGGGGCGGGGGCGGGGCGTGTGGGAGCGGGGGCGGAGGGGGTGGCGTCCGCCGGCGGGGCGGTGGGGGCGGCGGGGGTCGTGGGGGTGATCGGGGTGGTGGCGGGCACGTCGGCGCCCGTGCCGGTGATGCGGTTGTAGCGGTAGGGGGTGTAGTAGCTGGTGGGCCAGCCGGCGAGGGAGCTGGCGTTGAGGTCTCCCTGGTACTGGCTGGTCAGGACGCGGGGGTTGTTCTCCGCGTAGAAGTGGAAGGTCCCGGCGGACTTGTCGATCCAGTCCCCGAAGAGGATGACGTGCTGGGCGGTGTAGTTGAGGGCGTCGCCGGGTTCGAGGTCGGTGGCGGCGATCTCGGTGGAGACGCTGGGCAGGGTCTGTGTGACGAGACTGTCCGTCAGGTGCCAGGCCATGGAGACGTAGCCGGAGCAGTCCTGTCGGTAGGTGCCGTTGCTGTCCGTGTGGAAGGCGCCCTGGTCGTAGGACACGCCCTGGGTGACCCAGCTCTGCGCCCGTTGGATCACCTCCTCACGGCTGATCGAGCCCCCCGGGGAGGAGGCGGCGTGCGCGGGTGTCGCGCTCAGGACGGCAGGGACGCCGATCGCGACGAGGACGGTCAGGCGGCAACGAAGGGTGGGTCGGCGGACGGACATGGTGATCTCCGAGGTGGGGGTGGCGGGGCCGTGTGCAGGGGTTCATCCGAGCCGACGGGCGATGGCGGTGAGGACATCGCTGTCGGCCCCGGTGTCGTGGGCCGTGATGGCGGGGTCGGCGCGTTCGTCGAAGTGGACGACGGTCAGCGCGGTGTCGTGCCGGACGGCGTACAGGTGGTCGATCTGCGGTCCGGCGGCCGACAGGCCTTCCACGGCGGTCCACCGGCGCGACCAGGCGGTGCCTCGGTCGATCGCCGCCGTCCGGACGACCTCCGTGTCCGCGACGCCGCCGTGCTTCGCCTGCAGTGCGCGCGAACGGTCCTGACAGTCACTCATGCCGTCGAGCAGTCCCCGATAGGAGTCCTGGGCGGTGGCGGCGTCCGGGAAGGTGAAGATCTCCTGGAGTGCGGGCGTGCCCTGGACGCCCACGTAGGCCTGCTGTTGCCAGGTCTCCGCGCCGACGACGGAGGCGCACTCGTTCAGGCGGACGCCGCTGGTCGTGCGTCGGACAGCAGCCGAGGGCAACGGGCGCCAGCGTTGGGCGGCGGCGCCGGGCAGGAGCGCCGCAGGCAGCAGGCGGTCCGGGGCGGCCCCGGACCGGCTCTCGGGGGGCGGGCCGTGCGTGCCGCGCGGGGCACCGGTCGGTGCGCCACAGGCGGCGGCGCCGAGAACGGTCGCCAGGGCGCACAGCGCGGCAACGGGGGCCCGCCGGGTGGGGAGGCGGACGCGGGGGACGCCGGGGCGGGACGTACCGGGCGGAGGTATGGGTCGAGGCATCGGCTCTCCTAGTCGGCCGCCGTTCGCGAGGCGCACGGGGCGAAACCGGGTATGTCGTACCGGGGGCAGCGGGGCGGGAGGTCCAGCACCCTGCGGGCGCGGCCTCACGGGCTCGCGCGCTTCGGGGGATCGGGTCGGCCGAGGCGTCCGGGGGAGTGGGCCGGGCGTCGGGGGACGGATTCTTGCCCGATGGTTCGCATGCTGTCAAGGAGTCCGCCGGTCCGCCTCCGGCCTCCCGCATCCGGGTACGTCGGTATCGGCGGGCTGCGGACTCGTGGCGCAGGCGGGTGGGGGTACGCCGTGATCCACCTCACGTTCCGGCGACGTGTGCCGCTGGCTATGGTGCTTGCACGGAAACGCCTTCTGGATTGCCGGCCACCCGCATGGTGATGCTCGGTCCGACGGGTCTCACGCCGATGCCCGCCTCTACGGGCTCCGGTGGCGGCCGGATGACCGGGTCACCTCCCGGTGGTCGCTCGCGCGGTCTCGTCCGAATCCGGCACCGGACCGCCCGCGTGGGGGGCACGGTGAAGGGGGACGTGGCGGCCACCGACTCCGGCCTCCTCCGCCCGTGCACCTGCGTACCGCGAATGCTGCGGACGGCGTCCGACCGTGCCGCGGGCGAGGGCGGACAGCCGGACGGCACGCCCCTCGGGTGAGGGAGGGGCGTGCCGGTGGGTGGGGTCAGACCGCGACGGTGTGGCGGCTGAACTGCTGGTTGGTGCCGGTGCCGCAGGTCCACTGTTCGAGGGCGGCGCCGTTGGTGGTGGCCTGGTTGATGACGTCCAGGCACTTGCCGCTGTGCCGGGCGATCAGCCGGA
>NZ_JAQYWZ010000717.1:0-185563 GCF_036290945.1 Streptomyces sp. BE303
TGACAGTTTCATAGTGTTTCGGTGGTCATAGCGTGAGGGAAACGCCCGGTTACATTCCGAACCCGGAAGCTAAGCCTCACAGCGCCGATGGTACTGCAGGGGGGACCCTGTGGGAGAGTAGGACGCCGCCGAACAATCATTCCAAAAAGACCCCCTCCCGTTCGGGAGGGGGTCTTTTTGCGTTAACGTCTCTCCACCACGTCCAAGCCCGGTGGAGAGGCACGAGCCCTTGCAGAACCTGACCCTTACCTGGGAGTCCGCCGGGGGCGCCGCGGTCGCACTCTACGGTGGCTCGTACGCGGCCGCCCGGGTCCGGCGGGGGGCCGTCTCGGCGGTCCTGCGGGAGGCCGGCACCCTGCTCGCACTGTTCGCGCTCTGGCAGCTGGTCGGGAGCCTCTCGCTGATGAGCACCGAACACGCGCTGGACCGGGCGAGCTGGATCCACCGGACGGAGCTGGCACTCGGGCTGCCGGACGAAGCGGCCTGGCAGGAGGCGGTGACGCCGTACCCGGTGCTGGTGAGGCTGGCCAACTACTACTACGCGGCGATGCACTTCACGGTGATGATCGCGGTGCTGGTCTGGGTGTTCCTGCGGCACCGCGAGCGGTACGCGTGGGTGCGGACCACCGTGGTGGTCACGACGGCGGTCTGCCTGGCCGTGCAGTTCATCCCGGTGGCCCCGCCCCGGATGCTGCCGCAGGAGGGCTTCGTGGACGTCGCGGCGGAGTACGGGCAGTCGGTGTACGGGGGAGCGGTCGCAGGGGTGGTCAAGGCGGCGCAGCTGTCGGCGATGCCGTCGGTGCACGTGGCCTGGTGCGTGCTGGTGGCGGTCGCCGTGATCAAGGTGTCGCCCAGCCCGCTGCGCTGGCTGATGCTGCTGCACCCGGTCCTGACGGTGACGGTCGTGGTCGTCACGGCCAACCACTTCTGGGCGGACGGCCTGGTGGCGGTGGCGATCCTGCTGCTGGCGTACGCGGCCCAGGCCGGTGTCGCCCGTCGGCGGGCCCGGCGCGAGGCTGCGGTGCGGTCCGCGGCCGAGCCGGAGCGGGTGTCCGCGGGCGGTTGAGCCGTCACCGGACAGCAGCGTCGCCCCGGCAGCAGCGTCGCCCCGGCGGCGGTGGCGGCCGGGGCGACGGCGGGGCGAGGGTGAAGCGTGATGTGCCGGTGGGCCGGGCCCCGTGGGGGGTGGGTCCGGACCACCGGCACCCCTGCCGTTACTTGACGGGCAGGGCGTCCCGGCCCCACGCGCTGTTGGTCAGCGACGCGGTGGCCCAGTACCAGGCCGTCAGCCCGGAGGCTGCTGCGACCCAGCCGGCGGCCTTGGCGAGGCCCCCGGAGGTGTTGAAGACGGCGAGTGCGGAGAGCAGCAGCGAGACCGTCAGCAGGCCGTAGACGGCCCGGCTGAACAGTCCTGCGTTCCAACTGGCCGCGGTGAGGGTGAGCGCGAGCAGGGCCCACAGGAGCAGGAACAGGCCGGCCGCGTTCTTGTGGGCGCCGGAGGCCGTGGACCAGGTGGCCCAGAAGGCGCCGAGGCTGGTGAAGGCGGTGCCGGTGAAGCCCTCGCCGCCGCGGAACTGCCAGAGACCGGCGATGAAGAGGGTGAGACCGCCGACGACGTGGGCGAGACGGGCCGAGTCCCCTACGGCGGTGCCACTGAAGATGCCGGTGGAGAGGAGGCCGTAGGCGAGGAGAGTCAGGCCGAGTGCGAGGTAACCGAGGTTACCCGCGTCGGCGCCGGTTGAGCGGGCGTTCAGTGCCCCGGTAGCTTCGTTGCTCACCGGAGGCTCCTTTCACTCTGGGCGCGCGCAGGGCGCAGTGAACTCGGGTGAGTTTCGATGAGGTGGATGCGCGCGATCGCGCCGAGGGCGCACGGCTGGAGCGTGCGACGGCTGCGATCAGAATGCTGGGCCAGCGGAGAACCGCTGGTCACGTCCCCGCCGGGGGATTCCCCGGTGAGATCGGTGTACCCAGGGTGAGCGGGCTTGTACCCTTGTGAATCGCACAATTTGTGACGCCGTCAGCCAGGGATCGTTCACGGTCCGACAGGACCCGAACCCGAGCCCGGAGTCGAACGGCCCGAACCCGCGTCGACCCGAACCCGGTCCGGACCCGAGCCCGGGTAGGGCTCAGGCGGTGCGCTGGGTGGGGACCCGCAGGGTGAGGATCGCCATGTCGTCGGACGGCGGCTCGGGGGCGAACCGCTCGACCGCCCGCTGCACCCGCATCGCGACCGCGCCCGCGGTCAGCCCGGTGCAGCCGGTGAGCACCTCGGCGAGGCCGTCGTCGCCCAGCATCCGCCGGCCCTCACGGCGTTCGGTGACCCCGTCGGTGACACACAGCAGGACCTCGCCGGGCAGGAGCACCAGGCGCTCGGCGGTGAGTTCGAGGTCCTCCATGACGCCGAGCAGCGGCTGCGGGGTCGCGGCGCGGTCGACCTGGCCGTCGGTGCGCAGGCGGAGCGGCAGCGGGTGGCCGGCGCAGACCAGGGAGAGCTCGGTGCTGCCGTCCGGAAGGGGCGTCAGCTCGCCGTACAGCAGGGTGAGGAAGCGGCTGCGCGAACCCTCGTCCAGGATGGCGGTGTTGAGCCGGCTGAGGACCTGCGGGGCGTCCAGGCCCTCGCGGGCGAGCAGGCGCAGCGAGTGCCGGGCGAGGCCGGTGACGGAGGCTGCCTCCGGGCCGGTGCCGCAGACGTCGCCGATGGCGAAGCCGTAGGTGCCCTCGCGGATCGGGAAGAGGTCGTAGAAGTCGCCGCCGACCTCGTTGCCCTCGCCGGCCGCCTGGTAGTAGACGTCCACCTCGACGCCCGGGATCTCCGGCAGGTCCGGTGGCAGCAGGCTGCGCTGGAGGGCCTGGCTGGTGGCGGTGCGCTCGGAGTAGAGGCGGGAGTTGTCGAGGGCGAGGGCGGCCCGGCGGGAGAGGTCCTCGGCGAGTTCGAGGACCTCCTGGCGGAACCGGACACCGGTCGGGGTGCCGAGGACGAACAGGCCGATCACGCGGTTGCGGGCGGTCAGCGGCAGGACGACCGTCTCGCCCAGGAGCCCGGACAGGTCGGGACTGTCGGCGAGTCCGTTGCCGCGCGCGGTGTCGGTCGGCGCGGTCCAGAAGCGGGCTCCGTGGGTGGGGCCGGCGTCGGGCGCTGGGGTCTTGTCGAGCAGGGCGCGCAGCGGGTCGATGCGGTCCTCGTCCTCGTGCAGGACGAAGGCGAGCGAGGCCGCGGCGCCGTGGTCGCCGTTGGTGTAGACGGCGCACCAGGAGGAGAGGGTGGGGACGGCCATCTGCGCCATCAGGGCGAGGGTCTGCTCGTGTTCCAGGGTGCCGGCCAGCAGGTCGGAGGCCTCGACGAGGAAGGAGAGCGAGCCGCGGCGCAGCCGTTCGAGTTCGGTGAGCCGGGTGGACTCGACGGCCAGGGCGAGCCGGTCGGCGGCGAACTGCAGGCGGAGCGCGTCCTCGTTGTCGTACCGGCCGGGTGCGGCGGTGGCGATGCCGAGCGAGCCGATGAGCCGGCCCTCGACCTTGAGCGGGACGGTGAGCAGGGAGCGCATGCCGCTGCCGCCGAGGACGGGCAGGCCGGTGGGCCGGGAGACGAGGTCCTCGTGGACGGAGGGGAGGCGGGGCGAGTCGTAGCGGTTGCCGGTGTCGACCGGGAACCGGCTGTGCCGGCGGTGGCCGGAGGTGAGTCCGGTGGCGGCGCGGACCTCGAACTCGGTCTCGTCGTCGGTGGTGAGCAGCAGGTAGGCCGCGTCGGCGTCGAGCAGGTCGCGGGCGCGTTCGACGGTGTGCTGGAGCATGGTGTCGAGGTCCTCGCCGGAGCCGAGGCCGGCCAGCAGGTCGAGGCGGGCGGCGGTCTCGGGCTTCTCGCCGGGCAGGGCCCGGGCGGGGGAGCGCAGGACGGCGCGGTCGTCGTCGAGGACGAGCAGGCAGAGCGCGGAGGGTGTGCCGTCGGTGTCGCGGAGGCGGACCTGGACGCCGTAGACGTCGACGGTGGAGCCGTCGGCGCGGCGCAGGGCGTAGCCGCCCTCCCACCGGGCGAGGCGGAGGGTGGCGGCGAGGCCGAGCCCGGGGGTCTGGGGCCAGACGGCGAGGTCGGCCCAGGGACGGCCGAGCACGGTGTCGGCGGGGTGCTGGAAGAGCGCCTCGGCGTCGGGGTTCCAGGCGAGGACGCGGCCGTCGTCGTCGAGCTGGACCACGGCGACGTGGACCGGGCCGCTGCTGCTGGGCAGTTCGCTGCCGGGGGTGGCGGGGACGGCGTAGCGGGTGCCGGCGACGTGGGCGGGAAGGGCGAGGCGGAACCAGACGGTCTTGCGGCCGGCGCCGTACTCGACGCCCCAGCGTTCGGCGAGGGCGGCGCACATCAGCAGGCCGCGGCCGCCCTCGCCGTCGGGGTCGGCGTAGTGGTCGGAGGCGGTGGCCGGGACGTCGGCGAACGTGGGCAGGCCGCGTTCGGGGTGGTGGTCGGTGACCTCGATCCGGACGGTGTCCGCCTCGCGCAGGCAACAGACCTCGGCGGCGGTGCCGGCGTGGACGACGGCGTTGGTGACGAGTTCGCTGACCAGCACCACGGCGTCGTCGACGACCTCGGGCAGGCCCCAGCCCAACAGGGCGTCGCGGACGAACGAGCGGGCGGCGGAGGCCGACCGACCCACCGGTTCGAAGGTGGCGGCTGCGCGCGCGGTGACCACGTTGCCACGTCTCCTCTGCTCTGGCCCTGGCTGTCCGGTGTGCGGCGCCGGCTCGCGGTGTGCGCCGACGGGGTGGGCGGCGGCTCGGGGCGGGGCGCGGCCCGGTGCAGCGCTCCACCCTACTTTCCGCTTGGTTCCCCGTGGGGGCGGGGCGTCGAAACAGGCACCGGAGGGTGATTCTGACCACCTGTTTCGGCCGGGGCGGTACCAACCGAGCGCAACCGGCCTTATACCCGGCGCGAGTACTGCCAGACTGGGGGGTCCGCGGTGTCCGGTCCGAGCAGTACGGTCGTTGCGGGTGCCGGTGGTCCGCGTGCGGGTCACCGGGACGTCACCGGGACGGTACCCGGTGCCGGGCCCGTCCGGGGCGCGGTCGCGCGGTGCCGGACAGTTCACCATTTGGGAGGGGCCCGTTGAGTTCGGCCACCAAGGACGCAACCGGTACGACGCCGCCCGCCCAGCGTGGCGGACGCTCCGGGGCCGCGCCGCGGAGCGCGGCCGGCCGGCGTGCCAATCACAGCCGCGGTGCCGAGCCGGCCGAGCTGCGCAAGCTCCTGTCGGCGCTGACGGCGATGCGCGACGGCAACTTCCGGCGCCGGCTGACGGTGCCGGGGGACGGTCCGCTGGCGGAGATCGCCGCGGTGTTCAACGAGGTCGCCGAGCGGAACCAGCACCTGACGGGTGAACTCGCGCGGGTGCGGCGTGCGGTGGGCCGGGAGGGCCGGCTGAACGAGCGGCTGGAGACCGGTGCGGGCGAGGGCGCCTGGATGGCGGCGGTCGACAACTGCAACGCGCTGATCGACGACCTGGCGCGGCCGATGGCCGAGGTGGGCCGGGTGCTGGCGTCGATCGCCGAGGGCGACCTGGACCAGAAGATGGAGCTGCGCTCGCTGCACAGCAACGGGGTGAGTCACCCGCTGCGCGGCGAGTACCTGAAGATCGGGCGGACGGTCAACGGGCTGGTGGACCAGCTGTCGGAGTTCACCGACGAGGTGACCCGGGTGGCCCGGGAGGTCGGTACCGAGGGCAAGCTCGGCGGCCAGGCCAAGGTGCGCAGCGTGTCCGGCAGCTGGAAGGACCTCGCGGACTCGGTCAACACCATGGCCGGCCGGCTGACCGCGCAGGTGCGGAACATCGCGCAGGTGACCACGGCGGTGGCCAAGGGCGACCTCTCCCGCAAGGTGACGGTCGAGGTGGCCGGCGAGATGCTGGAGCTGAAGAACACCGTCAACACGATGGTGGACCAGCTGAACGGCTTCGCGGCGCAGGTGACCGGGGTGGCCCGGGACGTGGGGACGGAGGGCCGGCTCGGGGGCCAGGCGCAGGTGCCGGGCGTCGCCGGGGTCTGGCGCGACCTCACCGACTCGGTGAACTTCATGGCCGACAACCTGACCGGCCAGGTCCGCAGCATCGCGCAGGTGACGACGGCGGTGGCGCGCGGCGACCTCTCGCAGAAGATCGAGGTGGACGCGCGCGGCGAGATGCTGGAGCTCAAGAGCACCATCAACACGATGGTGGACCAGCTCTCCGGCTTCGCCGAGCAGGTGACCCGGGTGGCCCGTCAGGTGGGCACCGAGGGTCGGCTCGGGGGTCAGGCGCAGGTACCCGGCGCGGCCGGGGTCTGGCGGGACCTGACCGACAACGTCAACTTCATGGCGAACAACCTCACCGATCAGGTGCGGAACATCGCGCAGGTGACCACCGCGGTCGCCCGGGGCGACCTGTCGCAGAAGATCCAGGTGGACGCGCAGGGCGAGATCCTGGAGCTGAAGAACACCATCAACACGATGGTGGACCAGCTGAGCGCCTTCGCCGACGAGGTGACGCGGGTCGCCCGGGACGTCGGCACCGAGGGCATCCTCGGTGGTCAGGCGAGCGTGCCCGGGGTGTCCGGCACCTGGAAGGACCTGACCAACAGCGTCAACCTGATGGCCAACAACCTGACCAGCCAGGTCCGCAACATCGCCGAGGTGACCACGGCGGTGGCGCTCGGGGACGTCTCGAAGAAGATCACCGTCGATGCGCGCGGGGAGATCCTGGAGCTGGTCACCACCGTGAACACCATGGTGGACCAGCTGTCGGCGTTCGCCGACGAGGTCACCCGGGTGGCGCGCGAGGTGGGTACGGAGGGGATCCTGGGCGGCCAGGCCCGGGTGCGCGGGGTGTCGGGCATCTGGAAGGACCTGACCGACAACGTGAACTTCATGGCGTCGAACCTGACGGGCCAGGTGCGGAACATCGCCGAGGTGGCGTCCGCCGTGGCCCGCGGTGACCTCTCCAAGAAGATCACCATCGAGGCCCAGGGCGAGGTCGCGGCGCTGGCCGGGACGCTCAACACGATGGTCGACCAGCTGTCCGCGTTCGCGGTCGAGGTGACCAGGGTGGCGCGCGAGGTGGGCACCGACGGCACCCTGGGCGGTCAGGCGAGCGTGCCGGGGGTGGCCGGGATCTGGAAGGACCTGACCGACAACGTCAACCTGATGGCCAACAACCTGACGGGCCAGGTGCGGAACATCGCGCTGGTGATCACGGCGGTGGCCCGCGGCGACCTTTCGCAGAAGATCGACGTCGACGCGCGGGGCGAGTTCCTGGAGCTGAAGACCAGCATCAACACCATGGTCGACCAGCTGGGCTCGTTCGCCGACGAGGTCACCCGGGTCGCCCGCGAGGTGGGCACCGACGGGCGGCTCGGCGGCCAGGCCCGCGTGCCGGGCGTGGACGGCACCTGGCAGGACCTGACCGAGTCGGTCAACGAGCTGGCCAACAACCTGACCCGGCAGGTGCGCGCGATCGCGCAGGTCGCCACCGCCGTGACCAGGGGCGACCTGTCGCTGCGGATCGACGTGGACGCCGCCGGGGAGCTCGACGAGCTCAAGGACAACATCAACCAGATGATCGCCAACCTGCGCGAGACCACCCGCACCAACCAGGAGCAGGACTGGCTCAAGACCAACCTGGCCCGGATCTCCGGCCTGTTGCAGGGCCGCCGGGACCTGGAGGCGGTCGCCTCGCTGATCATGACCGAGCTCACCCCGGTGGTCTCGGCCCAGCACGGCGCCTTCTTCCTCGCCCAGCCGGCCGGGCGCACGGCGGAGCTGATCACCGAGGACGACGACGAGAACGACACCGTGCTGCGGCTGATCGGCAGCTACGGCTACCAGCGGCGGGCGATGCCGACCACCTTCCGTCCCGGCGAGTCGCTGATCGGCCAGGCGGCGGTGGAGAAGCGGGCGATCATCCTCAAGGAGGCCCCGCCCGGGTACCTGAAGATCGCCTCGGGCCTCGGCGAGGCCTCGCCGGCCCACATCGTGGTGCTGCCGGTGCTGTTCGAGGGCAGGCTGCTGGGCGTGATCGAACTGGCCACCTTCAGCTCGTTCACCACCGTCGCACTGGACTTCCTCAACCAGATCGCCGACCTGATCGGCGTCACCGTCAACACCATCAGCGTCAACACCAAGACCGAGGGCCTGCTGTTGGAGTCCCAGCGGCTGACCGCCGAACTCTCGATGCGGTCCGCCGAGTTGGAGGCGCGTCAGGAGGAGCTGGAGCGCACCAACGAGGAGTTGCAGGAGAAGGCCGAGCAACTCGCCCAGCAGAACCGGGACATCGAGATCAAGAACAGCGAGATCGAGGAGGCCCGGCAGGTGCTGGAGGAGCGGGCCGAACAGCTCGCGCTGGCCTCCCGGTACAAGAGCGAGTTCCTCGCCAACATGTCGCACGAGCTGCGCACCCCGCTCAACTCGCTGCTGATCCTCGCCAAGCTGCTCTCCGACAACAACGAGGGCAACCTCTCGCCGAAGCAGGTCGAGTTCGCCGACACCATCCACGGCGCCGGATCGGACCTGCTCCAGCTGATCAACGACATCCTCGACCTCTCCAAGGTCGAGGCCGGGAAGATGGACGTCCGGCCGGCCCGGATCGCGCTGGTCCAGCTGGTCGACTACGTGGAGGCCACCTTCCAGCCGGTCGCGCTGGACAAGAACCTGGAGTTCGGGGTCCGGGTCTCGCCGGCCCTCCCGGTCACCCTGCACACCGACGAGCAGCGGCTCCAGCAGGTGCTGCGCAACCTGATCTCCAACGCGGTGAAGTTCACCGACGCGGGCGCCGTCGACTTCTCGATCACCCCGGCCGGCCCGGACGTCCCGCAGCACGTGCGGGAGCGGCTGCTGGAGGCCGGGGCGATCCAGGGGCCGGACGACCCGCTGATCGCCTTCGCGGTCTCCGACACCGGCATCGGCATCCCGGACAACAAGCTGCGGGAGATCTTCGAGGCGTTCAAGCAGGCCGACGGCACCACCAGTCGCAAGTACGGCGGCACCGGTCTCGGACTGTCGATCAGCCGGGAGATCGCCCGGCTGCTCGGCGGCGAGATCCACGCCGAGAGCGAGCTCGGCAAGGGATCCACCTTCACGCTGTACCTGCCGCTGCGCAGCGAGGCTCCGGAGGCCGTTCCCGGGGCCGGCCAGATGCCGCGTGCCGCGGTGGGGGTGACCCCTGCCGGGACGCCGGTGCCGGTCGGTGAGAACCCGGCCGACCACTGGGCCCAGGAAGTGCGCGAGCTGGCCGAGGTCCGCCGCCGGGGCGCGGTCGAACGACGCCGCGCCGCGGCCCTGGAGTCGCCGCCCGCCGAGGGCAGGTCCGTCGGCGGCCGTCCGGTCGAGCCCGTTCCGACGATCCGCCACTCGGCCCGGGTGGACACCCGGTTCGACGGCGAGCAGGTGCTGATCGTGGACGACGACGTCCGCAACGTCTTCGCGCTCACCAGCGTGCTGGAGCAGCACGGCCTGACGGTGCTGTACGCGGAGAACGGCCGCGAGGGCATCGAGATGCTGGAGCAGCACGAGAACGTGGCGCTGGTCCTGATGGACATCATGATGCCGGAGATGGACGGCTACGCGACCACCGAGGCGATCCGCCGGATGCCGCAGTTCGCGGGCCTGCCGATCATCGCGCTGACCGCCAAGGCCATGAAGGGCGACAAGGAGAAGTCCCTGGAGGCCGGTGCCACCGATCACATCACCAAGCCGGTGGAGACCGACCACCTGCTCGCGGTGATGCACGAGTGGCTGACCGCCCGGAGGCGGTAGGCGGCATGGCGGGGGCGTGAACTCCGTGATTCGCTCCGGGGTTCACGCCGTGGCGGCGGGCGGTTTGCTGGCGGGGAGGGGTGGGAACCGGGTAGGGTCACCGATCGTTGCGAACAGTGACCGGGCGGCGACTCGCTGGTGAGCGTGCGCCGGTGCACTGTGTGCGTGCCGTTCCGGAACCAGACGCGACGGAGCGATGTGCCGGGCGAGGGGGTGCGGCTAGCATGACCGGGGTAGTGGTGGGCAGTACGCGGGTGCCTTCCCCAGGTAGGCAAGCGACAGGAGGGCGCGTCGTGATGCAGAAGGCGAAGATCCTCCTGGTCGACGACCGACCGGAGAACCTTCTCGCGCTGGAGGCGATCCTCTCGGCGCTGGACCAGACCCTGGTCCGGGCGGCCTCGGGTGAGGAGGCGCTCAAGGCGCTGCTCACCGACGACTTCGCGGTGATCCTGCTGGACGTGCAGATGCCCGGGATGGACGGCTTCGAGACGGCCGCCCACATCAAGCGGCGCGAGCGCACCCGGGACATCCCGATCATCTTCCTGACCGCGATCAACCACGGGCCGCACCACACCTTCCGCGGCTACGCGGCCGGTGCGGTCGACTACATCTCCAAGCCCTTCGACCCGTGGGTGCTGCGCGCCAAGGTCTCGGTCTTCGTCGATCTGTACATGAAGAACTGCCAGCTCAAGGAGCAGGCGGCACTGCTCAGGCTCCAGCTGGAGGCGAGCGGCGCCGAGCCGGCCCTCGGCGGTGCGCTGCTGGGCGAGCTGTCGGCGCGGCTGGCGTCGGTGGAGGAGCAGGCCGAGGCGCTGACCAAGCAGCTGGACGGCACCGAGGACAGCGGGGTGGCGGCCACGGCGGCGCACCTGGAGCGCAAGCTGGCCGGCCTGCGGCGCGCGCTGGACGCCCTGCGCCCCGGCGCCGACTAGGAAGCCCCGGGCGCGGCGTCGAGAGTGCCGCGCCGTTCCTTCTTCCGGGTGAACCGCGACCGGGGTGACGGTGTGTCTGCGACACGTTCCGCCGCCCCGGTACGACGACATGGGCACAGGTCGCGGACCCCGGTAGGCTGCTGACCCATGGCCACACGCACGCCCGGAAGCGCGGCACGCAACCCGAGCCCGGGACCGTCCAAGAAGGCCGCGGCGAAGGCTCCGGCCAAGGCGCCGGTGAAGAAGGCGGCCGCCAAGAAGGCCGCCCCGGCGAAGAAGACGGCGGCCAAGCCGGCTGCCGCGCCGCCCCCCGCGCCCAGGCCGATACTCTTCCGCGCCGTGCGCGCCGTCTGGCTCGGCACGGCCCACGGCATCGGCGCGGTCTTCCGCGGGTTCGGCGACGGGGCCAAGAACCTGGACCCGGCCCACCGCAAGGACGGCGTCGGCCTGCTGCTGCTCGCGCTCGCCCTGGTCACGGCGGCCGGGACCTGGTTCAGCCCGCAGGGCTGGCTGGGCGAGGCCGCCACCAACGTGGTCTCCGGCCTGTTCGGCCGGCTCGACGTGCTGGTGCCGTTCCTGCTGGCCGTGGTCGGGGTCAGGCTGATGCGCCACCCGGAGCTGCCGGAGGCCAACGGGCGGATCATGATCGGTCTGACCACCCTGCTGATCGGCGTGCTGGGACTGGTCCACATCGGCTGCGGCGCCCCCATGATGGGCAGCGGGGCGACCAGGATAAGGACGGCCGGCGGGATCGTCGGCTGGGCCGCCTCCACCCCGATGATGGCCGCCGCCGGGCCCGCGCTCGCGGTGCCGCTGCTCCTGCTGCTCGCCTTCTTCGGCCTGCTGGTCACGACCGCCACCCCGGTCAACCGGATCGGTGAGCGGGTGCGCGGCGTCGGCGTCCGGCTTGGCGTGGTCGAGCCCGGTCCCCAGGACGAAGTCTCCGGGGGGCGTACGCCGGAGCGCGAGCACTCCACCGAGCCGCCGGAGGACGCCGACCCGTCGGCGCTGCCCTTCACGGTGGACACCGAGGGTGACGGCGCCGTCGACGAGGTGGGCGCCCGCCGGCGCCGCCGACGGCGCAAGCCGGCCGAGGAACAGGCCGCGGAGCCGGACCCCTTCGCGAAGGAGGCCGTCGACCCGTACGCGACCCGGGACCTCGCCGCCGGGGCCGCCGCCGACCTGGACGGCGCACTGGTCTACGGCGTGCCCGCCTCCTCGGCGGTGGCGGACATGATGCACCAGGTGCAGGACCGCACCGCCCTGCCGGAGGAGCCCGCGGTCCCGGCAGCCCGCACCGGCGGCCTCGCCGCCGCCGAGGAGCACGGCGCGGCGCCGGTCCGGATGGAGCAGCTCCAGCTCTCCGCCGGCCTCACCTACTCGCTCCCCCCGCTCGACCTGCTGGAGCGTGGCGGCCCGGCCAAGGCCCGCAGCGCCCTCAACGACGAAGTGGTCGCCCAGCTCACCGTGGTCTTCGCCGAGTTCAAGGTGGACGCCCGGGTCACCGGCTTCACCCGGGGCCCGACGGTCACCCGCTACGAGGTCGAGCTCGGCCCGGCGGTCAAGGTCGAGCGGATCACCGCGCTCGGCAAGAACATCGCGTACGCGGTGGCCAGCCCGGACGTGCGGATCATCAGCCCGATCCCGGGCAAGTCGGCCGTCGGCATCGAGATCCCGAACCGGGACCGCGAGATGGTCAACCTCGGCGACCTGCTGCGCTCGCGCACCGCCGCCGAGGACACCCACCCGCTGGTCGTCGGCATGGGCAAGGACGTCGAGGGCCACACCGTGACGGCCAACCTCGCCAAGATGCCGCACATCCTGGTGGCCGGTGCGACCGGCGCCGGCAAGTCGTCCTGCATCAACTGCCTGATCACCTCGGTGCTGGCCCGCGCCACCCCGGACGAGGTGCGGATGGTGCTGGTCGACCCCAAGCGGGTCGAGCTCACGGCGTACGAGGGCATCCCGCACCTGATCACGCCCATCATCACCAACCCGAAGAAGGCCGCCGAGGCCCTCCAGTGGGTGGTGCGCGAGATGGACATGCGGTACGACGACCTCGCCGCGTACGGCTTCCGGCACGTGGACGACTTCAACGCGGCGGTCCGGGCCGGCACGGTCACCCCACCGCTCGGCAGCGAGCGCGAGCTGACCCCGTACCCGTACCTGCTGGTGATCGTCGACGAGCTGGCCGACCTGATGATGGTCGCCCCGCGGGACGTCGAGGACTCGGTGGTCCGGATCACCCAGCTCGCCCGAGCGGCCGGCATCCACCTGGTGCTGGCCACCCAGCGGCCGTCGGTGGACGTCGTCACCGGGCTGATCAAGGCCAACGTGCCGTCCCGGCTGGCGTTCGCCACCTCGGCGATGGCTGACTCCCGGGTCATCCTGGACCAGCCCGGCGCGGAGAAGCTGATCGGCAAGGGCGACGCGCTGTTCCTTCCGATGGGTGCGAGCAAGCCCATCCGGATGCAGGGCGCGTTCGTCACCGAGGCGGAGATCGCCGCGGTGGTGAACCACTGCAAGGACCAGCTGACCGCCGTCTACCGGGACGACGTGACGGTCGGCGGCGGGCCGAAGAAGGAGATCGACGAGGAGATCGGCGACGACCTGGACCTGCTGATCCAGGCCGCCGAGCTGGTGGTCTCCACGCAGTTCGGGTCCACCTCGATGCTCCAGCGCAAGCTGCGGGTCGGCTTCGCCAAGGCCGGGCGGCTGATGGACCTGATGGAGTCGCGGGGGATCGTCGGCCCGAGCGAGGGCTCCAAGGCCCGCGACGTGCTGGTGAAGCCGGACGAGCTGGACGGGGTCATCGTCACCATCCGGGGGTGACGGACCGCCCGGGCGGAGCAGCGGGCACCCACCGGTTCCGCGCCGCTCCGCACCCCGGGAACCCGGTCGCCGCGGGGGCCGTCGCCCCTCGCCGGTCCGGCCCGTCCGAGGGGTGTTCACCCGTTCGGAGAGGGGTAGGCGAGCGGTGCGGAACCGATCGGGTGCGTACCGCGTCCCATGAGCCACACCGGATGCGCGGCCGGGAGCGGGCGCTCCGGCGGCGGTGACCCCCCGTACTGACGGGCGGTCAGTGCACGCCCGGCCCCGCGTCGGGCCGGCCGCGCGCATTCGGGCCTGTTCCGCTTGAGAAACGATCCGCCCCCGCCCCTAGACTGTTCCCCAGCAGGTGGCCCACCGCTCGAAAGGCGTGCACCGTGACCATCGGCAAGTCCCCCGACCGCGAGAACGCCCCGTCGTCCGCGCCGCCCCCCGGCGCGGCGGAACAGACGGCCGATGCGCCGAGCATCGGCCGGGTGCTGTCCGCCGCCCGGATCGAGGCCGGACTCACGGTGGATCAGGTGAGTACCGCCACCCGGGTCCGGGTGCCACTCGTGCATGCCATCGAAGAGGACGACTTCGACCGGTGCGGCGGCGACTTCTACGCCCGCGGCCACATCCGCTCGATCGCCCAGGTCGTCGGTGTGGACGGCGAGGCGCTGGTCGCCCGGTACGACGCCGACCACGGTGGCTCCCCGGCCTCCCGGCGGCCCACCCAGCTGATCGAGAGCGGCCCGATCAAGGTCCCGGGTCGCGGCCGGCCGAACTGGACGGCGGCGATGGTCGCGGCGATCGTCGCGGTCGTCGGGCTGATCGGCTTCAACCTGGTCAGCGGCAAGACCGGCGGCAGCACGACCACCGGCTCGGCCAGCGCCCCGCTGCCCGCCGGCTCCGGCACCGGTTCGGTCGCCCCGGCGGCCCCCGTGCCGACCCCGGCCGTGCAGCCGCCCGCGCCGGTGCCCAGCGCCGCCGCGATCGCCGCCGCCCCGGCCGACAAGGTCACCGTGAAGCTGGTCGCCGAGAAGGACACCAGCTGGGTCTCGGCGGTCGACGGCAACGGGAAGTCGCTGTACCAGAACAACATCGAGGAAGGTCAGGACCAGACCTTCACCGACCCCAAGCAGATCAAGTTGGTGATCGGCAACGCCGGCGCCGTGCACGTGTACGTCAACGGCAAGGACCTCGGCCCGGCGGGCAAGAACGGCCAGGTGGTGCACGTCACGTACACCCCGGGCGACCCGCAGGCGGGCTGATCGCAGGGGGCGTCCGGCCCGGTCCGGACCCCGTGAACCGAGGCGCGCGGCCTCCGGGGCGAACGGCTCCGGCGGCCGCGCGTTAATCTTGGCCCTATGCCTGAACGCCGTACTGTCGCCCTTGTCACGCTCGGATGCGCCCGCAACGAGGTGGACTCCGAGGAACTCGCCGGGCGACTGGAAGCCGACGGCTGGTTGCTCGTGGACGACGCCGCCGAAGCCGACGTCGCCGTCGTCAACACCTGTGGCTTCGTCGAGGCCGCCAAGAAGGACTCCGTCGACGCCCTGCTGGAGGCCAACGACCTCAAGGGCCACGGCCGCACCCAGGCGGTCGTCGCGGTCGGCTGCATGGCCGAGCGGTACGGCAAGGAGCTGGCCGACGCCCTGCCCGAGGCGGACGGCGTGCTCGGCTTCGACGACTACTCGGACATCTCCGACCGCCTGCAGACCATCCTCTCCGGCGGCCACCACGCCCCGCACATCCCCCGCGACCGCCGCAAGCTGCTGCCGCTGAGCCCGGTCGAGCGGCAGTCCGCCGCCGCCGAGGTCGCCCTGCCCGGCCACGGGGCCCCCGAGGACCTCCCTGAGGGCCTCGCCCCGGCCTCCGGGCCGCGCACCCTGCGCAAGCGGCTGGACGACAGCCCGGTGGCCTCCGTCAAGCTCGCCTCCGGCTGCGACCGGCGGTGCTCGTTCTGCGCGATCCCGGCCTTCCGCGGCTCGTTCATCTCGCGCCGTCCCTCCGACGTGCTGCACGAGGCCCAGTGGCTGGCCGAGCAGGGCGTCCGCGAGGTGGTCCTGGTCAGCGAGAACAACACCTCGTACGGCAAGGACCTCGGGGACATCCGGCTGCTGGAGACGCTGCTCACCGAGATCTCGGAGACCGACGGCGTCGAGCGGGTCCGGGTCTCCTACCTGCAGCCCGCCGAGATGCGCCCCGGGCTGATCGACGCGATGACCGGCACCGAGGGCGTGGTGCCCTACTTCGACCTCTCGTTCCAGCACTCGGCCCCGGCGGTGCTCCGCCGGATGCGCCGCTTCGGCTCCACCGACCAGTTCCTGGAGCTGCTCGGGACGATCCGCTCCAAGGCCCCGCAGGCCGGCGCCCGGTCGAACTTCATCGTCGGCTTCCCCGGCGAGAGCGAGGCGGACTTCGCCGAGCTGGAACGGTTCGTCACGCACGCCGGGCTGGACGCGATCGGCGTCTTCGGTTACTCCGACGAGGACGGCACCGAGGCCGCAGGCTTCGAGGACAAGCTGTCCGAGGACGTGGTCGCGGACCGGCTGGCCCGGCTCAGCAGGCTCGCCGAGGAGATGACCGCCCAGCGTGCCGAGCAGCGGATCGGCACCGAGATCGAGGTGCTGGTCGAGTCGGTCGACGGCGACCTGGTCGAGGGCCGCGCGGCCCACCAGGCGCCCGAGACGGACGGTCTCACCACGCTCACCGGCGTCGAGCACCCCGAGGTGGGCGGGTTCTACCGCGCCCGGGTGGTCGCCAGCGAGGGCGTCGACCTGGTCGCCGAGGCGCTGGAGCAGGTGCGCGTCCGCCGGGCACCCGGAGCAGGGGAATGACCCACGGGCCCGGCGCCCCGGCCGCGGCCCACCCGGGCAGACCGGAGGCCGCGGTGCCCCCGGAGCCGGGGATCTGGAACATCGCCAACATGCTCACGATGCTCCGGCTGCTGCTGGTGCCGGTCTTCGTGACGCTGCTCTTCGCCGACGGCGGCCACGACCCCAAGTGGCGCTCGGTCGCCTGGGCGTCCTTCGCCGTCGCGATGATCACCGACCTGTTCGACGGGGAGCTGGCCCGCCGCAAGGGCCTGGTCACCGACTTCGGCAAGATCGCCGACCCGATCGCCGACAAGACGATCATGGGCGCGGCGCTGATCGGCCTCTCGGTGCTGGGCGACCTGCCGTGGTGGATCACCGTGGTGATCCTGGCCCGCGAACTCGGCATCACGCTGATGCGGTTCTGGGTGATCCGCTTCGGCGTGATCCCGGCCAGCCGGGGCGGCAAGCTGAAGACGCTCACCCAGGGCATCGCGGTCGGCATGTACGTCCTGGAACTCACCGGCTGGCTGGCCACCGCCCGGGCCCTGCTGATGGGGCTCGCGGTGCTGCTGACCGTCGGTACCGCGCTGGACTACGTCGGCCAGGCGCTGCGGCTGCGCCGTGAGGGCCTCGCGGCGGCCCGTACGGAGCGCTGAGACCCCGGACGGAGTGCCGCGGTCCCGCCGGCGACGGTTCCCGTCCCGGCGGGGCCGTTCCGACTTTTGCCGGTCGAGGCGGGGGGCTGCGGGGGCTGCCGGGCGCACAATGGCGGGTACTCCGGGGCGGGCCCGGGGGGTGCGAGGGAGGGACGTCGGGATGAGTGGCAGAGCTGCGACGGACGGCAGAACCGACTCAGTGACGGCCGCCGGGGGCGGGCAGGCGGTGCCCGGGCAGTCCGGGGACGCGGGGCGGTCCGGGCAGTCCGGGCCCGGACCGGTGCCCGGTGGGCGGGCCGCGGACGGGCCGGCGGACCGGGGGTCGACGGACCGGGGACCGGCGGACTACGGGCTGGCGGAGCGGGCGCACGCCGCACTGCGGGCCGAGGGCGGGACGGTGGCCGTCGCCGAGTCGCTGACCGGCGGGCTGCTGGCGGCCGCGCTGGTGGACGTCCCGGGGGCGTCCACCACCTTCCGGGGCTCGGTGACCGCGTACGCGACCGAGCTGAAGGCCTCGGTGCTCGGGGTCGACGAGGGCCTGCTGGAGGTCAACGGGCCGGTCCACCCGGTGGTCGCCCGGCAGATGGCCGAGGGCGTACGGAAGTTGCTGGGTGCCACCTACGGGGTCGCGACGACCGGGGTGGCCGGTCCGGACCCGCAGGACGGACAGGCGGTGGGCACGGTGTACCTCGCGGTCGCCGGCCCCGGGGGAAGTCTGGTCACTTCGCCACGGTTGTCGGGAGAGCGTGCCACAATCCGTCACGGGGCGGTGACCGCCGCTCTGGAGCTGCTCGTCGGGCGGCTTCCGTCCGGTACGCCCACGCACTGAGTCCTCGTCCGCCGCCGCTCCCGCCGCTCGCCCGACGTCCCGCAGCGGCGGTGCCGTCGAGGTGCCGCCGCAGCGCCGCCGGTCCCGTCCGCCGAGATCTCCACCGAACCGAGATCTGCCGAACTGGCGTACGGGCATCGTGCGGCTGGAGGATCGTGTTACATCAGTGGGCCCGGATGGGCAGAAACCAGGTGGCGAACGAGTGGCGCGGCGGTAGCCGGGTGCCGCCCGGAGGGTACGACGAGGTGCCCGCAGACCCGGGTGCGACACCGAAATTGGGGAGGGGACAGCCTTGCAGCCCAGAGTGAACACGACCATGGTCCCCGCACGCGAAGCGGGCAAGGCGGTACGGTGGGGGCGTGACATCTCGATCCGCAGTCCGAGGAGGGAGGCACCGATGATCCTGCTTCGTCGCCTACTGGGCGATGTACTGCGTCGGCAGCGCCAGCGCCAGGGCCGCACACTCCGCGAGGTGTCGGCAGCCGCCAGGGTTTCGCTCGGTTACCTCTCCGAGGTCGAGCGGGGACAGAAGGAGGCCTCCTCGGAGCTGCTCTCCGCCATCTGCGACGCACTCGACGTCCGGATGTCCGAGGTCATGCGCGAGGTCAGCGACGAACTGTCGCTCGCCGAACTTGCGGCGATGGCCACCCTCTCCGAAGGTGAACTGCTGAGGCCGGTGCTCGAACCGGTACAGCTGCCCGCCCCCGGCGCCGACCGGGCGAACATGTCGCCCAAGGCCGCCGCGATGGACGTGGTCGCCGCCTGATCCGGCCTCGACACCCGGGCGCCTGGTGCCCGGGGCGAGCGAAGGAGGGCGGTCGTGCGGAGAACGGTGGTGGCGCGTACGCGTACCGGGGCCCGAATACGGCTCCGGCGGCGGTGGCCGCAGCCGGTCCGCCGTGGTCTGCCGGTCCTGGCCGGCGGACTCGGTTGGTGGCTGCTGGCCGCCCCCGGACAGCTGCCCGACGGTGCGGTGCCGGTCCTGCTGGCGGCCGGCGGCTGGGGGCTCGGGTTGATCCCGGTCCACGCCGACCGGAACGCCACGGGCCCGGCGAGGCGCCGGACGGGTGAGCCGACGGCCCGGGCGGAGGCGGAGTCTCCGGTCGGGTGAGGACGAACGCGGACGAGGGCCGCGGCACCGGGAAACCGGCGCCGCGGCCCTCGTCGTGTGTCCGGCGGGCGGTGGGCGGCGGGCCGGGACCGGGGCCGGGCGGTGACGGGGACGGTGCCTAGGGCCGCAGGCGCAGGCCGCGCGGGGTGGCGTGGAAGCCGGCCTCCTCCAGGGCGGCACCGAGGTCCGAGCCGAGGGCGGGCGTGCCGTTCGCCCGTTCGACGGTGACGCTGCCGAGCGCCCCCGAGCGGACCGCGGTGGCCAGCGCGGCGGTCGCCGTGGCGAGCGTCGACGCGTCCTCCGGCCAGGCCAGCAACGACTTGCCGCCGCGTTCGACGTAGAGGCTCAGCTCGCCGTCGACCAGGACCACCAGGGCGCCCGCCTTCCGGCCCGGGCGGTGTGCCCGGGTCGCGGCGCCGTCCCCCGTGCCGCCCGCACCGGCCGGCGGCTCGGGCCAGGGCAGTGCGGCGCCGTAGGCGTTGGCCGGGTCCGCGGCGGCCAGCACCAGGGCCTGCGGCGGCTCCGCGGAGGGGGCGGCCGGCCACTCGGTGGCCCGGGTGCGCTCCAGCCGGCCGTTGACCGACCGCAGGCGGTCGGCCGCGCCCTCCATGGCGAACTGGGCACCGCCCAGCCCCTCCACGAAGTAGCCCCGGCGGGTCCGCCCGCGCTCCTCCATCGCGGCGAGCACCCGGTACACCCCGGCGAAGCCGCCCGGGACCCGTTCGGCCGCCACCGCGCCGCGGGTGAGCAGGCCGTGCCGGTCCAGCAGGCTCTGCGCCTGGGCGGTGGCCCGGACGGTCTGTTCGGTGGTGAAGGCGGGCAGCAGCGACCAGCGTCCGCCGACCGTCGGCGGACCGCTGCGCAGCGCGCCGCCGGCCCGGCCGAACGGGCGCCCCGCGCCGCCGTAGCGTCCGCGCGGGACGGCCCGGGGCGCCCGGTGCGCGGTGGACCCGGCCGTCCGGCCCGAACCGAGCAGGGCGCGCAGCGGCGCCAGGGTGTCGTTGCTGACGTAGCCCGCCCAGACGAGGTCCCAGAGCGACTCGACGAGCTCCTGCTCGGGGGTGTCCGGGAGGTGTGCGACCAACTGGCGGAAGAAGAGGCCGTAGCCGCCGGCCAGTGCCTCCATGAGCGCGGTGTGCACCGGGGTGACGGTGGGCGGGATCGGTTCTGGGCGCAGCAGCTGGGCGTTCTCGGCCAGGTGCAGGCTGATCCAGCCGTCCTTGCCCGGCAGGGCGCCGGCGCCGGTCCAGCCGATCTCGCCGGCCGCCATCAACTCGTCCAGCAGGCCGGGGGAGTAGTCGGTGAGCCGGGCCGGGAGGACCAGCTTCTCCAGGGCCGACGCGGGCAGCGCGGCGCCCTGGAGCTGCTCGACCACCCGGAGCAGGCCGTCCGGGCCGCGCAGCCGGTGGCCGGCCAGGTGCTGCCACTGCGGCAGGAAGGCCGCCAGGGCGCGGGGCGGGACGGGTTCGACCTCCTGGCGCAGGGCGGCCAGCGAGCGACGGCGCAGCCGGCGCAGCACGTCGGTGTCGCACCACTCGACGGCGGCGGTGTGGCCCTCGACCGGTCGGAACTCGCCCTGGACCAGGCGGCCGGCGGCGGTGAGCCGGTGCAGGGTGCCGGTGACCACGGCGGTGCCGAGACCGAAGCGGTCGGCGGCCTCGGCGGCGGTGAACGGCCCGTGGGTGCGCGCGTGCCGGGCGAGCAGGTCGCCCAGCGGGTCCTTGACCGGTTCGGTGAAGGCTTCGGGGACGCCGACCGGGAGGGGGGTGCCGAGGGCGTCGCGCAGCCGCCCGGCGTCCTCGATGGCGGCCCAGCGCCGTTCGCCGGCGATCCGGACCTGGATCACCCGGCGGGCGGACTCCAGTTCCAGGGCCCAGAGCGGTTGGGCGCCGCGGGCGGTCAGCTCCGCCTCGGTGAGCGGGCCGAGCAGGCGCAGCGCGTCGGCGACGCCCTCGGCGTCCTTGATCCGGCGCTCGGGGGTGAGCCGCTGGAGCTCGGCCTCCAGCTCGGCCAGGACCTCCGGGTCGAGGAGCTCGCGCAGTTCGGCCTGGCCGAGGAGTTCGGAGAGCAGCCGGGAGTCGAGCGAGAGCGCGGCGGCCCGGCGTTCGGCGAGCGGGGAGTCCCCCTCGTACAGGAACTGGGCGACGTAGCCGAAGAGGAGCGAGCGGGCGAACGGGGAGGGCTCGGTGGTGGTGACCTCGATCAGGCGCACGGCGCGGGATTCGAGGTCCCCCATCAGCTCGACCAGGCCGGGGACGTCGAAGACGTCCTGGAGGCACTCGCGGACGGCCTCCAGGACGATCGGGAAGGAGCCGTACTCGGAGGCGACCTCCAGGAGCTGGGCGGAGCGCTGCCGCTGCTGCCACAGCGGGGTGCGGCGGCCGGGGCTGCGGCGGGGGAGCAGCAGGGCGCGGCCGGCGCACTCGCGGAAGCGGGAGGCGAACAGGGCGGAGCTGCCGACCTGGTCGGTGACGAGCTGTTCGATCTCGCCGGGCTCGAACAGGGCGGCGTCCGCGCCGACCGGGGCGTCGTCGGCGGGAGGCCGCCCGGCGGGGTTGCCGAAGTCGAAGTCGACGGACAGCAGGTCGGCGTCCGGGAGACGGAGCACGATGCCGTCGTCGGCGTGCATCACCTGCGGGTCGAGGCCGTGCTTCTCCCGCAGCCGGGCGCCGAGGGCGAGCGCCCAGGGGGCGTGCACCTGGGCGCCGAAGGGGGAGTGGATGACGATCCGCCAGTCGCCGAGTTCGTCGCGGAACCGCTCGACCACGATGGTGCGGTCGTCGGGGAGGTGGCCGCAGGCGGTGCGCTGCTCGGCGAGGTAGGCCAGCAGGTTGCCGGCGGCCCAGTCGTCCAGGCCGGCCCCGCGGAGCCGGGCGGTGGCGGCCTCGGTGTCGAGGGCGCCGAGCTCGCGGGTGAAGGCGCCGAGGGCGCGGCCGAGTTCGAGCGGGCGGCCGAGGGAGTCGCCCTTCCAGAACGGGAGGCGGCCCGGGACACCGGG
Organism: Streptomyces sp. BE303; assembly: GCF_036290945.1. Classification (NCBI taxonomy): domain Bacteria; kingdom Bacillati; phylum Actinomycetota; class Actinomycetes; order Kitasatosporales; family Streptomycetaceae; genus Streptomyces; species Streptomyces sp. BE303. The sequence continues at coordinate 21,923 of NZ_JAQYWZ010000717.1, forward strand.
GGCGGGTGTGACCAGCACCTTGTCGTGGGTGATCTCCTGGATCCGCCAGGAGGTGGTGCCGAGGGTGAAGACGTCGCCGACACGGGACTCGTAGACCATCTCCTCGTCCAGCTCCCCCACCCGTCCGCCCCCCTTCTTGGGGTCGGCCCCGGCGATGAAGACGCCGAACAGGCCGCGGTCCGGGATGGTGCCGCCGGAGGTGACGGCGAGCCGCTGCGCGCCGGGCCGGCCGGTCACGGTGCCGGCCACCCGGTCCCAGACCAGGCGGGGCCGCAGCTCGGCGAAGGCGTCCGAGGGGTAGCGGCCGGCCAGCATGTCGAGCACGGCGTCGAAGGCGGACTGGGGCAGGGAGGCGAACGGCGCGGCGCGGCGGACCACGGCGAGCAGCTCGTCGACCTGCCAGGTCTCCATCGCCGTCATGGCGACCAGCTGCTGCGCCAGTACGTCCAGCGGGTTGCGGGGGATGCGCAGCGCCTCGATCCGGCCGGTGCGCATCCGTTCGGTGACCACGGCGGACTGGACGAGGTCCCCGCGGTACTTGGGGAAGACGACGCCGGTGGAGACGGCGCCGACCTGGTGGCCGGCCCGGCCGACGCGCTGCAGGCCGGAGGCGACCGAGGGCGGGGACTCGACCTGGACGACCAGTTCGACGGCGCCCATGTCGATCCCGAGCTCCAGGCTGGAGGTGGCGACCACGGCGGGCAGCCGGCCGGCCTTGAGCTCCTCCTCGACCAGGGCGCGCTGTTCCTTGGAGACCGAGCCGTGGTGGGCGCGGGCGATCACCGGCGGGGCGCCCTTGGCGGCGCCGGAGCCGCCCATCAGGAGGGCGGGGGCGTGGTCCTCGGGGAGGGCGGCGCCGGTGGCGCGCTCCAGGGCGATCTCGTTCAGCCGGTTGCAGAGCCGCTCGGCGAGGCGGCGGGAGTTGGCGAAGACGATGGTCGAGCGGTGCGCCTGGACGAGGTCGACGATCCGCTCCTCGACGTGCGGCCAGATCGAGTTCTGCCGGGCCGGGTCGTCGTCGGAGGCGCTGCCGGCGGTGGGGGAGGCGGGCAGGTCGTCGAGGTGGGGTACGGGCACCACCACGGAGAGGTCGAACTCCTTGGTGGACGGCGGCTGGACGACGACGGCGCCGCGCCCGGGGCTGAGGAAACGGGCCACCTCCTCGACCGGGCGGACGGTGGCGGAGAGGCCGATCCGGCGGGCCGGGCGGTCCAGCAGCGCGTCCAGCCGCTCCAGGGAGAGCGCCAGGTGGGCGCCGCGCTTGGTGCCCGCGACGGCGTGCACCTCGTCCAGGATCACCGTGTCGACGCCCCGCAGCGCCTCGCGGGAGGCCGAGGTGAGCAGCAGGAAGAGTGATTCGGGGGTGGTGATCAGGATGTCCGGCGGGTGCGTGGCGAAGCGGCGGCGGTCGGCGGCGGGGGTGTCGCCGGAGCGGATGCCGACCTGGACGTCGGGCTCGGGCAGGCCGAGCCGGACGGCGGCCTGCCGCAGGCCGGCCAGCGGGGCGCGGAGGTTCCGTTCGACGTCGACCGCGAGGGCCTTGAGCGGCGAGATGTAGAGGACCCGGCAGCGGCGCCCGGCCTCGTCGGGCGGCGGGACGGAGCTGAGCCGGTCCAGCGCGGACAGGAAGGCGGCGAGCGTCTTGCCGGAGCCGGTGGGGGCCACGACCAGGACGTCGGTCTCCCGGCCGATGGCGCGCCAGGCCTCGGCCTGGGCGGCGGTCGGGGCGGAGAAGGCGGCGCCGAACCAGGCCCGGGTGGCCGGGGCGAAGCCGGCCAGCGGGTCGGACGGGGACGGTGTCTGGGTCTGCGGCGCCATGCCCCCATGGTGCCGGGTGCCACTGACAGAGGGGGGACCCGGAGACGGCACGGCGGGTGTGTGGCCGTTCGGTGGAGCTGATCGGGCAAAACAGACAATCCGACCATATGGTGATGGTTCAGACCTGCGATGCCCCTGTGAAGACCAGCCCTCCGGTGGCCGCCCGACCGCGTCCGGCCACCGGGACCGACGAGCGGAGACCGTGCCATGGCGCAGGTGGACCCGTCCGGCCGCGGTCCCGTCCACGTCCCCGTCCGGACCGCCCGTACCGGCCCGGCCGCCCGGCGCCGGGTGCGGGGCCCCTTCCGGGTCCTGCTCGCCATGCTGCTCACCGCGCTCGTGGTGGGCGGCGCCGTGCCGTACGTCTCCGGGCCCGGCCGGTCGTACCTCAGCTACCTGGTCCTCGCCGAGCAGGCGGACGCCGCCGGGGCCGCCCTGGCCGCGGGAGAGGCCCGGGCGGCCGGCGGAGAGGTGGTTCAGGAGTACCCGCAGATCGGCGCCGTCCTCGCGTACGCCGCCGGGGGCTTCGCCGGCAAGGTCAGGGACCGGCCCGGGGTGGCCGCGGTCGGCGCGACCAGGACCGCGCCGGTGCCGGGGCCGCCCCGGTCGCTCGACGGGGCCGGCGACTTCGGCGCGGGAACGGTGCGGGCGGGGAGCGCGGACGGCCGGGACGACACCACCGCCACAGTGGCCGACCCGGGCGAGCGCGACGCCTGGAACCTCGCCCTGCTCGGCGCCGCCGCCGGCCCGGGCGGCGACGCCACCCCCAACCTGCTGGGCGGCCCGGACGCCCCCGCCGCCGGGGCCCTCGGCAAGGTGCTCGTCGCGGTGCTGGACTCCGGCGTCGACGACACCCACCCCGACCTGCGCGCCGCCGTCGACCCGAAGGCCTCCGCCTCCTGCGCCGACGGGCGCCCGGACGCCCGCACCGGCGCCTGGCGGCCCGACGACGGGGTCGGCGAGAGCGGCCACGGCACGCACGTCGCCGGGATCGTCGGCGCCGCCCGGGACGGTCACGGCGTGAGCGGGGTCGCGCCGGGCGTCCGGATCGCCGCGGTCCGGCTGCTCGGTCCGCTCGGCCAGTACTACGCGGAGAACATCGTCTGCGGGATGCTCTGGGCCGCCGACCACGGCGCCAGGGCGATCAACAACAGCTACTTCGCGGACCCGTGGAAGTACAACTGCCCCGACGACCGCGACCAGGCCGCGCTGACCGCCGCCGTCGGCCGGGCGGCCGACTACGCCCGCCGCCGGGGTGCGGTGGTGGTCGCCTCGGCGGGCAACGACGGCCAGGACCTCGGCGCCCCCCGCCCCGACGAGCGCAGCCCGAACGACCGCACCGCCGGCCCGGCGGAGTCACGGTTCGTCGGCCCCGAGTGCGTGCGGCTGCCCGGAGAGCTGCCCGGCGTGGTCACGGTGACCGCCGTCAACCGGGACGGGCGTCCGTCCGCGTACACCAACCACGGACGCGGCAGGGTCTCGCTGGCCGCGCCCGGCGGCGACCCGGACGGCGGCGCCCAGGGGGCGGTCGTCTCCGACTGGCCCGGCGACCGCTACGCCGCGCTGGCCGGCACCTCGATGGCCGCCGCGCACGTCACGGGCGCCGTCGCGGTGGCCGCCGCGCTCCACCCGGACTGGGACGCCGGCCGGCTCGCCGACCTGCTGGCCGCCACCGCGGCGGCCGCCTGCCCGCCCGGCCCGCACGCCTGCGGCGACCGGCAGTACTACGGGGCGGGGACGCTGACGCTGCCGCGCTGACGCGGCGGGCGGGCCGCGCGGGGGCGAGGTCGCGGGCCGGGCGGGTCCCCGGCGGGTGCCGGGGGCGCGGCAGGGGCGTGAGGTGCGGAAAACCGGGTGACGGGCGGGGCGGGGTGGGTGAGGATCGGAGCATGGAGGTCTTCCTCACCACCGAGCGGCTGGTGCTGCGCCGCTTCACCGCCGCCGACGCCGACCACCTGGAGGAGCTGGACGGCGACCCCGAGGTGATGCGCTACCTCACCGGTGGCCGGGCCACACCGCGCGAGGTCGTCGAGAACACCCTGCTGCCGCTGTACTTCGACCACTACCGCCGGTACGGCGACCTCGGCTGGTGGGCCGCCGAGGAGCGGACGGGCGGGGCCTTCCTGGGCTGGTTCGAGTTCCGGCCGCCGGACGGCGACCGCACCGAGGTCGAGCTCGGCTACCGCCTGCGGCGCGCTGCCTGGGGGCACGGCTACGCCACCGAGGGCGCCCGGGCGCTGATCCACCGGGGATTCACCGAGCTCGGGGTGGAGCGCGTGGTGGCCTACACGATGGCGGTCAACCACGGATCGCGGCGGGTGATGGAGAAGTCCGGGCTCTCCTACGTCCGGACCTTCCACGAGGATTACCCCGAAGCGATCCCGGGCAGTGAGTACGGCGAGGTCGAGTACGCACTGGTGGCGGCGGACCGGCGGGCCTGACGGCGGGCCGGTCCGGGATACTGGTGGGCATGAGGCTGACGGAGTTCTGGCGGCGGATGCACGCACACTTCGGCGAGGTGTACGCCGAGTCCTTCGCGACCGACCACGTGATGAGCGAGCTGGGCGGTCGGACGGTCCGGCAGGCGCTGGAGGCGGGCTGGGAGGCCAAGGACGTCTGGCGGGTGGTCTGCGAGACCCAGGGAGTCTCCGCGGTTCTCCGCTGATTCCGGCCCGATGCTCGAACGGGCGTCGGACATGGGTCAGACTGTGCGGGTGAAAAGCAGTGCAGAACCGCAGAATTCGGACAGGTCGGCGCAGGTCGCCGACGAGGCCGCGGGCTCCCCGCCCGCCTCGCCGCCCCGGACCGCCACCGACGGTCTCTGGGGTTCCGGGATGCCGCGCTGGCTGCCCCGGGCCATGGTGCTGGCACTGCTCATGGTCGGGCTGTTCCAGCTCGCCGACTGGGCGTTCCACCAGCTGATCGACCTCTTCGTGATGCTGCTGGTCTCCTTCTTCCTGTCCTTGGCCCTGGAGCCGGCGGTCGACCGGATGGCGGCCCGCGGGGTGCGCCGGGGGGTCGGCACCTTCCTGGTCTTCGTCGCGGTGGCGATCGCGGTGGGCGGTTTCCTGGCCGCGCTCGGCACCCTGCTGGTCGACCAGGTGGCGAAGATCGCGGGGGACCTGCCGCACCTGCTCGACAGCCTGATCGACTGGATCAACCGGACCTTCAACCAGGACCTCTCGCTGGACGAGCTGCAGAAGAAGCTGCTCAAGGACTCCGGCGCCATCGAGACCTACGCCCAGCAGGCCGCCGACAACGTCTGGGGCGTCTCCTCGACCCTGATCGGCGGACTGTTCCAGGCCTTCACCGTCGGCCTCTTCACCTTCTACTTCACCGCCGACGGCCCCCGGGTGCGACGGACCGTCTGTTCGCTGCTGCCGCCCGCCAAGCAGGGCGAGGTGCTGCGCGCCTGGGAGATCGCGCTGGCCAAGACCGGCGGCTACCTCTACTCCAGGGCGCTGCTCGCCGTGGCGTCGACGTTCGCGCACTGGGTGATGTTCGCCGTGGTGGACCTGCCGTACGCGGCCGCGCTGGCGATCTGGGTCGGCGTCATGTCGCAGTTCGTGCCGACCATCGGCACCTACCTGGCGGGGGCCCTGCCGGTGCTGGTGGCGCTCACCGTGGAGCCGGTGGACGCACTCTGGGTGCTGGCGTTCGTGGTGGTCTACCAGCAGATCGAGAACTACCTGCTGCACCCGCGGATCACGGCGAAGACGGTGGACGTCCACCCGGCGGTGGCGTTCGGTTCGGTGATCGCCGGGGCCGCGCTGCTCGGCGCGGTCGGCGCGCTCATCGCCATCCCGGCGGCGGCCACCCTGCAGGGCTTCGTGGGGACGTACGTGCGCCGCTACGAGGTGGCGACCGACCCGCGGATCGACCGGGGCGAGCAGCGCCGGCTGCGGCGGGCGCTGCGCCGGGAGGCGGCCCGCCGGCTGCGGCGGATGGTCGGCGGGGGGTCGGACGGCGCCGCGGGTAGGGGCGCCGGCTCGAACAAGGACGCCGGCTCGAACAAGGGCGCCGGGTCGGACCGGGGCACCGGCGCGGGGCCCGGTGCCGGTCAGGGACCGAAGGGCGGGGACGGCAAGGAGGGCGGGGGGAAGCGGGGCGAGTAGGCCGAACGGCTTCGGCTTGAATCGAACACTTGTTCTTTGTACTCTCCGGCGAAGAGTTTTCCCCAGGCCGAGCCCGGTCAGGGTCGATTGTCAGTGGGACGCGCTAGCGTCGATGACGATGAAGCGCACAGCACAGAACCCGAGGGTGGAAGCCATGGCAGGCACGGACCGCGAGAAGGCTCTTGAGACCGCACTCGCCCAGATCGAGCGGCAGTTCGGCAAGGGCTCGGTGATGCGCCTGGGCGAGAAGGCCAACGAGCCGATCGACGTGATCCCCACCGGGTCCACCGCCCTGGACGTCGCCCTCGGCGTCGGCGGCATCCCGCGCGGCCGGGTGGTGGAGATCTACGGTCCCGAGTCCTCCGGCAAGACCACGCTGACCCTGCACCTGGCGGCCAACGCCCAGCGGGCCGGCGGCACGGTCGCCTTCGTCGACGCGGAGCACGCGCTCGACCCGGACTACGCCAAGAAGCTCGGCGTGGACACCGACGCCCTGCTGGTCAGCCAGCCGGACACCGGCGAGCAGGCCCTGGAGATCACCGACATGCTGATCCGCTCCGGCGCGATCGACCTGGTGATCATCGACTCGGTCGCCGCGCTGGTCCCGCGCGCGGAGATCGAGGGTGAGATGGGCGACTCGCACGTCGGCCTGCAGGCCCGGCTGATGAGCCAGGCACTGCGGAAGATCGCCGGTGCGCTGAACCAGTCGAACACCACCGCGGTGTTCATCAACCAGCTGCGCGAGAAGATCGGCGTCATGTTCGGCTCGCCGGAGACCACGACCGGTGGCCGCGCGCTGAAGTTCTACGCCTCGGTCCGCCTCGACATCCGCCGGATCGAGACCCTGAAGGACGGCACCGAGGCGGTCGGTAACCGCACCCGGGTCAAGGTCGTCAAGAACAAGGTCGCCGCGCCGTTCAAGCAGGCCGAGTTCGACATCCTCTACGGCGTGGGCATCAGCCGCGAGGGCGGTCTGATCGACATGGGCGTCGAGCACGGCTTCATCCGCAAGTCGGGTGCCTGGTACACCTACGAGGGCGACCAGCTCGGCCAGGGCAAGGAGAACGCCCGCAACTTCCTGAAGGACAACCCGCAGCTGGCCGACGAGATCGAGCGGAAGATCAAGAGCAAGCTCGGCATCGGCCCGAAGACGGCGGAGCCGGTCGAGGCCGAGGCTGCGGACACCGCCGAGGGCGGGGCCAAGCCGATCACCGCGACCGCCGCCAAGACGGCCGCGGCGAAGAAGACGGCGGCGGCCGCCAAGGCCTGATCCGTTGATGCAGCACAGTGGGCCGGCGGGCAGCGCGCCGGTGGACGGCCCGGACGACGATGACGACGGCCCGCCGGACTGGTTCGCGGCCGTGGCCGACCCCGCGCCGGCAGCACCGCCGCCGGCCCGGGCGGCGGACCGGTGGCCGTCCGGTCGAGCAGCGGCGGACGGCCCGGCGGACGCGGGCGACCTCGGGTTGGTCACGGCCTCCGAGCTGCCCGCAGGGCGGCGCCGTCGCCGCTCGGCGCTGGAGGAGGAGAGCTCCGGCCCCGGTGCCGGGGAGAGCCGGGCCGGGGCGGCCGGTCACGGGGGTGTGGCCGCCCCGGCCCGATCTGCAGCGTCCCGGACCGCAGCGCCCTCCGCCGGGCGGCCCGCGTCCGGGCGGCGGTCCCGTGGGCGGGCCGGGCGGTCGGAGCCGAGCGAGGCGCCGGGCGCCGACGCGCGACGCTCCCGGGCGGAGGAGTCCGTCGACCCCGCGACGCGGGCACGGGACATCTGCCTGCGGCTGCTCACCGGCGCGGCCAAGAGCCGCAAACAGCTCGCCGACGCCCTGCGCAAGCGGGAGATCCCGGACGAGGTCACCGAGGAGGTGCTGACCCGGCTGGAGGAGGTCGGTCTGATCGACGACGCGGCCTTCGCCCGGGCGTGGGTGGAATCCCGGCACGCCGTCCGCGGACTCTCCCGTCGGGCGCTGGCCCAGGAGCTGCGGACCAGGGGAGTGACCGGGGAGCAGGCCGAGCAGGCCCTCGCCCAGCTCGACCACGACGACGAGACCGAGGCGGCCCGGGCCCTGGTCGACCGCCGGCTCCGGACCACCCGGGGCCTGGAGCGGCAGGCCCGGACGCGCCGGCTGGTCGGCATGCTGGCCCGGCGCGGCTACTCCGAGGGCCTGGCCTTCCGGGTGGTCCGCGCGGCGTTGGACGAGGAGGAGCCCACGGAGTCGGTGGACGCCGGAACGGACGGGGACGGACCGTCCGACGCCTGGGACTGACGCCCGGGACTGACGCCCGGTCGGCTCCGGGCGGATCGTGGCGTCGGCCGACTACCAAGCCAGTCTTGACCGTTTCGTAACCCGCGCTTAGCCTCGCACTCAGTGCGGGAGCACATCGATCATTCCTCGGCCGCCCCCGGCCGGTCGCCCGGTCGCGCCCGTGACCGGGCAGGTCCGGGACCGGCCGCGCGGCTGGTCCCGGGCGTCGTGCCGCCACGGGACGGGGAGTGGGCAGGATGAGGATCGCGGTGAGTGCCGGATCGGCCACCTCCTCGCTGGTGGCGGTCCTGCCGGCCGTCGCCGTGGTGGCCGTCGTCGCAGTGGCGGCCCGGCTGACCGTCGGGCGTCTGCGGCACGTGCGGCGCCGGGCGGCCGCCGAGACCGAGCGGACGAGGCAGCGGGCGGAGCAGCAGGCCACCCGGCTCCGGGCCGAACTCGACCGGCGCGAGGAGCGGTTGACCGAGGAGCTCGACCGGCTCCGGACGCGCGAGGGCGAACTGGCCGAACGCTCGGCCGCGTTGGAGCGGGCCCGGGGCGAGGCGGCGGCACTGGTCCGCCGCCGGGCCGAGGAACTGGAGCGGACCGCCGGGCTCTCGGCGGACCAGGCCCGCGCCGAACTCGTCCGCGAGGCGGCGTCCGAGGCCCGCCGGGAGGCGGCGGTCACCGTCCGGGAGATCGAGCGCGAGGCCCGCGACGAGGGTGAGCAGCGGGCCCGGGGGATCGTCGCCGGGGCGATCCAGCGGCTGGCGGCCGAGCAGACCGCCGAGACCGCGGTGTCGTCGTTCCGGCTGCCGAACGAGGAGATGAAGGGCCGGGTGATCGGGCGTGAGGGCCGGAACATCCGGACGTTCGAGGCCGTCACGGGCGTCAACCTGATCATCGACGACACCCCGGCGGTGGTGCAGCTCTCCTGCTTCGACCCGGTCCGCCGGGAGGCGGCCCGGCTCACCCTGGAGCACCTCGTCGAGGACGGCCGGATCCACCCGTTGCGGATCGAGCACGTCCACGAGCGCAGCCGTGAGGAGGTCGAGCGGCGCTGCGTGCGGGCCGGCGAGGACGCGCTGCTGGCCGTGCGGATCGGCGGGATGCATCCGGACCTGGTCCGCACCCTCGGCACGCTCCGCTACCGCGCCTCGTACGGGCAGAACGTACTGGGCCACCTGGTGGAGTCGGCGCACCTGGCCGGGCTGATGGCCGCCGAGCTGGGGGTGGACCCGGAACCGGTGCGCCGCGCGGCGCTGCTGCACGACATCGGCAAGGCGCTCAGCCACGAGGTGGAGGGGAGCCACGCGGCGGTCGGCGCGGACCTCGCCCGGCGGCACGGCGAGTCGGCGGACGTGGTGCACGCGATAGCGGCGCACCACGGGGAGGTGGATCCGCGGACCGTCGAGGCGGTGCTCACCCAGGCGGCCGACGCCTGTTCGGGCGGTCGGCCCGGCGCGCGCAGGGAGTCGTCGGAGACGTACGTGCGCCGGCTGGAGCGGTTGGAGGAGATCGCCCGGGCGCACGACGGCGTGGCCGCGGTGTACGCGATGCAGGCCGGCCGGGAGGTCCGGGTGATGGTCCGGCCGGAGGTGGTGGACGACCTCCGGGCGCAGGTGATCGCCCGTGAGGTCGCCAGGAAGGTCTCCGAGGAGCTGACCTATCCGGGTCAGATCCGGGTCACGGTGGTCCGGGAGAGCCGGGTCACCGAGGTGGCCCGCTAGGTTCGGCGGCCGGCTCGGGCTCCGACCCGGCCGCGGGTTCGGCCGAGGAACCGGCTCCCGACCGGGGCTCGGCGTCGGGCTCGGTGACGGCCTCGGGCTCGGTCTCTCCGCCGGTCAGCGAGGCCGGACCGCCCCGGGCCCCGTCGGCCAGGGCCCGGAGGTCCTCGGCCGCTGCGCCCCGGGTGACCCCGACCAGGTGCCCGTCGGGCCGGATCAGCAGGACGGTGTGCGGTCCGGCCCCCGGGTAGGCCTCGGTGACCAGGACCTCGGCCGGCACCGGCAGCGACGCGGCGACCTCGGCCAGCCGGGGCATCAGCCCGGCTCCCAGCCAGTGCTCGGCGGACCAGACGGTGGTACCGGGGGCGACCAGCAGCAGCAGGAAGTGGGTGCCGAGGCGGGCGTGCAACTGGTCCGGGGTGCCGTCGGCGGCGAGTACCGGCAGGTCCGGGACGAGCACGCCGGGGGCGGTGGCTGGCAGCAGTTCGCTGAGCGTGGTGGTGCCGCGCGCGCCGCGCTGGACCGGGACCCGGCCGGGCACGCCGGAGGGGGCCGCCGGGTAGGCGGGGACGCCGCCGAACCGGCCGGTGCCCAGCTGGCCGTCGGCGAGCATCGGCGCGTGCTTGCGGAACGAGCCGGTGAAGAGCGAGCGGCGGGTGGCCTGCCAGCCGCGCAGCGGGCGCAGCAGTGGCATGGCCTGGTCGACCGCGCGCAGCCGGGCGCCGACCGCGCCGCGCCGCTCGGACTCGTACCCGTCGAGGAGGGATCCGCCGGGCTGGGGGCCGCCGGAGTGGAGGTGCCACGCGAGGGAGAGCCGCCAGGCGAGGTTGTCGGCGTCGCGCAGGCCGTCGGCGAGGTTCTGCATGCCGAGTGCGCCGTGCAGGTGGGCGGCGTCGCCGGCGAGGAAGCAGCGGCCGCTGCGGAAGCGGGCGGCCAGCCGCTGCTGGGCGGTGTGGTCGGCGGCGGCGAGCAGGTCGAAGCGGGGGAGCTCGCCGCACCAGCCGGTGAGCGTGGCGGTGACCCGGGTGAGCAGGGTGTCGCCGGTGACGATGCCGGGCCAGGTGGCGTGCGGGTCGACCGTCTCGGCGGGCGCCGGCCGGCCGGGGGGCAGCCGCCAGTCCAGCCGCCAGACGCCGTGCGGCAGCGGGCGGGCGGAGGCCTCGCGGTCGCCGCGCCACGGGGGCTCGCGGTGCAGCCGGGGCTCGGTGAACGGCAGGTCGACCCGGACGGTGGCGATGGCGCTGCGGTCGACGGCCGGGCGGCCGGGGAAGCGGATCTTCAGGAGCTTGCGGACGGTGGACCGGGCGCCGTCGCAGCCGACGAGGTGGCTGCCGCGCCACCAGGTCTCGGTGCCGTCCTGCGGGTTGCGGGTGTGGACGCTGACGCCGTCGCGGTCCTGGTCGAGCCGGGTGACCCGGCTGAGCGGGACCAGCCTGACCAGGGGGGTGCCGGTGAGGGCGTCCCGCAGGCCGCGCTGGAGCCGGTGCTGGGGCAGGTGCAGGACCGGGGTGTCGGCGAGGTCGATCCGGAGCACCTCCTGGCGGCGTCGCCAGATGGTGAAGGCGTCCCACCGGGCGGCGTCGGCGACGGCCCGGGGGTAGCCGATCCGGCTCAGGAGGGCGGCGGTGTCGGCGCCGAGGACGACGCTGCGCGGGCTCTCGGGGGAGAGCCCGGAGCCCTCGTCGAGGACGACGGTCGGCACCTCGTGCCGGGCGAGGGCGAGGGCCAGGGCCAGGCCGACCGGCCCGGCCCCGACCACGATCACCGGGTCCATGCCGGGACCTCCGGGCACGGACGGTCCGGTGCGGCGCGGCCGGGGACCTCCGGGCAGGGGCAGGTCGACGGGGTGGCGTCATATGCCGCGTGGATGCTCCCGGATGGTGTCACGAAGAGCAATGCAACAGTTCACCTGCGTGTCCGTCAAGCAGCAGCTGAAGTGCGCCGGTTCGCGCCGCGTCGGCCACGTGCCTCGATCCACCGGGCGAGCGCGGTGAGCAGCAGGCACATCGCGATGTAGATCGGCCCGATCACCAGCACCACGGGGATGTAGGGGAAGCCCGCGGCATTGAGCGGCTGGGTGGCGATGGCCTTGCCGACGAACAACAGCTCGGGGTAGGTGATGATGAAGCCGAGCGACGTGTCCTTGAGGGTGACGACCAGCTGGCCGATCATCGTGGGCAGCATCGAGCGGACCGCCTGCGGGACCAGGATGGTGGTCATCACCTGGCTCTTGCGCAGGCCGAGCGCGTATCCGGCCTCTCCCTGGCCCCGCGGGACGGCGTTGACGCCGCTGCGGATGATCTCGGCCTGGACCGAGCCGTTGTAGAGGGTGAGCCCGAGCACCAGGGCCCACATCGGCTCCTTGGCGAAGAAGGCGTAGTAGAGCGCGACGATCAGGATCAGCAGCGGCATCGCCCGGAAGAACTGGACGAAGGAGACGGCCGCCCAGCGCACCGGCCGGTGGTCGGAGAGCTGTCCGGCGGCGAGCAGCGCGCCCAGGGCGAGCGAGCCCGCGGCGGCCAGCGCGAAGGCCTCCACGGTGGCCAGCAGGCCGTCGACGATCCGCTGCTGGATGGTGTTGTACGCGAACGCGTCCCAGAGCTCGGCCTCGAACTGGCCGTTGTCGGCGAGCGCCGTGACGGCGTACCAGAGCAGGCCGGCGATCGCGAGCAGCGACAGGACGCCGAACGCGCGGTAGCGGGAACGGGCCCGCGGGCCGGGGGCGTCGTAGAGGACGCTGGCCGTGGAGGGGCGGGTGAAGAGGGAGATCATCGGGCCACCGCCAGTCGGGTCTCCAGGAAGCGGAACAGCAGGGCGATGCTGGCGCTGATCGCGAGATAGGCGCAGGCCACCCAGAAGAAGATCGCGAAGATCGAGTAGCCGTCCTCGGAGAAGGTCTGCTGCGCGCTGTACAGCTCGCTGACGCTGAACGCGCCGGCGATCGCCGAGTTCCTCGGCAGGGCGATGAAGACACTGCTCATCGGGGCCAGTACGGTCCGCGCCGCCTGCGGCAGGACGATCTGGGTGAGGGTCTGGCCGAAGGTCATGCCGAGGCTGCGGGCGGCCTCGGCCTGGCCGAGGGGCACGGTGTTGATGCCCGAGCGCAGCACCTCGCAGACGAACGCGGCGGTGTACCCGCCGAGGGCCAGCACCGCGAAGGTGAGGTGGTCGAAGTGCACGCCGAGCGGCGGGAGCCCGAACGTCACGGCGAAGAACAGCAGGGTGAGCGGGGTGTTGCGGAAGAGCGTCACCCAGGCCGTGCCGAAGCCGCGCAGCACCGGGACGGGGGAGACCCGGAAGGCCGCCAGCAGGGTGCCCAGCAGCAGGGCGAGCAGCGCGCTGAGCGCGCTCAGCTCGATCGTCTGCAGGAAGCCGTCGCGGAACAGCGCGAAGTTGCCGTCCTCGAACAGGAATCCCATCCGGCGGCCCTCCTCTCAGGGGGTCGGTGATTCAGGTGGTCCGGGGGAGGGTGGTCGCCGCCGGACGGGGCCGGCGGCGACCGGGGGTCAGTAGCGCTCCAGGGCCGGCGGCTGCGGGGCGGTCGAGCCGGAGAGGCCGAGGGTGGCGTCGTAGGCCTTCTTCCAGTCGCCGTTGTCCTGGTGGGCCTTGAGCGCGTCGCTGATCGCGTCGCGGAGCGCCTTGTCGTCCTTGTTCAGGCCGACGCCGTAGTTCTCCTTGGTGAACGGCTTGCCGACCACCTTGAGCTTGGGCGCGTACTTGGAGGCGTAGCCCTTGAGGATGGCGTCGTCGGTGGTGACCGCGTCGACCTCGCCGGACATCAGCTTCTCGACGCAGGCCGAGTAGGTGTCGAACTGGGTGATCTTCGGCGAGTACTGCTGGATGTTCTTGATCGAGGTGGAGCCGGTGGCGGTGCAGACGTTCTTGCCGTTGACCGACTCCGGGCCGGTGATCGTGGTGTTGTCGGACTTCACCAGCAGGTCCTGGCCGGCGATGTAGTACGGGCCGGCGAAGGAGACGGACTTCTTGCGCTCGTCGTTGATGCTGTAGGTGCCGACGTAGAAGTCGATCTGGCCCTTGGAGATCGCGGGCTCGCGCTGCGAGGAGACCAGGGTCTGCCACTTGATCTGCTGCGGCGTGAAGCCGAGGTCGGCGGCGACCATCTTGGCGATCTCGATGTCGAAGCCGCTGCGGTCGTTGGTGGCGAGGTCCTCCCAGCCGAGGAACGGCTGGTCGGACTTGGCGCCGATGATCAGCTGGCCGCGCTTCCTCGCCTCGGCCAGGGCGGGCGAGTCCACCTTGACGTCGGACTTCACGGCGTAGGTGGGCAGGGCCGGCGCGGAGCTGCTGCCGGAGCTCGCCTTGTCGGCGCCCGGCGTGCCGTCCTTTCCGCAGGCGGCGGTGGCGGTGAGCGCGACGGCACAGAGCGCGACGGCGAAGGTGCGACGAGTCCTCATGAGGGTAGCTCTCCTGGGGCTTGGCCACGGTTCAACCGGGCTCTGGCGGAGGGAAGTTCGTTTGCGGCAGGCGGGCCGGCGGCGGCGCCCGTGCCGCCGGCGGCCGGAGCCGGCCCGGCGGGTCAGTGGTGCAGGATCTTCGAGAGGAAGTCCTTGGCGCGGTCCGACCGGGGCGCCGTGAAGAAGGCCTCGGGGGTGTTCTGCTCGACGATCCGGCCGTCGGCCATGAAGAGCACCCGGTTGGCGGCGGAGCGGGCGAAGCCCATCTCGTGGGTGACGACGACCATCGTCATGCCGTCGGCGGCCAGCTGGCGCATGACCTCCAGCACCTCGTTGATCATCTCGGGGTCGAGCGCCGAGGTGGGCTCGTCGAAGAGCATCACCTTGGGGTTCATCGCCAGCGCCCGGGCGATCGCGACGCGCTGCTGCTGCCCGCCGGACAGCTGGGCCGGGAACTTGTCGGCCTGCGCGGCGACGCCGACCCGCTCCAGCAGCTCCCGGGCGGTCCGCACGGCCTGGTCCCGGGCGATGCCGCGGACCTTGACCTGCCCGATCACCACGTTCTCCAGCACGGTCTTGTGCGCGAACAGGTTGAAGCTCTGGAACACCATGCCGACCTCGGCCCGCAGCCGGGCGAGCTCCCGGCCCTCGGCGGGCAGCGGGCGGCCGTCGATGGAGATCGTGCCGGAGTCGATGGTCTCCAGCCGGTTGATCGTCCGGCAGAGCGTGGACTTGCCCGAGCCGGAGGGCCCGATCAGGACCACCACCTCGCCCTGGGCGATCTCCAGGTCGATGTCCTGGAGCACGTGCAGTGCGCCGAAGTGCTTGTTCACATTGCGCAGGACCACCAGAGGAGCGGCGTCGGCGCGGGAGTCCTTGGTGAGGCTCGTGGTCATCGCGCCTGCTCCCTCGTGTCGGCCCAGGGGAGGCGAACTCCCTTGGGCGGCAATGGTGGTAGGAATCCCGAGGGCCGCGGCCGGCGGAGCCGCAGCCCTCGGTGGGCTGACCATAGGAGCCCTGACGGTGTCACGTCAGCCGATCTGAGCGGAACTTGAGGATCACGATCCGGCCACACGACGGGTGCGGACTGTTCACCGGGGCCCTGTACGGGCACAGTGACAGCGTCCGGCGCCCCCTGTGACGGCCCCGCCGGGCCGCGGTGACAGCGGGCGCCCGCCCCGCCGCTCCCCGTCCCACCGGGTTCCGGCGGCCGGTCGAGCCTGGCGCCCGGGCCCCGGCTGGCCCATACTGCGCAGGACCGGGACCTGCCCGGGAGGGGGGCCGTGGCGACCACGAGAAGACCCCCGGGAACGTCGGGGAGAGGAGGAAGAACCGAGATGCGACTACTGCTCGTGGAGGACGACGAACGCGTGGCCGCGGCACTCGTCGCGGTGCTGGGCCGGCACGGTTTCCAGGTCAGACACGCCCGCAGCGGCCACGAGGCGCTCGACGCGCTGGTACCGGACGGCAACGAGCCCTACCGGGTGGTCCTGCTCGACCTCGGACTGCCCGACCGCGACGGTTTCGAGGTGTGCAGCCGGATCCGCGCCGGCAGCGGCGTACCGGTGATCATGGTGACCGCGCGCGCCGACATCCGCTCCCGGATCCACGGCCTCAACCTGGGCGCCGACGACTACGTCACCAAGCCCTACGACATGGGCGAGCTGCTCGCCCGGATCCACGCCGTGGCCCGCCGCGGCACCGCGCCGGCCGCCGTCGCCGCCCCCGCGCCGGACGCCGTGCCGCAGCAGCGCGGCCCGCTGGAGTCCCGCGGCATCGTGATCGACCGCGAGCGCCGCCGGGTCAGCGTGGACGGCCGGGACGTGCCGCTCACCCGCAAGGAGTTCGACCTGCTGGCGCTGCTCGCCCAGAGCCCCGGCGTCGTCTACCGCCGCGAGCAGATCTTCAGCGAGGTCTGGCGCAGCGGCTGGGAGGGCAACGGCCGCACCCTTGAGGTGCACATCGGTTCGCTCCGCACCAAGCTCGCCCTGCCCGGCCTGGTCGAGGCCGTCCGGGGCGTCGGCTACCGGCTGATCCCCGAGTCCCCGGCCGCCGTCGCCGAGACGCCGCCCCCGGCCCGCGCGGAGCACTGACCGCACGTGCGCACCCGCCTTCTCGGCATCCTGATCGCGCTGATGCTCTGCGTCCTCGCCGCGCTCGGACTGCCGCTCGCCGCCGCGGTCGCGGCCGCCGAGCAGAGCCGGGTGGTGGTCGACCGCCTGGACGACGCCGCCCGGTTCGCCCAGGACCTGCCCACCTCGGGCGTGTCCGGCCTGGAGTCCGCGCTCAAGGGCGACCCGCAGCCGGCCCCCGGCGACCTCAGCCGCCGGCACGCCCTGGGCAACGAGGTGGTCCGCTACCACGAGCTGTACGGGGTGCGGATCGGCATCTTCCAGCGCGACGGCATGCCGATCGCGGTCGCCCCGGCCGACTGGCGGGTGCCGGTCGCCGGCTGGGGCGAGCAGGCCTTCCAGGAGGCGCTCGACGGCCGGCGCAGCCACAACCCGCCCCAGGTCTGGCCGTGGACCCCGGACCGGACGCTCACCGTCGCGACCCCGGTGGTCCGGGACGGCGACGTGGTCGCGGTAGTGCTCAGCGAGTCCCCGACCGGCGCGCTGCGCACCCGCGTCCTGCACCGCTGGCTGGTGATCGGAGCCGGTGAGGCCGCCGCGATGATCGTCGCGGTGCTGCTGGCCGGCCGGCTCACCGAATGGGTGCTGCGCCCGGTCCGCACCCTGGACCGGGCCACCCACGACATCGCCACCGGCCGGATGAACGCCCGGGTGGCGCCCGGCGGCGGACCGCCCGAGCTGCAGCGGCTGGCCCGGTCGTTCAACGAGATGGCCGACCACGTGGTGCTCGCCCTCGACCAGCAGAAGGCCTTCGTCGCGGACGCCTCGCACCAGCTGCGCAACCCGCTGGCGGCGCTGCTGCTGCGGGTCGAGGTGCTGGGCCTGGAGCTGCCCGAGGGGCACGACGAGGAGCTCGGCGGGGTCCGCGAGGAGGGTGTCCGGCTGGCCCGCGTGCTGGACGACCTGCTCGGGCTGGCCACCGCCGAGCACGCCCGCCCCGAGCCGGAGCCGACCGACCTCGCCGTGCTCGCCCTCGCCAGGGCCGACGCCTGGCGGCCGGTGGCCGCGCAGCGCGGGATCGAGCTGGCCTGGGAGGGACCGGCCCTGGCGCTCGGCCTGGCGGATCCGATCGGCTTCGGGAGCGCGTTGGACGCGGTGCTCGACAACGCGATCAAGTTCGGGCCGGACGGGAGCCGGGTGCGGGTGCTGGTCGCGGTACGGCGTGACGAGGTCGCGGTGACCGTCTCGGACCGGGGGCCGGGCCTCACCGAGGAGGAACTGGCCCGGGCCGGCGACCGGTTCTGGCGCAGCGCGCGCCACCAGAACGTGGACGGCTCGGGCCTCGGGCTGTCGATCGCCCGCACCCTGCTGCAGGCGGCGGGCGGCTCGCTGACCTTCGGCGCGGTCGTGCCGACCGGTCTGGCGGTCACCCTGGCGGTGCCGCGGGCGACCAGGAAGCAGCTCTAGAGCGCCCCGCCCCGGCCCCGGCGGCAGCCGGGGCGGCCGCTACGGCTTGACCGAGCGGTAGTAGCGCATCGCGCCCTCGTGCAGCGGGAGCGGGTCGGTGTAGACGGCGGTGCGCAGGTCGACGAGCTGGGCGGCGTGCACCTGGGCGCCGATCTGGTCGCGGCTGTCTATCACCGCCCCGGTCATGCCCTGGACCAGGTCGTCGTCGACGTCGGCCCGGGTGATCAGCAGGTTGGGGACGGCCACGGTGGCCACGGCGTCCTTGGGCTCGGCGTTGGGGTAGGTGCCCTTCGGCATGGTGGCCGCGCGGTAGGCGTCGGTGCCGCCGCCCTCGACCTTGTGGACCGCCTCGGCGAGGTCGCCGAGCGGCACGATCCTGATCCGGACGTGGTCGGACAGGTCGGTCAGCGCGCTGGTCGGCAGTCCGCCGGACCAGAAGAACGCGTCCAGCTCGCCGGCCCGCAGGCCGTCGGCCGCGTCGCCGATGCCCAGGAAGGCGGGCTTGATGTCGCGGTCCGGGTCCAGGCCGGCGGCGGCCAGCAGCCGCCGGGTGACCAGGTTGACCCCGGACAGCGACTGGCCGACGCCCACCCGCAGGCCCTTCAGGTCGGCCGTCCGGCGGACCGGCGAGGAGGCCGGGACGACCAGCTGGAGGTAGTCGTCGTAGAGCCGGGCGATCGCCCGGAGCTTCTCCCGGCCGGGCCCGGAGTACTGGGCGACGGCGTCGGCGGTGGCGATCGCGAAGTCGTCGCGGCCGTTGGTCACCCGGGCCAGGTTGTCGATCGACCCCTCCGAGTTGTCCAGCCGCAGCCGGACCCCCGGCATCGCCTTGGCGACGTGGGTCTCCAGCAGCTGCCCGTACCGGTCGTACACCCCGCGCTTCACCCCGGTGGCGAAACCGGTGTCGCCCTGCGGGTAACCGGGCGAGCGGCTCTCCGAGAGCCACCAGCCGCTGAGGCCCGCCGCCACCAGGACCAGCACCATCGCCACCCGCCAGAGCGGGCGGCGGGCCGCCGTGCGGACGGCGCTGCCGAGGTGGGTGCGGGTGTCGGGGGCCATGCAGGGATAGTGCCAGGCGCATGCGGCGAACGGGAGGGGAAAGTCGTTCGCGGCTGCCCGTACCCTGGTCGGGTGAGCGGTGACAGCGGATCGAAGAGCTACAGGGTCGTCACGTACGGCTGCCAGATGAACGTCCATGACTCCGAGCGGCTCTCCGGGCTGCTCGAGGACGCCGGGTACGTGAAGGCCGGGCAGGAGGGCGACCCCGACCTGGTCGTCTTCAACACCTGCGCGGTCCGGGAGAACGCCGACAACAAGCTGTACGGCAACCTCGGGCAGCTGGCACCGGTCAAGACCCGTCACAAGGGCATGCAGATCGCCGTCGGCGGCTGCCTGGCCCAGAAGGACCGCGACACCATCGTCCGCAAGGCCCCCTGGGTCGACGTGGTCTTCGGCACCCACAACATCGGGCACCTGCCGGCGCTGCTGGAGCGGGCCGCGGTCGAGCGCAAGGCCCAGGTCGAGATCCTGGAGTCGCTGGAGACCTTCCCCTCCACCCTGCCCACCCGCCGCGAGTCCGCGTACGCCGCGTGGGTCGCGATCTCGGTCGGCTGCAACAACACCTGCACCTTCTGCATCGTCCCGGCGCTGCGCGGCAAGGAGGAGGACCGCCGCCCCGGCGACGTCCTCGCCGAGATCGAGGCGCTGGTCGACGAGGGCGTCATCGAGGTCACCCTGCTCGGCCAGAACGTCAACGCCTACGGCTCCGACCTGGGCGACCGCGAGGCGTTCTCCAAGCTGCTGCGCGCCGCCGGGCAGATCGAGGGCCTGGAGCGGATCCGCTTCACCTCGCCGCACCCGCGCGACTTCACCGACGACGTGATCGCCGCGATGGCCGAGACCCCGAACGTGATGCACCAGCTGCACATGCCGCTGCAGTCGGGCTCGGACACCGTGCTGAAGGCGATGCGCCGCTCGTACCGGCAGGAGCGCTTCCTGGGCATCATCCGCAAGGTGCGGGAGGCGATGCCGGACGCCGCCATCTCCACCGACATCATCGTGGGCTTCCCCGGCGAGACCGAGGAGGACTTCGAGCAGACCATGCACACGGTCCGCGAGGCCCGCTTCACCAACGCCTTCACCTTCCAGTACTCCAAGCGCCCCGGCACCCCGGCGGCCGACATGGCGGACCAGATCCCCAAGGCCGTCGTCCAGGCCCGCTACGACCGGCTGATCGCCCTCCAGGAGGAGATCTCCTGGGACGAGAACAAGAAGCAGGTCGGCCGCACCCTGGAGGTCCTGGTCGCCGAGGGCGAGGGCAAGAAGGACGACAAGACCGACCGGCTCTCCGGCCGCGCCCCCGACAACCGGCTGGTCCACTTCACCCGCCCGTCGGGGCCGGTCCGGCCCGGCGACATGGTCACGGTGGAGATCACCTACGCGGCCCCGCACCACCTGCTGGCCGAGGGGCCGGCCCTCGCGGTGCGCCGCACCCGGGCCGGGGACGCCTGGGAGAAGCGCCAGGCCCGGCCGGCCGCCAAGCCGGCCGGCGTGATGCTGGGCCTGCCGTCCGTCGGAGCCCCGGCGGCGCTGCCGCTCGCCGCCCCGGCGGGCGGCTGCTGCGGCGACTGAGCGAGCTCCGCGCGCGGCGGCCCGGCGGGATCACGGATCCGGCCGGGCCGCTCGCGTTGTTCGTTACAGTGATCCACATGCTGGTTGCCGCCGCCGTCTGCCCCTGCCCGCCGCTGCTCGTCCCGGAGGTCGCCGCCGGGGCGGCCGCCGAACTGGAGCCGCTCCGCGCGGCCTGCGACGAGGCGGTGGCGGCGGTGCTCGCCGCCGCTCCGGACCTGCTCGTGGTGGTCGGCACCGGCCCCGAGCCCGAGGTGTGGACCGAGGGCGGCGCCGGCTCCTTCCACCGGTACGGCGTGCCGCTGGTGGCCGCGCTGCCGGGCGGCCGGGCCGAGGGTCCGGAGCTGGCGCCCGCGCTGACCGTCGGTGCCTGGCTGCTGCAGCGGGCCGGGGTGACCGTGCCCACCCACGCCTGTGCGGTGCCCGCCGACGCGCCCGCCGACCGGATGCTCGGGCTGGGACAGGGCCTGGCCGGGCTGGCCGACCGGGTCGGGCTGCTGGTGATGGGGGACGGCAGCGCCTGCCGCTCGGTCAAGGCGCCCGGCTACCTGGACGAGCGCGCCGAGGGGTTCGACGCCGCGTCGGCGCGGGCCCTGGGGTCGGCGGACACCGCGGCGCTGGCCGCGCTGGACGCGGACCTGGCCGCCGAGCTGAAGGCCGAGGGACGGGCCCCCTGGCAGGTCCTGGCCGGCGCCGCGGAGGGCGCCGGCCTGACCGGGCGGCTGGGCTACCAGGACGCCCCGTACGGGGTGGGTTACCTGGTCGCGGCCTGGAGCTGACCTCCGGGCGGGGGCGTCCGTCAGACGGTCGGCCCCGGGGTGCCGCCGGCGGGGGCGTCGGGGCCGGACGCCGGGGGCTTGTGGGCGAAGTCGTCCACCGCCCCCTTGGCCTTGCTGGTGCCGTGCTCGATCTTCTCGGCGTACTTGCCCTTGGTGGCCTTGTCGATCGCGCCGCCGGCTTTGTCGACCGCCTGCTCGATCTGCGCGCTGTGCTTGCCGGCGAACTCGCCGGCCTTGTCCTTGAGCTCTCCGGCCTTGCCCTTGAGGTTGTCCATCAGACCCATGGCGCCTCACCCTTCCTCGTCCGTTTCCCTCACAACGTCCGTCGCGGGCGAACCGTTCGCAAGGACCCGGCGCGGCCGAAAACGGAGGTAATCGGTCATATGGTCGCCCGATCGGACGGGCCGGCCGGGGAGGGCCGTCGGCGGGTCGCCGTTTTTGGCAGACTTGACCGGTGAGCAGCTCCCCCACCGCCCCGCCCGCCCGCCCCGTCGAGCCCGGCCGGCCCCGCGTCGTCTCGGTCGTCGGCGCGACCGCCGCCGGCAAGTCCGACCTGGCCGTCGCCATCGCCCGCGCGCTCGGCGGCGAGGTGATCAACACCGACTCGATGCAGCTCTACCGGGGCATGGACATCGGCACCGCCAAACTCGCGACGGACGAGCGCGGCGGGATCCCGCACCACCTGCTGGACATCTGGGACGTCACCGAGGCCGCCAGCGTCGCCGAGTACCAGCGGTCGGCCCGGGCCGTGATGGACCGGCTGCTCGCGGCCGGCCGCACCCCCGTCCTGGTCGGCGGCTCCGGGCTGTACGTCCGGGCGGCGATCGACGAGATGGAGTTCCCCGGCACCGACCCGGAGGTCCGCGCCCGGCTGGAGGCCGAACTGGCCGAAGCCGGCCCGTACGTGCTGCACCGGCGGCTGGCCGCACTGGACCCCACCGCGGCCGAGGCGATCCTGACCGGCAACGGCCGGCGGATCGTCCGCGCGCTGGAGGTCATCGAGATCACCGGGCAGCCGTTCACCGCCAACCTGCCGACGAACACCGCCGTGTACGACGCCGTGCAGATCGGCGTCGCGGTGCCCCGGCCCGAGCTGGACGAGCGGATCACCCTGCGGGTGGACCGGATGTGGCAGGCCGGGCTGCTCGACGAGGTGCGGGAGCTGGAGAAGGCCGGCCTGCGGGAGGGGCGGACGGCCTCCCGGGCCCTCGGCTACCAGCAGGTGCTGGACCACTTCGCGGGGGAGTGCACCGAGGACGAGGCGCGCGCCGAGACCGTCCGGGCCACCAAGCGGTTCGCCCGGCGACAGGAGTCGTGGTTCCGCCGGGACGACCGGATCCACTGGCTCGCCCGCCCGGCCGGCACCGATCCGGTCGAGCTGCTCGGCCGCTCGCTGGAGCTGATCGACCGTCAGGAACCCGCCGTCCGATAGGCGGTTTCCGGCCACCCGGCGGTGCAGCTGCGCGCGCAGACGGGCGTGCAGGACGACCCGGCGGTCACGGCCGGATCACGTGATGGCCACGGATCACCCGTCTACCCCGGTCAGGCCCGGAACGCCCTCCTGGACATGCCATCATCGATGCCATAAGGGATCGGCCGGGCGGCCGATCGTGCCCGGCCGCGAGTTCGCACTCGTGTCGAACTGTCAGGGGAGGCCGCGTGTCGACGGGTACCGGCCCCGAAACCGGCCAGAGCGCCGGACAGCGGAGCGGCCGTGCCGCCACCGCGCAGGCCGACGGCCTCGACGCCTCGACGCTGCCCGATCTGCCGGTCCTGCCGGGCCTCGACGCACCCACCTCCTACGCGGTCGCGCTGCCGGCGCTGGACAGCGCCCCGGCCGGTGCCGTGCACGAGCGTGAGATCCGCCCGCGCCGCCGGCTCCGCTGGTGGCAGACCCTGCCGATCGCCCTGCTGGCCACCGCCGGTTCGCTGATGTTCGCCTTCCCGCTGGCGTTCGGCTCGGCCGGGGCCGGGTCGGCGATGATCGGGATGCTCGGCCTGCTGCTCACCGCGGCCTCGGTCGGCTGGGGCGCGATGGCCGCCCGGCACGCCGGCTACAAGTGGCCGGGTCTGCCGCGCCGCGGCACCGGCGAGCGGGCCGGGTGGAAGTCGATCGTGATCTACACGCTGATCGTGCTGGCCGCCTGCGCGCTGGCCCTGTGGCGAGTGGTCCGGCTCTCCGGTCGGTAGGGCCCGGGTGCGGCCGTCCGGTTCGTCCGCGCCGTCCGTCCCGTGCTGCCCCGCCCGTCCGCCCCGCCCGCCCGTCCGCCCGGTGGAACCGGAGCGCGGCCGTCCGGCCCGGCTCGGTAGCATCGGGAGGGTGACCGCCTCCTCCGCTCAGCCCGTCGGCCTTCCCTTCCTCAAGGGGCACGGCACTCAGAACGACTTCGTCATCGTCCCCGACCCGGACGGCCGGCTGGACATCGGCCCGCGCGCCGTCGCCGCGCTCTGCGACCGCAGGGCGGGGATCGGCGGGGACGGGCTGCTGCGCGTGGTGCGCTCCGCCGCCGACCCGGCCGCGGCCGGCCTGGCCGACCGGGCCGAGTGGTTCATGGACTACCGCAACTCGGACGGCTCGATCGGCGAGATGTGCGGCAACGGGGTCCGGGTCTTCGCCCGCTACCTGGTCGAGGCCGGGCTGGCCGAGCCGGGCGAGCTGGCGGTGGCCACCCGGGCCGGGGTGCGGACCGTGCGGATCGCCGAGGACGCCGAGGACGGCACGCCCGGCGAGGTCACCGTGGACATGGGCCGCGCGGTGCTGCCCGGTCCGGACGGGATCGAGGTCGCCGTCGGCGAGCGGCGCTGGCCGGCCCTGAACGTGAACATGGGCAACCCGCACGCGGTGGCCTTCGTCGAGAGCCTGGACCACGCCGGCGACCTGCTGGCCGCGCCGGCGACGAGCCCCGAGGGGGCCTACCCGGAGGGCGTCAACGTCGAGTTCGTGGTGGACCGGGGCCCGCGCCACGTCGCCATGCGGGTGCACGAGCGCGGCTCCGGCGAGACCCGCTCCTGCGGCACCGGCGCCTGCGCCGTCGCGGTGGCCGCCGCCCGCCGGGACGGCGTCGACCCGGCGGTCACCGGCGAGGCCGTCACCTACACGGTGGACGTCCTGGGCGGCCGGCTGATGATCACGGAGTACCCGGACGGCCGGGTGGAGAAGACCGGTCCGGCGGTGATCGTGGCCCGTGGCGAGCTGGAGCCCGGTCTGACGGCCGCACGGGAGGGGTGACAACCGCACGGCAGTGCGGAGCCGGTCGCGTCGGGCGGTGTGGTCGGCAGGTTTGCCCAATCCGTATGCGGCCGAATCCCCCCGTTCGGGTGATACCGATGACGGACGGGAAGCAGGGCATCGCGGAACGTGCTCTGCTCGGTAGCATGGACCACCGGGTCGGCCCAAGCTCCCGGTGACCGCTGCCGGAGGTGCCGATGACCATCGAAGCCGGGCAGCCCCTGGCGGGGCAGCCGACGACCGCACGGCAGGCCGGGCCCAGACGGCCCCTCGGAGGGCTGGGCCGGGCCGCCCTCGGCCGGGCCGGCCGGGCCGCGCTGCTGGCCACCGACCGCCCGCCGGTGCCGGACGCCCTCGAACCGCTGGTCCAGGCGCACCGGCGGCACCACCCGCAGGCCGACCTCGGCCTGCTCGGGCGCGCCTACCGGCTGGCCGAGGCCAGCCACCGCGGGCAGAAGCGGAAGAGCGGCGAGCCCTACATCACCCACCCGCTCGCCGTCACCATGATCCTGGCCCAACTCGGTGCCGGGACGACCACGTTGGTCGCCTCGCTGCTCCACGACACCGTGGAGGACACCGAGTTGACGCTGGAGCAGGTGGGCGCCGGGTTCGGGCCCGAAGTCGCCTACCTGGTCGACGGGGTGACCAAACTGGAGAAGGTCGACTTCGGCGCCGCCGCCGAGGCCGAGACCTTCCGCAAGATGCTGGTCGCCACCGGGGACGACGTCCGGGTCATGGTGATCAAGCTGGCCGACCGGCTGCACAACATGCGCACCATCCGGCACATGAAGCCGGCCAGCCAGGTGCGGATCGCCAAGGTCACCCGGGACGTGCTGATCCCGCTGGCCGAACGGCTCGGGATCCAGGTGCTCAAGGCGGAGCTGGAGGACATCGTCTTCGCCACCCTGCACCCCGAGGAGCACACCCGCGCCCGCGCCCTGCTCACCCGCCACGAGGCGGGCCAGGACACCCTGTTGGAGCCGTTCGCCCGGGCCCTGGACCGCCAGCTCGCCGAGGCCGGGATCGCCGCCGAGGTCACCGTCCGCCCCCGGCACGGCGTCTCGCTGCACCGGGTCCTGCTCAAGCGGGCCGCCGCGCCCGGCCCGGACGGCAGGCCGCAGGGGCCGCAGCCGGCCGACTTCGGGCGCCTGCTGGTGGTGGTCGAGGAGAACGCCGACTGCTACGCCGTGCTCGGCGAGCTGCACACCTGCTGGACGCCGCTGCCCGGCGAGTTCAAGGACTTCGTGGCCGCCCCCAAGTTCAACCTCTACCAGTCCCTGCACACCGCGGTGGCGCTGGCCGGCGGCGAGGTCGTCGAGGTGCTGGTGCGCACCCGGCGGATGCACGAGGTCGCCGAGACCGGCGTGGTCGCGCTCGGCGACCCCGGACAGCCGGGCGGCGGCGACCAGGGCGGCGACGAACTGGACCGCACCGACCCGGCCCGGCCCGGCTGGCTCTCCCGACTGCTGGAGTGGCAGCAGGAGACCCCGGACCCGGACGCCTTCTGGTCCGCGCTCACCGCCGACCTGGCCGGGGACCGCGAGATCACCGTCGTCACCGAGCACGGCGAAACGCTTCAGCTGAGGGCCGGCGCCAGCTGCGTGGACGCCGCGTACCTGCTCGGCGAGGAGACCGGCCACCGCTGCATCGGGGCCCGGGTGAACGGCCGGCTCACCGCGCTCTCCACCGTCCTGCGGGACGGCGACCGGGTGGCCATCCTCACCGACGAGCCCGCGGCGCCCGCCGGGTCCGCGACGCCCGACGGCGCCGGGACGCCCGGCCGGGAGGACGGCGCCCCGTCCGGGCCCGGCCGCCACCGCGCCGAACCGTCCGGCCCGGCGCCCGAGTGGCTGGCGCACGTCCGGACCCCGGCGGCCCGGCTGGCCATCGAACGCTGGCTGGCCGACCACCCGCCGCGCCGCCCGGTGGTCCGCACCGGCCCCTCGGCCGGGCAGCCGGCGCCGCCCGCGCACCGCGCCGCCCCCGACCGGCCGGCCGCCCCGGTCACCGTGGCCGGCCGCCCCGGTGCTCCGGTCCGGCTGGCGCGCTGCTGCACCCCCGTACCGCCCGACGCGATCGCGGGCTACCCGATCCGGGGCGGCGCGGTCGCCGTGCACCGGGCCGGCTGTCCGGCGGGGGAGCGGATGCGGGCCGACGGCCGCGGTGCGCTGGAGGTCGACTGGCGGCCGGGCGCGCCGCCCGCGGGCTACCGGGCCACCCTGCGCGCCGAGGCGCTGAACCGGCCCCGCCTGCTCGCCGACCTCACCGCGGCGATCTCGGAGGAGGGGGTCGGGATCGTCTCCGCCGAGGTCGAGCCGCCGCAGGAACTCCGGGTCCGGCACACCTACACCGTCGAGCTGCCCGACCCGGCCTCGCTCGCCGCCGTGCTCCGGGCCATGCTGAAGGTCTCCGGCGTGTACGACGTCAGCCGTCCGCACGCCCCGGCGGGCGGCGGCGGAGGGCGGACCCCGGCGGGCGGGGCGCCGGGGGAGGCCGTGCGGGAGGGGCCGGCGGACTCGCCGGGCGACGCGCCGCCGGAAAATGGGGATGACCGGTCCGCACCGGGCGTGCGAACATCATGGGGAATTCACGGCCGGACCGCGGCGTTCACCGGGCAGAGGAGTCTCAGCCGGTCCCTCGGTCCCGAGGGGTAGCTCACACCTCGCCCGAGTGGTAGACGGGGCGGCAGCTGGGCAGACTCCGGGCACGACCGTCCGTACGGTCGCGCACAGGCCACCCGTACCAGCAGCCTAAGGACAGAATGACCTCCACGTTCGACACCCGCGACCACGCCGACGCCCCGCGCCGCACGGACGGTCTGCGGGCGGAAGCCCTCATGGACGAGGACCTCGCGGCCATCGACGAGGACCTCGGCCACCACTACGACGGCGACCAGTACGACCGCAGCGAGCGTGCCGCGCTGCGCCGCGTCGCCGGCCTCTCCACCGAACTCCAGGACGTCACCGAGGTCGAGTACCGACAGCTCCGCCTGGAGCGCGTGGTGCTCGTCGGTGTCTGGACCGACGGCACCGTCGAGGAGGCGGAGAACTCGCTCGCCGAGCTCGCCGCCCTGGCCGAGACGGCCGGCTCCGAGGTGCTGGACGGCGTCATCCAGCGCCGCGACAAGCCCGACGCCGCCACCTACATCGGCTCCGGCAAGGCCAAGGAACTGCGCGACATCGTCGCCGCGACCGGGGCCGACACCGTCGTCTGCGACGGTGAGCTCACCCCCGGCCAGCTGATCCACCTGGAAGACGTGGTCAAGGTCAAGGTCGTCGACCGGACGGCCCTGATCCTCGACATCTTCGCCCAGCACGCCAAGTCCCGCGAGGGCAAGGCGCAGGTCTCGCTCGCGCAGATGCAGTACATGCTTCCGCGCCTGCGCGGCTGGGGTCAGTCGCTCTCCCGGCAGATGGGTGGTGGCGGCGCCGGCTCGTCCGGCGGCGGCATGGCCACCCGTGGTCCCGGTGAGACGAAGATCGAGACCGACCGTCGTCGGATCCGCGAGAAGATGGCGAAGCTCCGCAGGGAGATCGCCGACATGAAGAAGGGCCGCGACACCAAGCGGCAGGAGCGCCGGCGCCACCAGGTGCCGTCGGTCGCCATCGCCGGCTACACCAACGCCGGCAAGTCCTCCCTGCTCAACCGGCTCACCGGTGCGGGCGTGCTGGTGGAGAACTCCCTGTTCGCCACCCTCGACCCGACCGTGCGCCGGGCGCAGACGCCGAGCGGCCGGGTCTACACCCTGGCCGACACCGTCGGCTTCGTGCGGCACCTGCCGCACCACCTGGTCGAGGCGTTCCGCTCCACCATGGAGGAGGTCGCCGACGCCGACCTCATCCTGCACGTGGTGGACGGCTCGCACCCCGAGCCGGAGACCCAGCTGGCCGCCGTCCGCGAGGTGGTCGTCTCGGTCGACGCGCAGAACGTGCCCGAGATCGTGGTGATCAACAAGGCCGACGCCGCCGACCCGCTGGTGCTCCAGCGGCTGCTGCGCCGCGAGCCGCACGCCATCGTGGTGTCGGCCCGCACCGGCCAGGGCATGGAGGAGCTGCTCAAGCTCATCGACGACGAGCTGCCGCGCCCGGCCGTCGAGGTGCACGTCCTCGTCCCGTACACCCAGGGCGGCCTGGTCTCCCGGGTGCACGCCGAGGGCGAGCTGATCGCCACCGAGCACACCGCGGACGGCACGCTGCTGCACGCCAAGGTGCCGGCCGAGCTGGCCGCCGAGCTGGAGCGCTACACCGTGGCGCTGACGCCGCAGGGCTGATCCGGTACGCCGACGGGCCCCGGTCCGCCCTCCCTCGGGAGGGCGGACCGGGGCCCGTCGGCGTACGGCCGGTTACTTCTTCTTGGAGATCCAGTCCAGCGCCTGCTTGGCGACCGTCTCCAGGTACGGCCCGCTCAGCGAGGTGTGGTCCTGGGTGCCGATCGAGGTGTTGGAGACCAGGGCGGTCCGGCCGTCCGGCATCGGCGCGAACCAGCCGCCGCCGCTGGAGCCCTGGGTCATGTTGCAGCCGATGGTGAGCATCGACGGGCGCTTCGGGTCGAAGGAGAGCCGGGTCGGCTTCCCGCCCTCGCACTTGTAGAGCTCCTGGCCGTCGAACGGCTTGAAGAGGGGGTAGCCGACGGCCGAGACGGCGACCTTGTCGCGCGGGGCGTCGAACCAGACCGGGACGGCCGAGCCGACCGTCTCCTCCAGCGACTTGCCGGTGTCGTTCTGGTTGCTCACCCGCATGATCGCGAAGTCGTACTGGCTGGCCGCGTCGCCGGTGCCGCCGCCCTCGACCAGCCACTGCGGCGAGGTCACCACGTCCTTCGCCCACCAGGTGCCGAGCGGTGCGAGCTCGGCCAGCGGGGCCTTCTTGCCGCCGCTGGAGGCGCCGGAGTTGTTGTAGGCCGGCACGAAGACCAGGTCCTTGAAGTACTTGCCGCCCTTGCCCGGGTGGACGCAGTGGCCGGCCGTCCAGACCAGGTTGCTCCTGCCCGGGTGCGCCGGGTCGGCGATCACGGTGGCCGAGCAGTTGCCGCGACCGCCGTCGGCGGAGAAGAAGATCTTCCCGGAGGGCTGCTTGGTGTACGGGCGCGGCACCGGCACGGCCTTGACCACCGGCGGCTCGGGGTCGGTGACCCCGGCGTCGCCGGCCGGCTTGGCGGTGGGCGGCGCCGGGTCGGCCGGCTTGGAGTCGCCCATCTTGTCCGGGTTCCAGAAGTCCTTCACGATCGGGTTGTTGAAGACGTTCTTGGACGCCCACTTGTCCCAGTCGTCGAAGGTCCACTTCGTCAGGTCGTCCCAGCTCTTCGGCAGGCCCTCCAGCAGGCCGCTCGGGAGACCCGTCGGGAGCGTGATGCCGCCGATCGCGCCGCTGCCGCCCCCCGTGGCGGTGGCACTGCCCGTGGCGGGCGGCGGCGCGGCGGTACCCCCGCCGCCGGAGGGCCCGTCCGGGCCGCAGGCGGTGACGGCGAGCAGGGTCCCCGCGGCGAGGGCCGCGGCCACGGCTGACCGGTGGATCACTGGCATGGTGTGCTTCCCCCTGGTAGTTCGGCGTACGGGCGGCGCACCGCCGCCTCGGAGTCTTTCACTGGGCATCAGGACGGCACCGGCCGACCCCCGGGTTCCGGGCGCGGCCGGCGGTCACCGATCTGTGACGTGGACCGGGCGGCCTCGGCGGGGTGGTCCCGCCCGGCTCGTCGGTACGAAGGGCCCTCCCTCCCCCTGAGCGGTGAACAACGGCCGTTCTTCACCCGGACGAGTGAGCCGTTCTTGTGATCACCCGTCAGGGATAGGTAACCCTTACCTGACGCGACGGTGCGAGCGCCCGCCAGTTCCTCTCCACCCCACGCGCGTCGGCATCCCACGCGCCCCAAGGAGCAGCATTGAGCACCGCCCTCACCGGAGCACCGCCCGACGTCCCGTCCGCCACGGCCCCGCCCCTCCCGGTCGCCGTTCCGGCGCCCGCCGCCGCGCCGGTGCCCGCCCCGGCCGCCGCCGCGCCGGTGCCCGCCCCGGCCGCCGCCGCGCCGGTGCCCGCCCCGGCCGCCGCCGCGCCGGTGCCCGCCCCGGCCGCCGCCGCGCCGGCGGTCTCCGTCCCGGTGCCCGCGCCGGCGGTCGAGGGCCGGGCGGACCGGCTGCTCCACCCGGATCCGGCCGTCGCCGCCGAACAGGCGGCCCTGGAGGCCCTGCTGCGTTGCTGGGCCCGCGAGACCGGCGCCACCCCCGGCCCGGACGGGCACCTGCGGATCGCCGTCCTCGGCGGCGCCGCCCGGCTCTCCGCCCCCGTCCGCCACTGGTCGCCGGCCGGCTGGCACCGCTTCGGTCCGGCCACCCTCGCCGCGGGCCCCGGCACCGCCGACGCCCCCGTGGACGCCGTCACCGCCGCCGCCCTGCTCGCCGCGGCGGCAGCCGACCGGCCCGACCCCGGACAGATCGCCGACCTCGCCGCCCGGGTCGCCGACTCGGTGGTCCGCACCGCCGACATCCTCACCCACCACCGGACCACCCCCGCCCCGCCCGCCGGCGGGCCGGAGGGCTCCCGGTTCCTCGCCGCCGAACAGTCCCTCCTGCTCGGCCACCCGATGCACCCCACCCCGAAGAGCCGGGACGGCCTCGGCCCCGCCCAGAGCGCCGCCTACTCGCCGGAACTGCACGGCTCCTTCCAGGTGCACTGGTACGCCGTCGACCGGGAGCTCCTCGCGGCCGGCTCGGCCCTCCCCGAGAGCGTCGACCGGATCACCGCCCGGCTCCTCGGCGACGCCGCCCTGTTGCCGCCCGGCACCGCGGCCCTGCCGCTGCACCCCTGGCAGGCCCGCGAACTGGCACACCGCCCGGCCGTCGCCGCCCTGCTCGCCGAAGGCCGGCTGCACGACCTCGGCCCGGTCGGCGCGGCCTGGTACCCCACCTCCTCGGTCCGCACCGTCTACCGGCCCGGCACCCCCTGGATGCTGAAGCTCTCGCTCGGCCTGCGGATCACCAACTCCCGCCGGGAGAACCTCCGCAAGGAGCTCCACCGCGGCCTGGAGATGCACCGGCTGCTGGAGAGCGGCCTCGGCGCCGAATGGCGGGCCGCCCACCCCGGCTTCGACGTGGTCCGCGACCCCGCGTGGATCGGCGTCGACCACCCGGGCCTGGGCGATCCGGGCGGCCTGGACACCGTGCTCCGCGCCCAGCCCTTCGCGCCCGCCGACCGCGCCTACTGCGTGGCCGGGCTGGTCGCCGAACGGCCGGACGGCACCGCCGCCACGGGGATCGAGGGGATCGAGGGGATCGCGGGCGCCGCGGCGTCCGCGGCGTCCGCGGCCACCGGGGGCGCCGGGGGCGCCGCCGGGACCGTGCCGTCCCGCCTCGGCGACACCCTGCGCGCCCTCGCCGCCCGCACCGGCCGCCCGCTGCGCACCGTCGCCGCCGAATGGTTCCTGCGCTACCTGGACGCCGTCGTGCTGCCCGTCCTCTGGCTCGACGGACAGGCCGGCATCGCGCTGGAGGCGCACCAGCAGAACAGCCTCGTCCTGCTCGACGCCGACGGCTGGCCGCGCGGCGGCCGCTACCGCGACAACCAGGGCTACTACTACCGGCAGAGCGCCGCCGACCGGCTCACCGCCCGGCTGCCCGGCCTCGGCGCGCAGAGCGACACCTTCCTCGACGACCAGGTGATCGACCACCACTTCGCCTACTACCTGGGCATCAACCACGTCCTCGGCCTGATCGGCGCCCTCGGCTCCCAGCAACTCGCCGACGAGGCCCTGCTGCTGGCCGCGCTGCGCCGGTTCCTCGCCGGACCGGCCGCCGGCGCCACCGGCTCCACGCTGCCCGCGCTGCTGCTGGACGCCCCCACCCTGCCCTGCAAGGCCAACCTGCTCACCCGGCTCAACGGCATGGACGAACTGGTCGGCCCGGTCGCCACCCAGTCCGTCTACGTCGACATCCCCAACCCGGTGGCCGGCGCGTGACGACGCCCGACGACCCGTCCGGCTGGGGTGCCATGCCCACCCCCGCCGGCGAGTTCCGGCTCCGCCCGGTCCGGCTCCCCGCCGACCTCGCGCTGCTCGTCCGCTGGATGAACGACCCCGAGGTCGACGCCTTCTGGGAGCTCGCCGGCCCGCAGGCGGGCACCGAACGGCACGTCCGGGCCCAGCTCGACGGCGACGGGCGCAGCGTGCCCTGCCTCGGCCTGCTCGACGACGCCCCGATGAGTTACTGGGAGGTCTACCGGGCCGACCTCGACCCGCTCGCCGCGCACTACCCCGCCCGGCCGCACGACACCGGCCTCCACCTGCTGCTCGGCCCGGCGGCCAGCCGCGGCCGGGGCCTCGGCGCCACCCTGCTGGCCGCGCTGGCCGCCCGTGTCCTGCGGGAACGTCCGCGGTGCGAGCGGGTGGTCGCCGAACCCGACGTCCGCAACCGGCGCTCGGTCCGGACCTTCGAACGGGCCGGGTTCCGGCTCGCCGCCGAACTCGACCTGCCCGGCAAACGCGCCGCGCTGATGGTCCGCGACCGGCTCCCGGACCCCACCCTCCGCCTCCCGGACCCCGTCACGTCCCACGGCCCGCACCCCGTCACCTCCGGCGGCCCGGACGCCGCGGCGTCCCGCCCCGCGCCCGGACCCGCATCCCGTCAACCCACGCATCCCGCCTAGGACACCTCCCGACTCATGGACACCCCAGCAGCCCCGCCCGAGCCGTACGACCTGCTCGGCGTCGGCATCGGCCCGTTCAACCTCTCGCTCGCCGCGCTCGCCGAACCCGTGCCCGGCCTGCGCACCCTCTTCTGCGACCAGCGACCGGAGTTCCGCTGGCACCCCGGCATGCTGGTCGACGGTGCGCGGATGCAGGTGCCGTTCCTCGCCGACCTGGTCTCGCTGGCCGACCCGACCAACCCCTGGTCCTTCCTGAACTACCTGCGCGAACAGGACCGGCTCTTCCCGTTCTACTTCACCGAACGCTTCCAGCTCACCCGCCGCGAGTACGACCACTACTGCCGCTGGGCCGCCGGCCGGCTCGCCAACTGCCGCTTCGCCACCGAGGTCACCGCCCTGCACTGGACCGGCGACCGGTACCGCGCCGAACTGCGGGAGACCGCCACCGGCCGGTCGACCACGGTCGAGGCGTACCACCTCGTGCTCGGCGTCGGCACCCGGCCGGTCCGCCCCGAGGCCTTCGCCGCGCTCGACGGCCACCCCGGAGCCTTCCACTCCGCCGACTACCTCGACCGGCGCGACGGGCTGTCCGGGGCCCGGGACATCACCGTGGTCGGCAGCGGCCAGTCCGGTGCCGAGGTCTTCCTCGACCTGCTGCGCCGCCACGACGGCGACGGGGTCCGGCTGCGCTGGCTCACCCGCACCCGGGCGCTCGCGCCGATGGAGTACTCCAAGCTCGGCCTGGAACACTTCACCCCCGACTACACGCGGTACTTCCACGGCCTGCCCGCAGCCGTCCGGGGCGCCCTGGTCGAGGCGCAGTGGCAGCTGCACAAGGCCGCCTCCGCCGAGACCCTCGCCGAGATCCACGACCACCTGTACGAGCGGACCGTGGGCCGGCCGATCGACGCTGCCCCGGTCGACATCACCCCCGGCACCGCCGTCACCGACGCCCGGCCCGGTCCCTGCGGGGGACTCGAACTCCGCTGCCGGCACACCGACTCCGGCGCCGAGCACGTCCTGCGGACCGACGCGGTGGTGCTCGCCACCGGCTACCGCGCCGCCCGCCCCGCCGCCCTCGAACCCCTCTCCCACCTGATCGACTGGGACGAGGACGGCCGCTACCGGGTCGACCTCTCCCACCGGGTGGCCACCCTCCCCGAGGTGACCGGCGGCCTCTACGTGCAGAACGCCGAGCTGCACACCCACGGCGTCGGCACCCCCGACCTCGGGCTCGGCGCCCACCGGGCCGCGGTGATCCTCAACGCCGTGACCGGCCGGACCCTCCACCGGTTGCCCGCCCGCACCGCCTGGACCGGCTTCGCGCCTCCCGTCGGAGCCCGGCTCCCTCCCGCCGGTGACCCCCGCACCGGTGACCCCCGCACCGGCGCCGACCGTGCCCCCGCCGACCGCCTCTCCGCCGACCACGCCCCCGCCGACCACGTCCCCGCCGTCCCCCGACCCCAGGAGCCGACCCGTGCCGCAACCGCCGGCCGCTGAACCGCCGCTGTACCTGCCCCCGCAGCTCACCGCCGGGCACTGGCAGCGGGCCGGCCGCGCGCTGCTGGCCAAGATGCTCGGCGAGTTCGCCTACGAGGAGCTCATCACCCCCGTCGAGACCGGAACCCCGGTCCCGACGGGGGACCGCGCCGGGACGGGGGACCGCACCGGGACCGGCGCCGGCCGCGACCACCTGCTCAAGCTGCCCGAGGCCGAGTACCGCTTCACCGCCCGGCGCGGCGCCTACGGGAGCTGGCTCGTCGACCCCGCCTCCGTCCGCTGCACCCGGCCCGACGGCCTCGACCCGCTGCGCTTCCTGCCCTACGCCCGGCACGTCCTCGGCCTGCGCGGCGACACCACCGGCCACCTGATCCGTGAA
Source organism: Streptomyces sp. BE303 (assembly GCF_036290945.1). Classification (NCBI taxonomy): domain Bacteria; kingdom Bacillati; phylum Actinomycetota; class Actinomycetes; order Kitasatosporales; family Streptomycetaceae; genus Streptomyces; species Streptomyces sp. BE303. The sequence goes on from NZ_JAQYWZ010000717.1 coordinate 56,922, forward strand.
CTCACCGCCACCCTGATCGCCGACGCCCACCTCCTCGCCACCGGCCTCACCGCCGCCGAACTCGCGGACCTCGGGCACACCGACCTGGAGGGCCGGCAGGGCGGCCACCCGTGGATCGTCCCGAACAAGGGTCGGATCGGCTTCTCCGCCACCGACGCCGCCCGCTGGGCCCCGGAGGCCCGCACCCCCCGGCCACTGCCCTGGATCGCCGTCCACCGCAGGCTCGCCGAGTACCGCGGCGTCCCCGGCCTGACCGACCCCGAGCAGCTCTACCGGCGCGAGCTGGACGACCCCGCCGCGCTGCGCGCCGCGCTGGGCCCCGACGCCGACGACTACCTGTTGCTGCCGGTCCACCCCTGGCAGTGGGACGAGACCGTCGTCCCGCTCTTCGCCCCCTGGATCGCCTCCGGCGAGATCGTCCCGCTCGCCAGCGACGGCGACCTGCGGCTGCCCCAGCAGTCGATCCGCTCCTTCTTCAACCGGAGCCGTCCCGACCGCTGCACCGTCAAGCTGCCGCTCGCCGTCCTCAACACCCTGGTCTGGCGCGGCCTGCCGACCGAGCGCACCCTGGCCGCGCCCGCCGTCACCGCCTGGATCCACGGACTGCGCGACGCGGACCCGTTCCTGCGCGAGGAGTGCCGGGTGGTGCTCCTCGGCGAGATCGCCTCCGTCACGGTCGACCACCCGCTCTACCGCGAGCTGCCGGAGGCGCCGTACCAGTACAAGGAACTGCTCGGCGCGATCTGGCGCGAACCGCTCGGCCCCGCCCTGGACCCGGGCGAGCACGGCCGCACCCTGGCGGCCCTGCTGCAGACCGGCACCGACGGCCGGGCGCTCGTCGCGGAACTGGTCGCCCGCTCCGGGCTCACCCCCGCCGAGTGGACCGGCCGGCTGTTCGCCGCGATGCTGCCGCCCCTGCTGCACTTCCTCTACCGGTACGGGCTGGTCTTCTCCCCGCACGGCGAGAACGCCATCGTCGTCTTCGACGAGCACGACGTGCCGGCCCGGCTGGCGGTCAAGGACTTCGTCGACGACGTCAACCTGAGCGACCAGGACCTGCCCGAACTCCGGGGCCTGCCCGCCGAGGTGGACTCCGTACTGCTGCGCGAGGACCCTCCGGGCCTCTGCCAGTTCCTGCACTCCGGGCTCTTCATCGGCGTCTACCGGTACCTGGCGCCGCTGCTGGAGGCGCAGGCCGGACTGCCCGAGGCGGAGTTCTGGGCGCTGCTGCGCGCCGAGGTCCTCCGGTACCAGGAGCGCTTCCCCGACCTGGCGGAGCGGTTCGCGCTCTTCGACCTGTTCCTGCCGCGGATCGACCGCCTCTGCCTCAACCGCAACCGGCTGTTGCTGGACGGCTACGGAGACCGCCCGCACCGCCCGCACGCGGCCCGGCACGGCACCGTCCCGAACGCGCTCGCGGAAGGGGGAACGGTGCAGCTGCCCGGCCGACGGGGCCGGATTGTCACCCCCGCCCCGTAGGCTGGGACGGTCATGACGAACGACTCCGAATCCCAGGTCCCCGCCGAGGACGCCGCCGACGGCGTCGACTCCGCGGACACCCCGGACGCCCCGGTCGAGGCCGTCCCCCGGTCCCGCATCCCCGAGCTGCTGCACGCCGCGGTGGCCTCCGTCGGCGGCGTCGAGCGCCCCGGCCAGCTCCGGATGGCCGAGGCCGTGGCCGACGCCGTCGACAACGGCGAACACCTGCTGGTCCAGGCCGGCACCGGCACCGGCAAGTCCCTCGCCTACCTGGTGCCGGCGCTCGCCCACGGGGACCGCGTGGTGGTCGCCACCGCCACGCTGGCGCTCCAGCGCCAGCTGGTCGAACGGGACTTGCCGCGCACCGTGGAGGCCCTGCACCCGGTGCTGCGCCGCCGCCCGCTGTTCGCGATGCTCAAGGGCCGCTCCAACTACCTCTGCCTCCACCGGGCCAACGAGGGCACCCCGGGCGACGAGGGCGAGGGCCTCTTCGACCCGGTGGAGGCCCTGGGCGGCCCCACCGGCAAGCTCGGCCAGGAGGTGCTCCGGCTGCGCGACTGGGCCGACGAGACGGAGACCGGCGACCGGGACGACATGAGCCCCGGCGTCTCCGACAAGGCCTGGGCCCAGCTCGCGGTCACCTCCAAGGAGTGCCTGGGCGCCACCCGCTGCGCGTACGGGCAGGAGTGCTTCGCCGAGAAGGCCCGCGAGCGGGCCAAACTCGCGGACGTGGTGGTCACCAACCACGCGATGCTGGCGATCGACGCCATCGAGGGTGCGCCGGTGCTGCCCGAGCACGAGCTGCTGATCGTCGACGAGGCCCACGAACTGGTCAACCGGGTCACCGGCGCGGCCACCGCCGAGCTCACCGTCGGCGCGGTGAACCGCGCGGTCAAGCGGGCCGCCCGGCTGGCCAACGAGAAGGCGGTGGACGCGCTCCAGGCCGCGGCCGAGAACTACCACGGCCTGATGGAGACCGCCCAGCCCGGTCGGGTCGAGGAACTGCCCGAGTACCTGGCGTACGCGGTCACCGCGATCCGGGACGCCTCCCGGCAGGTGATCACCTCGCTCGGCGAGACCAGGGACAAGGCGCTCACCGACGAGGACGCCGTCCGCAAGCAGGCGATGGCCGCCGCCGAGACGCTGCACGAGACCGCCGACCGGCTGCTCCGGGACTCCGAGTACGACGTGGTCTGGATCGAGCGCAGCGACCGCTTCGGCCTGGGCACCGCCTCGCTGCGGGTCGCCCCGCTGAGCGTCTCCGGACTGCTGCGCGAGGGCCTGTACAAGGAGCGGTCGGTGGTGCTCACCTCGGCCACGCTCAAGCTCGGCGGGGACTTCAACGGCGTCGCCGCGTCGGTCGGCCTGCCGTCCGACGCGCGGCTGCCGGACGCGCGCACGCCGGGCGACAACCCCGCTGCGGCCGGCTCCGGCTCCGGCGCTGCTTCAGGTTCCGGCTCCGAGGACGAGCCGGTGCCGCACTGGCGGGGCATCGACGTCGGCTCGCCGTTCAAGTACCCCAAGCAGGGCATCCTGTACGTCGCCCGGCACCTGGCCGACCCGGGGCGGGACCCGGAACGGCCCGACATGCTGGACGAGCTGACCGAGCTGATCGGCGCTGCGGGCGGGCGGACGCTGGGCCTCTTCTCCTCGATGCGCGGCGCCCAGACGGCCGCCGAGGCGCTGCGGGAGCGGCTCGACAACCGGATCCTGCTCCAGGGGGAGAACACCCTGGGCGAGCTGATCCGCGAGTTCTCCTCGGACGCGACCACCTGCCTGTTCGGCACGCTCTCGCTCTGGCAGGGCGTGGACGTGCCCGGTTCGGCCTGCCAGCTGGTGGTGATGGACCGGATCCCGTTCCCGCGCCCGGACGACCCGCTGATGAGCGCGCGCCAGAAGGACGTCGAACAGCGGGGCGGGAACGGCTTCATGGCCGTCGCGGCCACCCACGCGGCGCTGCTGATGGCGCAGGGCGCGGGCCGGCTGGTGCGCGCGGCGGAGGACCGGGGCGTGGTGGCGGTCCTCGACCCGCGGGTGGAGACCAAGCGGTACGGCAGCTTCTTCCGGTCCTCGATGCCGGAGTTCTGGTACACCACCGACCGCAACCAGGTGCGCCGCTCGCTGGCGGCGATCGATGCCGCTGCGGCCCCGATCAGGCCGGTGGCCGAGCGGGGCTGAGGAGGTCCGCGAAGGGCTGCTCCCGGGGCGCGCCCGTTCCGGGGCGGGGCCCGCGGCTCCCCCGGGGACGACGGAGGGGCTCCGCGCGATGTCGCGTGGAGCCCCTTCCCGTAGGCCGTTCCCCCGTCGGTTCGTTGGTGCGCCGGCGCGCCGGTCCTTTCGGTCCCGTCGCTCCCGGCCGGTGGTCAGAGTCGGCGGAGGACCGCCACGACCTTGCCCAGGATGGTCGCGTTGTCGCCGTTGATCGGCTCGTACGCGGGGTTGTGCGGCATCAGCCAGATCCGGCCGTCCTCACGCTTGAGACGCTTGACGGTGGCCTCGCCGTCGATCATCGCGGCCACGATGTCGCCGTTCTCGGCGACCGGCTGGCGGCGGACCGTGACCCAGTCGCCGTCGCAGATGGCCGCCTCGATCATCGAGTCGCCGCGCACGGTCAGCGCGAACAGCTCGCCCTCGCCGACCAGCTGGCGCGGCAGCGGGAAGACGTCCTCGACCGTCTGCTCGGCCAGGATCGGCCCGCCGGCGGCGATCCGACCGACCAGCGGGACGTACGAGGTGGACGGTCGGCCGGCCGTCTCGGCGGTGTTCGGGCGGGCCACCTCCACGCCGCGGACCTCGTAGGCGCGCGGGCGGTGCGGGTCGCGCCGGAGGAATCCCTTGCGCTCCAGGGCCATCAGCTGGTGGGCGACCGAGGAGGTGCTGGACAGGCCGACGGCCTGACCGATCTCCCGCATCGACGGCGGGTAGCCCCGGCGCTGGACCGAGTCCCGGATGACCTCGATCACCCGGCGTTGGCGTTCGGTGAGTCCCGCCTCGTCGGTGCGGATCCCGGGAGGTCGGCCGGGCATCGAACGGGTCGGCGCCGGGTGGGCGTCGTCCAGCGCGGGGGAGTGTTCGACCGGCTGGTCCGGAACGCGGCCCACGCCGGAAAGGCCCGGGCCGGAGAGGCGGTGTTCTTCGCTACGGTCCATGCTGATGTCCACACTCTGCTGATTCGTGGTGCGCTGCCCCACCTTGAGCTGGGAGTGTTCCTGCACCGGGATGGTGTTGGTTTCGACGGTGTTCATGGCTGCCCCTCTCGACGGCTGTCCTCTCCCTTTTTCCAGCCCAACGCACCTCGTATCGAAAGGTTGCGCCAAACACACGTTCGAGTGAATTATTCGGGAGTTGGCTGACTCGATCAAGGCTTTGTTGTACATCGATTAAATGTTCGAGCCGAAGTCGGCTCAGGCAGTTTAGTCCGGGCCGACACGCCAGCGCCTCTGGATCCGCCTCAGACCTACATGTAGTGGCTACAGTCCTCTCCGTGACCCAGAACTTGTGGTTGAGACCTCAGGATCGGGTTGCCTCGGGTGCCCCGGGATCGCATAGACTCGACTCAGTCCGCACGTCCTGCCAAGGAGGGATCCTCAGGTGCACTGCCCCTTCTGCCGGCACTCCGACAGCCGTGTCGTCGACAGCCGGACCACCGAGGACGGCAGCTGTATCCGCCGCCGTAGGCAGTGCCCGGACTGCGGCCGCCGTTTCACCACGGTGGAGACCGCCGCCCTGATGGTCATCAAGCGCAGCGGTGTCACCGAGCCGTTCTCCCGGGAGAAGGTCATCTCCGGAGTCCGCAAGGCCTGCCAGGGCCGCCCGGTCACCGAGGACGCCCTCGCCCAGCTCGGCCAGCGGGTCGAGGAGTGCGTGCGCGCCACCGGCAACGCCGAACTCACCACCCATGACGTCGGGCTTGCCATACTCGGCCCGCTCAAGGAGCTCGACGTCGTCGCCTACCTGCGCTTCGCCAGCGTCTACCAGGCGTACGACGGGCTCGAAGACTTCGAGGCCGCCATCGCGGAACTCCGCGCCGAGCAGCCCGTCCCCGAGGCGGACGGCACCTGCGTGCCCGTCCCCGCCGCCGCGCCCTAGCGGCCCGGCCCCATCACCGGCCCCTTCCGGGGTCGGCAGCAACCCGACGGCCCCCTTGGGTCGACGTGTGCCCGAAAACGGCGCACAGAACATGACAAAACGTGCACGGCCAGTCGGGGGACCCGCCTGTCCGCGCATCGGAACAGCGAACCGGTCGTGCCCGGATTTTTCGGTGCACTCCGGGCGTTTGCCCAACCAGGAGGAGGAGCGAGAAGTGACAGACACCACGAGCGGTTCCGCACGAGGGTCGAAGTCCGACAGGACCGGGGCCAAGGGTGCCGGCAAGGCGCCCAAGGGCGGCCTTCGGATCGAGCGCATCCACACCACTCCTGGCGTGCACCCCTACGACGAGGTCCGTTGGGAGCGGCGCGACGTCGTCATGACCAACTGGCGCGACGGCTCGATCAACTTCGAGCAGCGCGACGTGGAGTTCCCCGACTCCTGGTCGGTCAACGCCGTGAACATCGTCACGTCCAAGTACTTCCGCGGCGCCGTCGGAACCCCGCAGCGCGAGTGGAGCCTCAAGCAGATCATCGACCGCGTGGTGCTCACCTACCGCGCCGCCGGTGAGAAGAACGGCTACTTCGCCGGCCCGGACGACGCCGAGGTCTTCGAGCACGAGCTGACGTACGCCCTCCTCCACCAGGTGTTCAGCTTCAACTCGCCGGTCTGGTTCAACGTCGGCACCAAGCAGCCCCAGCAGGTCTCCGCCTGCTTCATCCTGGCCGTCGACGACTCCATGGAGTCGATCCTCGACTGGTACAAGGAAGAGGGCATGATCTTCAAGGGCGGCTCCGGCGCCGGCCTCAACCTCTCCCGGATCCGGTCGTCCAAGGAACTGCTCTCCTCCGGCGGCAACGCCTCCGGCCCGGTCTCCTTCATGCGCGGCGCCGACGCCTCCGCCGGCACCATCAAGTCCGGCGGCGCCACCCGCCGCGCGGCCAAGATGGTCGTCCTCGACGTCGACCACCCGGACGTCGAGGCCTTCATCGAGACCAAGGTCAAGGAGGAGGAGAAGATCCGCGCCCTCCGCGACGCGGGCTTCGACATGGACCTCGGCGGGGACGACATCACCTCCGTCCAGTACCAGAACGCCAACAACTCCGTCCGGGTCAACGACGAATTCATGACCGCCGTCGAGAACGGCACCGAATTCGGCCTGCGCGCCCGGATGACCGGCGAGGTCATCGAGACCGTCGACGCGAAGAAGCTCTTCCGCAAGATGGCCGAGGCCGCCTGGGCCTGCGCCGACCCCGGCATCCAGTACGACTCCACCATCAACAGCTGGCACACCTGCCCGGAGTCCGGCCGGATCAACGCGTCCAACCCCTGCTCCGAGTACATGCACCTGGACAACTCCAGCTGCAACCTCGCCTCGCTGAACCTGATGAAGTTCCTCCGCGACGACGACTCCTTCGACGCCGAGCGCTTCGCCAAGGTCGTCGAGCTGGTCATCACCGCGATGGACATCTCCATCTGCTTCGCCGACTTCCCCACCGAGAAGATCGGCGAGACCACCCGCGCCTTCCGCCAGCTCGGCATCGGCTACGCCAACCTCGGCGCCCTGCTGATGGCCACCGGCCACGCGTACGACAGCGAGGGCGGTCGCGCCCTGGCCGGCGCCATCACCTCCCTGATGACCGGCACCGCCTACCGCCGCGGCGCCGAACTCGCCGGCGTCGTCGGCCCGTACGACGGCTACGCCCGCAACGCGGCCCCGCACCAGCGGGTCATGAAGCAGCACGCGGACGCCTCGCTGGCCGCCGTCTCCCGCGACGTCCTCGACGCCCCCGTCTGGGCCGCCGCGAACGAGGCCTGGCAGGACGTCCTCCGGATCGGCGCGCAGAACGGCTTCCGCAACGCCCAGGCCTCGGTGCTCGCCCCGACCGGCACCATCGGCCTGATGATGGACTGCGACACCACCGGCGTGGAGCCCGACCTCGCGCTGGTCAAGTTCAAGAAGCTGGTCGGCGGCGGCTCGATGCAGATCGTCAACGGCACCGTCCCGCGCGCCCTCAAGCGCCTCGGCTACCAGGCCGAGCGGATCGAGGCGATCGTCGCCCACATCTCCGAGCACGGCAACGTGGTCGGCGCGCCCGGCCTGAAGACCGAGCACTACGAGGTCTTCGACTGCGCCATGGGCGAGCGCGTGATCTCGGCCATGGGCCACGTGCGGATGATGGCGGCGATCCAGCCGTGGATCTCCGGTGCCATCTCCAAGACGGTCAACATGCCGGAGGCCGCGACGGTCGAGGAGATCGAGGAGATCTACTTCGAGGCGTGGAAGCTGGGCGTCAAGGCGCTCGCCATCTACCGCGACAACTGCAAGGTCGGCCAGCCGCTCTCGGCCAAGACGAAGTCCGGGGACCAGGTCAAGGCCGACCAGGCCCCGGCCGCCGCCGCGGTGGAGAGGGTCGTCGAGTACCGCCCGGTCCGCAAGCGCCTGCCCAAGGGCCGCCCGGGCATCACCACCTCCTTCACGGTCGGTGGCGCCGAGGGCTACATGACCGCCAACTCGTACCCGGACGACGGCCTCGGCGAGGTCTTCCTGAAGATGTCCAAGCAGGGCTCCACCCTCGCGGGCATGATGGACGCCTTCTCCATCGCCGTCTCGGTCGGCCTCCAGTACGGCGTGCCGCTGGAGACCTACGTCTCGAAGTTCACCAACATGCGCTTCGAGCCGGCCGGCCTGACCGACGACCCGGACGTGCGGATGGCGCAGTCGATCGTCGACTACATCTTCCGTCGCCTGGCGCTCGACTTCCTGCCGTTCGAGACCCGCTCGGCGCTCGGCATCCACTCCGTCGAGGAGCGTCAGCGCCACCTGGACACGGGCTCCTACGAGCCGCTGGAGGCCGAGGAGGAGCTGGACACCGAGTCGCTCGCCCAGTCCGCTCCGGTGCCTCCGGCCCCGGTGGCAAAGCCGGTCGCGGCCGTCGCCCCGGCCGCCAAGGCGAGCCCGGCGCAGGCCCACAACTCGACCGAGCTGATCGAGATCCAGCTGGGCCTCAACGCCGACGCGCCGCTCTGCTTCTCCTGCGGTACCAAGATGCGCCGCGCCGGCAGCTGCTACCTCTGCGAGGGCTGCGGCTCCACCAGCGGCTGCAGCTGACACCGGGCGGGGCCGCGTCGGACGCACCATCCGGCGTGACCGAACCCGAGGCGTGATCCTGTGAGGGAGGGGCGCCGGCCCCGGGCCGGCGCCCCTCCCTCACGCGCGGTCGGTGCCCGTGAACCAGGCACCCGCCGGGCGTGGTTCGTCCGGTCGGAGCGGGGAGCCGGGGAGTGCCGACTCCCCGCCCCCGCCGGGCGGGTGGCACGCACCGCACCTGCTCAGAGGGCCTTCCCGGCTGCCGGAGCGGCCCGGGCCCGGGCCTGCTCGATCTCGTTGATATGGGCCTCCGTCCACCGGCGGAGCGCGGTGATCGGCTCCGCGAGGCTGCGGCCGAGCTCCGTCAGGTCGTATTCGACCCGGGGCGGCACGGTGGGGTACACGGTGCGGGCGACGAACCCGTCGGCTTCGAGGACGCGCAGGGTCTGCGTGAGCATCTTCTGCGACACGCCCTCGATGCGCCGACTCAGTTCGGTGTACCGCAGGGTGCCTTCGAGGAGGGCGTCCACGACCAGAACGGTCCACTTGCCGGAGATGTGATCGAGGACCTGACGGGTCGGGCACTTCGCGGAGTAGACGTCGGCGGGCAGCCCGGACGACTCCACAGTGGTCTTCATGCGGGGAGAGTAACGCACTAAATAGTGCCCTCTTCCCCGTGGAGAGCGACTCTCCAATAGTGAGTGACATGACGAGTCCCACGATGTCCGTCGCGGAAGCGATCCGCACCCGCCGCACCGTCCGCCACTACCGGCCCGACCCGATCCCGGAGGCGGCGCTCGACGCGCTTCTCGATCTCGCCGTCGAGGCCCCCACCAGCTGGAACCTGCAGGACCGGTCGATCGTCGCGGTGTCCGGGGGCGAGGGCCGCGCCGGGCTGGCCCGGGCCACGGGGGGCCAGCCCCAGCCGCAAGAGGCTCCGGTCGTCCTGGTCTTCGTCGCCGAGCCCCAGTCCTGGCGCGAGGACCACGGCGACGTCTACGAGCAGGCACGGCGCAGCGGAGCGTGGAGCGAGGAGTTCGCCGCGATGTTCTCCGCCGCGGCCCGGGTGTTCCAGGAGGATCTCGACCGGCGGGGGCTGCTCCGGGAGTACGCGGTCAAGGACGCCATGATCGCGGCGTCCTTCGTGATGCTCGCCGCCACGGAGCTGGGCCTGGCGACGTCGCCCATGAACGGCTGGGACGAGGCGAAGGTGAAGAAGGTGATCGGGATCGACGACCGTGACGACCTGGCCATCGCCCTGTTGGTGTCGGTCGGCTATCCGGCGGAGGAGCGGCGCCATCCGGGCCGCCGTGCCCGGGAGCGCACCGTCTTCCGCGAGGCGTACGGGGCCGACGGGGCGGGGAGCGCCGAACGCCGGGAGTAGGCCCCGCGCCGGGAGTGGTCCCATGCCGGGTGCAGGTCCTGCACCGGAGTGTTCGGGCGCCTCGCGGGTGAGGTCAGGGCTGAAGGCGGGGTGGGGACATCGTGTCCTCGCCCCGCCTCTTCGGTTCTCTTTGTCAACCAGGGTTGACGCCGGGCGATTGTCAACCTAGGTTGACATCATGAGCGAGAGCGGAGAGCTCGCCGCTGCGGCGAGCAGCAGGGACCCGGCCGTGGGGTTGCGGGCGGTCCGTGCCCTGCGGGAGCTGGCGGACCGGCTGGAGGGACTCCAGGTGGGGAACGCGCGCGAGCGGGGGTGGTCCTGGCAGGAGATCGCGGTGTGTCTGGGGGTGACCAGGCAAGCGGTGCACAAGAAGTACGCGAAGCGCGGGACGGTCGACGTGAAGGACGGGGATTGAGCCATGTTCGAACGATTCACCGAAGGGGCCCGGCGGGTGGTCGGCCGGGCGGGGCAGGAGTCCGCGGAGCTCCGGCACGGCCACGTCGGCACGGAGCACTTGCTGCTGGCGGTCCTGACCGAGCCGGAGGACCCCGCGGCGCGCGTGCTGATCGAGGCCGGGCTGGATCACGAGGAGGCGCGACGAGCCGTCCGGCGGCTCCTCGGGGAGGGGGACGACGCGCAGGCGCTGGCCTCGATCGGGGTGGACCTGGACGCCGTCCGGGAGGCGGTGGAGTCGGTGTTCGGGGCGGGCGCCCTGGACGCGTCGCCGGAGGGCGGGTCGCGCAGGCGCGGGTGGTTCCGGTCGGACGGTCGGGCGGGGCGCAGGCCGTTCGGCGCGCGGGCGCGGAAGGCGATCGAGCTGTCGTTGCGCGAGTCGCTGCGGCTGAAGTCCGGTCACATCGCGGTGGGGCACCTGCTGCTCGGGGTGGTGCGGGAGGGCGAGGGGCTCGGGGCCCGGGTGATCGCCGCCCACGGGCTCGATCCGGTGGCCGTGCGGCGGGCGGTGGAAGTGGGGTTGGAGTGAGCGCGGAGTGACGGTGCGGTGAGCCAGGTGGACGGCTCGGGTGTGGTGCGGTGTACGGAGCGTTCGTGGACGAGACGGACCGTCAACTTGTCGGTTGAGCACATCGTCTGAATGGATATGATCGGCCGACTGCGTGTACCGAATCACCCGCCCGGAGACGTTTCGCGACGTCGGCCGGGCGGTCGCGCATTCGCCCCTCCCCGCTGCCGAGGACACCGCACCGATGACAGATCGCACCAGCCCCGACGGTGGTCCGCGCCGACGGCCCGCCGCGCGTACCAAGGCCCTGATGGCGGCCGCCGCCCTGCTGGCGGCGGTGGCCGGACCGGTGGGGGTGCTGCGGGCGATGGACGCCGGGCAGCCGCAGACCGCCGCCGCCGTGTGCGCGGTCGCCGCACTGTGGCTGATCGCGGTCTGGCAGGCGGGAACCGCCACCGAGCGGGCCCGCCGACTGGGCGAGGAACTGGCCGGGCACGACGACGCGGCCACGGCGGCGCTCGTGGTCGCCGATGCGGCCAGGCAGGCCAGGACGGCCGCCCTGCAGCTGGCAGCGCTCCGGGAGACCGAGCGGGACGAGGCCCTCGCCGAGCAGGCGCGCGCCGAGGCGGACGCCGCCACCGCCCGGGAGGAACTCGCCCTCGCGCGGGCCGAGGCCGAGACGGAGCGGGCCGAGCGGGCGGCGCTGGACCGGCTGGCCGACGAGGTGCTCCCCGAGGTGGCGAAGCGGCTGCGGACCGGCACGTCCGTGGACGGCGCACTGGCCGCGCACCGCGACCACCCCCAGTACCCGCTGCTGCGCGCCGTCGCGGAGGAGATCGGCCGGGGCGAGCGGCTGCGGGCCGCCGCCCTGGCGGTCTGCGCGACCGCCGCCGGCCGGGTCCAGGCACTGGCGACGAGCATGCACGCGGAGCTGCGCGAGATGCAGCACCGGCACGACGAGGAGGTCCTCGGCGACCTGCTCCGGCTGGACCACTCCACCGCGCAGGCCGGTCGGATGGCGGACGGCATCGCGGTGCTCACCGGCGCCCGTTCGGGCCGCCGCTGGGCGAAGCCGATCGCGGTGGAGTCGGTGCTGCGCGGCGCGCTCGGCCGGATCGGCGCCTACCAGCGCGTCCGGCTGCACAACGCGAGCACGGCCGCCGTGGCCGGGTTCGCCGCCGAGGGCGTGATGCACGCGCTGGCCGAGCTGATGGACAACGCCACCACCTTCTCCGCCCCGCCGGCCGAGGTGCACGTCTACGTCGAGGAGGTCCCGGCCGGTCTGGCGATCACCGTCGAGGACAGCGGCCTGGGGCTCGGCGACAGCTGGCTGCGCCGGGCCGAGCGGGCCGTCTCGGCCGAGCCGCTCGACCTCGCCACGTTGTCCGCGGGGACCAGGATCGGCCTCGCGGTCGTCGGTGTGCTGGCCCGCAAGTACGGGTTGCAGATCTCCTTCCGGCCCTCGGCGCGCGGCGGTACCGGGGTGGTGATGCTGATCCCGCAGCAGCTGGTCACGCACGCCGCGCCGGAGCCCGCCCCGGCGCCCGTCGCATCCGAGCAGATCGTGCCGGCCGGCCCGCGCCCCGCGCTCACCCCCGCGCTCACCCCCGCGCTCACCGCTCCCGCACCGGCCGTTCCCGCACTGGCCGTTCCCGCACTGGCCGCTCCCGCACTGGCCGCTCCCGCTCCCGTTCCCCAGACCCCGTCGGCCCGGGTGGCGGACCGGACTCCGGACCGGGCGCAGGCCCCGGAGTCGCGGTCGGTGCACGTCCCGGCGCCGGTCACCGACAGCGGCCTTCCGCAGCGCCGCCGCGGTCAGACGCTGACCTCGGCCGCCCCGCCGGCCGAGCCCGCCGAGCGGCCCGCCCGCACCGGCACGGCGACCGCCGCCGCCCGGTTCGGCGCGTTCCGCCGGGCCGCCCAGCAGGCCGCGGGCACCGACGTGCCGACCACGGACCCGACCACGTCCGACGCTTCCCCCGTCACCGAGAAGGACTCCTGATGAGCAGCGCCACCGACCGCGACCTCGACTGGCTGTTGGAAAACCTGCTGACCGCCACTCCCGGCACCCGGCACGCCCTGGTGCTCTCCGCCGACGGCCTCAAGCTCTGCCACACCTCCGGGCTGAACGCCGACCGGGCCGACCAGCTGGCCGCCATCGCCTCCGGGCTGCAGAGCCTGGCGCACGGCGCGTCCATCGAGTTCGGCGACGGCAGCGGCGGCGTGCGGCAGTCGATGACCGAGTTCCACGGCGGCATCCTCTGCATCGTGGCCGCCGGTGAGGGCGCTCACCTGGCGGTGGTCACCGACGAGGACGCGGACGTGGGCGTGGTCGGCCACAACATGCACGGCCTGATCGAGCAGATCGGCGCCCACCTCAGCGCCCCGGCCCGGGACGACGCCCGGCCGGACGGCGGGTCGGGGGACGTCGTGACCGGTGAGGGTGCCCGGGCATGAGCGAGCGCGGGGGGAGCACCGACGGGCGGCCGGCCCTGCCGGGCCGGGACGACGAACCGGACCGCCTGTACACCATCACCCGCGGTCGCAGCCGGGCCCCGGAGAACGCCTTCGACCTGGTCACCCTGATCGTCGCCGAGCGAGAGCCGGCGCCGGGCATGCAGTCGGAGCACGCGCGCATCCTGCGGATGTGCGGGGCGCCGACCGCCGTGGTGGAGGTCGCGGCCGAGCTGGCCCTCCCGGTCTCGGTGGTGAAGATCCTGCTCGGCGACCTGCTGGAGGCGGGGTCGATCACCGCCCGCCACCCCCGGTTCGCGCCGAACAAGGCCCGGCTGCCCGATCTCGACACGCTGAAGCAGGTGTTGCATGGACTCCAACGGCTCTGAAGCCCCGGACACCGCCACCACCCCGGACGGTGCCCCGTCCCCGTCCCCGGAGGCGGCCCCCGACACCCGGCCGGCCCGCCGGACCCCGCTGCGCCGCACCGCCGACAACGCGTTCAAGATCGTCGTGGTGGGTGGCTTCGGCGTGGGCAAGACCACGCTGGTCGGCTCGGTCAGCGAGATCCGCCCGCTGAACACCGAGGAGACCATGACCAAGGCGGGCGAGGGGATCGACGACCCCTCGGGCGCCTGGGGCAAGCGGTCCACCACGGTCGCGTTCGACTTCGGCCGGATCACGCTCTCCGCCAGCCAGGTGCTGTACCTGTTCGGCGCGCCGGGCCAGGAGCGGTTCTGGTTCCTCTGGGACCGGCTGTTCAGCGGCGCCCTCGGCGCGGTCGTCCTGGTGGACACCCGGCGGCTGGCCGACTCCTGGTACGCCATCGACCGGCTGGAGCACCACGGCACGCCCTTCATCGTCGCCCGCAACAACTTCGGCGAGCCGACCCACACCCTGGAGCAGGTCCGGGAGGCGCTCGACCTGCCGCCCGAGGTGCCGCTGGTGGACTGCGACGCCCGCGACCGGGAGTCCGGCAAGCGGGTGCTGATCGAGCTGGTCCGCCACCTGGCCGCCCGGGCCGAGGCCGAGGCGGCGGGCACCCTCGTCGCCGCCACCGCCACCGTCTATGAGGAGAGCACCCCGTGACCGAGCCCGCCGTCACCCCGCCGCCGGGCTGCCCCGCGCACGCCGGCGCCGCCACGCCGCTGTACGGGCCGCGCTTCCAGACCGACCCGGCCCAGCTCTACCGTGAGCTGCGGGCCGCGCACGGCCCGGTCGCCCCGGTCGAGCTGGCCGGCGGCGTTCCGGCCTGGTTGGTGATCGGGTACCGCGAACTGCAGCTGGTGACCGGTCAGCCGCAGCTGTTCGGCCGGGACTCCACCCGCTGGACCGGCTGGGCGGGCGTTCCGGCGGACTGGCCGCTCAAGCCGATGATGGCCCCGGTGCCGTCGATCCTGTACGCCGAGGGCGAGGAGCACGTCCGCCGCTCCCGCGCGGTCACGGACGCGCTGGCCGCCGTCGACCCGTACGAGCTGCGCAAGCACTGCGAGGAGCTCGCCGACCGGCTGATCGACGGGTTCGCCGGGCGCGGCGAGGCCGATCTGGTCGCCGAGTACGCGCACCGGCTGCCGCTGCTGGTGCTCTGCCGGGTGCTCGGGCTGAGCGAGGAGCAGGCGCCCGTCCTGATCGAGGGGGTGCTGGCCATGCTGGACGGAGGCCCGGACGCGCCGGCCGGCGCGCAGCGGCTGCTCGCCACCATGCTCGACCTGGTGGAGGAGAAGGCCGGGCACCCGGGCGACGACGTCGCCTCGCGGATGCTGGCGCACCCGGCGGGCCTGGACCACGAGGAGGTCATGCGGGACCTGCGGGTGCTGTTGATCGCCGGCCACCAGCCCACCTCGTACTGGATCTCCAACGCGATGCGGCTGATGCTGACCGACGAGCGGTTCGCCGCCTCCCTCTCCGGCGGCCGGCGCAGCATCAGCCAGGCGCTGAACGAGGCGCTCTGGGAGGACAGTCCGACGCAGATCTTCGCCGGGCGCTGGGCGACCCGGGACACCCGGCTCGGCGGGCAGCGGATCGCCGCCGGGGACATGCTGCTGCTGGGCTTCGCGGGGGCCAACGCGGACCCGTCGGTGCGGCAGGCCGACGGCCGTCCGGCCGAGGGCAACCGGGCGTACCTGAGCTACTCGTACGGCGAGCACGGCTGCCCGTTCCCGGCGCAGGAGGCGGCGGAGGTGATCGCGACGACGGCGGTCGAGGTCCTGCTGGACCGGCTGCCGGACCTGCGGCTGGCGGTGGCCGAGCACGCGCTGGTGTGGCGCCCGTCGGCGTGGGTGCGCGGGCTGGTGGCCCTCCCGGTGTCGTACACCCCGGGGTACGCGGGCTGAGGCCCGCCGTCGTGAGCAGGACCAGGACCGAAGGAGAGTTGTCACCGATGACCGCAGCCCCCGCCCCGATCGTCCCCGCCCCGATCGTCCTCGACCCGCTGGCGCGCGACAACGCCGCCGAGGGCGCGTTGCTGCGGGCCGCCGGCCCGGCGGTTCCGGTGGTGCTGCCCGGTGGCGTCGCCGCCTGGGCGGTCACCCGGCACGCGGCCGCCCGTGACCTGCTGACCGACGCCCGGCTGGTCAAGGACGCCCGGCACTGGGCGGCTCTCCAGCGCGGCGAGGTGCCGAAGACCTGGCCGCTGATCGGTCTGGCCGTGCCCGGTCCGAGCATGGTGACCACCGACGGTGCCGAGCACCGGCGGCTGCGTGTGCTGGTGGCGCAGGCGTTCACGCCGCGTCGGGTGGAGCTGATGCGCCCGCAGGTCGAGGCGATCACCCGGGGCCTGCTGGACACGCTGGCGGCGGGGGACCCCGTGGTGGACCTCAAGTCGGCGTTCGCCTTCCCGCTCCCGATGACGGTGATCTGCTCGCTGCTGGGTGTGCCCGAGTCCGACCACGCCCACCTGCGGGACCTGTACGAGCGGTTCTTCGGTGCCCGGCCCGACCCGGGGGGCATCCAGGCGACCGTCGCGAGCCTCAACGCCTTCGTCAACGACCTGGTGGCGCGGCGTCGTTCGGCGCCCGGCGACGACCTGGCCAGCGCGCTTCTGCTGGCGGACACCGAGGGCGGGGCGCTGACCGACGCGGAGGCGGCGGCCACCCTGCGGGTGATCATCGCGGCCGGCCACGAGACCACGGTCAACCTCATCGGCAACGCGGTCCGGGCGCTGCTGGCGCACCCGGACCAGCTGGAGCTGGTGCGGGCGGGGCAGGTCGGGTGGGACGCGGTGGTGGAGGAGTCGCTCCGCTGGACGCCGCCGACCAGCAACTTCCTGTTCCGTTTCGCCGCCGAGGACGTTCCGGTGGGCGACGCGGTGATCCCCCAGGGGGACCCGGTGCTGATCTCGTACAACGCGATCGGCCGGGACCCGCTCCAGCACGGGGCGACGGCGGAGCTGTTCGACGTCACCCGGGACCCGATCCGGCACCTGTCCTTCGGCCACGGCCCGCACGTGTGCCCGGGTTCGCCGCTGGCCCGGCTGGAGGCGGGGATCGCGCTTCCGGCGCTGTTCGAGCGGTTCCCGGGGCTGGCGCCGGCGGTGCCGGACGAGGAGCTGCGGCCCAGCGGCTCGCTGGTGGTGAACGCACTCAAGGAGCTTCCGGTCAGGCTGTTCTGACGCGTCGTCGGCTGCGGGACGGCCGGGCGCGCGGGCGGCGTGGCAGGGTCACAACTGGGGCACGTGGTGGTGAAGACGGTACGCGCACCTTGGCGGCACGTGGCGGCTGCGTTAACGTCATCAGATCGGCCGTCCGCCGCGTCCATGCCGAAACCGATCTCCGGTACAGCGCAATGTCGTTCTGTCGTTTTGCCGAGCGTTTCACGCCCTGGCGAGGAGGACCGCATTGACCCCCACCCCGACCGTGCCGTCCACGCGTGCCCGCCGCCGTCTGCTCGCCCTGCCGGCGCTGCTGGCCGCGGTGGCGCTGACCGCGGCCTGTTCCAACAGCTCCGGTGGTTCGGACGGCGATGCCGACGGCGGGGCCAAGACCCTGTCCGGTGACTGTGCCAAGTACCAGCCGTACGCCGGACACTCGGGCAAGACCGTGACGGTCTTCGCGTCGATCCTCAGCCCCGAGTCGGACAACCTGGAGAAGTCCTGGGCGGAGTTCGGCTCCTGTACCGGCATCCGGATCAGCTACGAGGGCACCAACGACTTCGAGTCGCAGCTGCCCGTCCGGGTGAGCGGCGGCAACGCCCCGGACTTCGCGATCATCCCGCAGCCCGGCCTGCTGGCGCAGATGGTCAAGAGCGGCAGGGTGGCCAAGCCGCCGCAGCAGACCGTGGAGAACCAGGCGAAGTGGAGCCCGGTCTGGAAGACCTACGGCTCGGTCAACGGCACCTTCTACGCCGCGCCGATGAGCGCCAACATGAAGTCCCTGGTCTGGTACTCGCCGAAGTCGTTCAAACAGGCCGGCTACGAGGTCCCGAAGACCTGGGCCGACCTGATGGCGCTCAGCGACCGGATCGCCAAGGCCGGCGGCGGCAAGCCGTGGTGCGGCGGCATCGGCTCCGGGACGGCGACCGGCTGGCCCGCCACGGACTGGCTGGAGGAGGTGGTGCTCGGCTCGTTCGGCGGCGAGGTGTACGACCAGTGGGTCAGCCACCAGGTGAAGTTCTCCGACCCGAAGATCGCCGCGGCCATGAAGACCGTCGCCGACTGGATGCAGAACCCGGCCTGGGTCAACGGTGGGTACGGTGACGTGAAGTCGATCGCGACCACCACCTTCCAGGACGCGGGCGCGCCGATCCTGACCGGCAAGTGCTTCCTGCTCCAGCAGGCCTCGTTCTACAAGGCGCAGTGGCCCAAGGAGGCGACGATCGGTCCGGACGGTGACATCTTCGCCTTCCGGCTGCCGGCGGTGAACCCCTCGGTGCCCAACCCGGTCGAGGGCGGCGGGGAGTTCCTCACCGCGTTCGCGAGCCGGCCCGAGGTGCAGGCGGTGCAGAACTACCTGTCCAGCGCGGAGTGGGCGAGCAGCCGGGTGAGGACGGCCACCGGCTGGGTCTCCGCCAACCAGGGCGTGGACAAGGGCCTGTACACCGACCCGATCGACCGGCTCTCCGCCGACGCGCTGACCGACCCGGCGGCGACCTTCCGCTTCGACGGCTCGGACCTGATGCCGGCCGCGGTCGGCGCCGGGCAGGAGTGGAAGTCGCTCACCGCCTGGTTCGCCGAGGGCCAGTCGATCCAGAAGACCGCCGCCGACATCGACGCCGCCTGGCCGCAGTAGCCGCCGCCCGGGCCGCGGTGCCGCCGCCCGGGCCGCGGTGCCGCCGCCCGGGCCGCGGTGCCGCCGTCCGGCGGCGGGCCGCGGTCCGGGCGCTGTCGGAGGACCGCCCGTCGAGGGCGGTGCGGGGCCACCCACCCGCACCGCCCGTCCTCCGCCCTCCCCTCCTCCGCCCTCCCCTCCTCCGGTCTCCGGTCCTCGGGTCGCCGACCCTCCCGCCTCCCGGACTTCCGTCCCGGCCCGTCGTTTCCTCCCTTTCGCCGACCGCAAGGAAAGGACGCCCAGCCATGTCCCTCCCCGCCTCCGCACTCGCCGACGGCGCCTGGGGCGACGCGGTGGTCAAGTTCGGCAACGGCTTCGGCGCGATCGCCGGCTTCCTCGGCATCCTGTTGCTGGTCTTCCTGGTCGCCGGCCGCGCCTCCGGCCGTCTCGCCCGCCCGCTGGCGGTCGCCGTCTTCCTCGGTCCGGCGGTGGTGCTGCTGCTGGTGGGCCTGGTCGCGCCACTGGTCCGCACCGTCTGGCTGAGCCTCCACAACGACGACAGCAGCCGGTTCGTCGGTGGCGAGAACTTCGGCTGGGCGTTCACCACGGACTCGCTGCACGAGGTGCTGGTGAACACGCTGCTCTGGCTGGTGATCGCACCGCTGGCGGCCACCGGGCTCGGTCTGGTGCTGGCACTGCTGGTGGACCGGATGCGCGGCCAGGCGGTGTACAAGTCGCTGATCTTCATGCCGATGGCGATCTCCCTGGTCGGCGCGTCGATCATCTTCAAGTTCGTCTACGAGTCCCGGGACGCCTCGCAGCGGCAGATCGGCCTGTTGAGCCAGGTCGCCGTCGCGCTGGGCTGGGAGCACCCGCCGAACTGGATGCTCGCCCAGCCGCTCAACACCTTCCTGCTGATGGCGGTGATGGTCTGGGTGCAGACGGGCTTCGCGATGGTGGTGCTGTCGGCGGCGATCAAGGCGATCCCGGACGAGGTCACCGAAGCGGCCCGGCTGGACGGCGCGGGCGGGATGCGGCTGTTCTGGTACGTCACGGTGCCGATGATCCGCACGACGGTGGTGGTGGTGCTCACCACCGTGATGATCACCACGCTCAAGGCCTTCGACATCGTCCGCACCATGACCGGCGGCAACTTCGGCACCCAGGTGCTGGCCAACGAGATGTACTCGCAGTCCTTCGTGCAGTTCAACACCGGGCGGGGCAGCGCGCTCGCGGTGGTCCTCTTCCTCGCGGTGCTCCCCCTGGTGGCCTACAACATCGTCCAGCTGCGGAAGGAGCGTGGGGTGCGATGAGCGCACGGCGTGACGGCGGTCCCGTCCGGAAGGCCTTCTCCACCCCGGCGGCCTCGGTGTTCGTGATCGTGGTGACGGTGCTCTGGACCGTTCCCACGCTGGGCCTGCTGGCCACCTCGCTGCGGCCCAAGAAGGACGTCACCGCCGACGGCTGGTGGAACGTCTTCGTCCACCCGGACCTCGGCCTGGACAACTACCACACGGTGCTGTTCGAGGGCGGCTCCGGCGTCTCGACCGGTCTGATGCCGTTCCTGGTGAACTCGCTGGCGATCAGCGTCCCGGCCACCCTGTTCCCGCTGGCGCTGGCGGCGATGGCCGCGTACGCGCTGGCCTGGGTGCGGTTCCGGGGCAGCGACACGGTGTTCTTCGTGGTCTTCGCGCTCCAGGTGGTGCCGCTCCAGATGGCGCTGATCCCGCTGCTCCAACTGTTCTCCGGGGGCGCCCACCTGGGCTCGGTGACGCTGGTCCCGGCGCTGGACCTCGGCGGCACGTACGCGCCGGTCTGGCTGGCGCACACGATGTTCGCGCTGCCGCTGGCGATCTTCCTGCTGCACAACTTCATCGCCCAGCTGCCGCGCGACCTGATGGAGGCGGCGGTGGTGGACGGCGCCTCGCACTTCAAGATCTTCCGCTCGATCGTGCTGCCGCTCTGCACCCCGGCGCTGGCCTCGTTCGCGATCTTCCAGTTCCTCTGGGTCTGGAACGACCTGCTGGTCGCGCTGACCTTCGCCGGCGGTACGCCCGACGTGGCGCCGATGACGGTCCGGCTGGCGCAGTTGTCCGGATCGTTCGGGGGGCGCTGGGAGCTGCTGACCGCCGGGGCGTTCCTGTCCATCGTGATCCCGCTGGCGGTGTTCTTCGCCCTCCAGCGGTACTTCGTCCGCGGCCTGCTGGCCGGATCGGTCAAGGGATAGCCGGGTCGCCCCCCGGAGGCGTTTCGATTCACGCCGAACGTGTCGGTCTCGTGGACACGGTCGGCACGGAACCGGTACACCGTTAAAGGCAGTTGGCCGAGGTGACACAGGGGGCGGTCATGGCAGACGCAGGCATACGCTCGGGCCGGCGGTGGCGGCCGTGGGGGCGGAGGGCCGGGGGGCTGCCGGCGGCCCTGGCCGTGGCGGCGGCGCTGGTCTCCGGACCGGGGGCCGCACCGGCCGCGGCCGATCCCGCGGCGGCCGTGACGCTCACGCTCGGCACCACCGAGGCCGGTACGGCCACGGACTCCGCCGACTCCGGCTACCTCAACGCCTCGCGCTACGTGACCGGTTCGGCCGGTGGCACGGTCACCGGCCTGTCGGTGTTCGTGGACGCGGTGGACGCGGCGCCCAACAACCGCTACCAGGTGGCGATCTACCGGGACAACGGCGGCAGCCCGGGCAGCCTGCTGGTGAGCAGCGCCACCGGGACCCTCACGGCCCACGGCTGGAACAGCGTCCCGCTGACGGCGACCCTGGCCGCCAACACGCCGTACTGGCTGGCCTACAACACCAACGGGACCAACGCGGCGGTCAACAACCTCCGGTACAGCCCCGGCGGCACCAGCGTGTACGGCAACGGCGGCCAGCCGTTCGGCAGCTGGCCGTCCGACGTCGGCCCGGTCACCTCCGGCGGCCTGAGCCTCTCGATCCACGCGACCTACACCGCCGACCCGGAACCGCCGACCACACCGCCGGGCCCGGGTCCGGGCGGGGAGGGCCCGATCCTGCTGGTCACCAGCCAGGCCAACCCGTACACCCGGTACCTGGCCGAGATCCTCAAGGCGGAGGGCCTCAACGCCTACCACCAGGTGGACATCTCCGCCGTCACCGGTCAGCTCCTCGCCGCCGCCGACGTGGTGCTGCTCGGCGAGATGCCGCTCACCGCCGCGCAGGCGGACCTGTTCACCACCTGGACCGGCGGCGGCGGGCGGCTGGTCGCCATGCGCCCGGACCGGCAGCTCGCGCCGTTGTTCGGCCTCACCCCGGTCACCGGAACCCGCTCCGACGCCTACCTGAAGGTGAACACCGGCGCCTCGCCCGGCACCGGGATCACCGGCGACACCATGGGCTACCACGGCGCCGCCGACCTCTACACCCTGAGCGGCGCCACCGCCGTCGCCACCCTCTACAGCGACGCCGCCACCGCCACGGCCAACCCGGCGGTCACCCTGCACACCGCCGGCAGCGGCCGGGCCGCCGCGTTCAGCTACGACCTGGCCAGGTCGGTGGTGCAGACCCGCCAGGGCAACGTCGCCTGGGCCGGGCGGCAGCGCGACGGAGTCGACGGCTACGAGGCCAGCGAGATGTTCTTCGGCACCGACGGCGGGCCCGACTGGAACGACCTGGACAAGGCGTTGATCCCGATCGCCGACGAGCAGCAGCGGCTGCTCGCCAACCTGCTCACCCGGCTGGAGTCCACGGCCAAACCGCTGCCCCGGTTCTGGTACTTCCCACGGGACGTCAAGGCCGTCGTGGTGATGACCGGCGACGACCACGGGGTCGGCGGCACGGCCGGCCGCTGGGACGGCTACCTCGCGCAGAGCCCGCCGGGCTGCTCGGTGGCCAACTGGGAGTGCATCCGCGGCTCCTCGTACATCTACACCGACGACCCGCTCACCCCGGCCCGGGCCAAGGCCTACAGCGACCAGGGCTTCGAGGTCGGCGTGCACGTCACCACCGACTGCCGACCCTGGGGCTCCGCCGCCGCCCTGCAGGGCTTCTACCGGGACCAGTTGGCCGGGTGGCGGGCCAAGTACCCGACACTGCCGTCCCCTTCGAGCAGCCGCACGCACTGCGTCGAGTGGGACGACTGGGCCACCCAGGCGAAGACCAAGCTGGCCAACGGGATCCGGCTGGACACCGACTACTACTTCTACCCGTCCGCCTTCACCAAGGACCGGCCCGGCTACTTCAACGGCACCGCGCAGATCATGCGGTTCGCCGACACCGACGGCAGCGTGATCGACGAGTACCAGGCCACCACCCAGCTCACCGACGAGTCCGGCCAGTCCTACCCGGGCACCGTCGCCACGCTGCTCGACGCCGCCTACGGCGCCAAGGGCTACTACGCGGCTTTGACCGCCAACATCCACACCGACTTCGCCGCCTCCGCCGCCTCCGACACGATCGTCGCCGCCGCCAAGGCGCGCGGTGTCCCGGTGGTCTCCGGCCGGCAGATGCTCACCTGGCTGGACGGCCGCAACGGTTCGGCCTTCTCCCGGCTGGCCTGGAACGGGAGCGCGCTCACCTTCGACATCACCGGAGGAGCCACCGGGCTGCGGGCGATGCTGCCGGTCGACGCCGCCGCCGGGACGCTGACCGGCCTCAGCTCGGGCGGCCGGAGCCTCCCGTACCGGATCGAGACGGTCAAGGGCGTGCCGTACGCGTTCTTCGACGGCACGGTGGGCTCGTACACCGCGACCTACGGTCGCGACACCACCCCGCCCGCGGTCACCGGCACCGCGCCGGCCGGCGGGGCCACCGGTGTGGCGCCCGGGGCGGCGGTCCGGTTCTCGTTCGGCGAGCCGCTGGACCCGGCGAGCGTGACCGCCTCCACCGCGACCCTGCGCACCACCGCGGGCGGCGCCACCGTGGCGGGCACGGTGGCCTACGACGCGGCGGCCAACGGCGTCGTCCTCACCCCGGGTTCCCCGCTCGCCCTCACCACCGGGTACACCGCGACCGTCCAGGGCGTGCGGGACAGCTCGGGCAACGTCCTGGCCGGTCCGTACGCCGTCTCGTTCACCACCGGGGGAGCGGAGCCGCGGACGATCGGCAACACCGCGGTGGGCTCGCTGATCGACGACACCGACTCCAACCACCTGAACGGCAACAGGGTGACGACCGGCGCCGCCCCGGTGGCGCTGACCTCGATGAGCGTGCACGTCGGACCGGTCAGCGCGGCGCCCGACAACCGCTTCCAGCTGGCCGTCTACACGGACGTGGGCGGTTCGCCGGGCGCCCTGGTCGCCGCGACCGGGAGCGGCACGCTCACCGCCAACGCGTGGAACTCGCTGGCGGTGGACATCACGCTGAGCGCGGGCACGTCCTACTGGTTCGTCTACAACAGCAACGGGACGGGCGCCACGGTGAACAACATGAACTACTCGACCGGCGCCGGCGGGCAGGGCGCGTACAGCAACACGGTCGTGCCGTTCGGGACGTGGCCGGTGAACTTCGGGCCGGCGGTGAAGGACGCCTTCCAGTACTCGCTGTACGGGACGTACTGAGGAGATCCGCCGAGGGGCGCCGAAGGGACGCGCTGAAGGGGCGCGCTGAGGGGACGCGCTGAGGGGACGCGCTGAAGGGGCGTGCTGAGGGGTGCCGCGGGGCTTGCGCGGAGGGGCTCCGCGAAGTCGGACCCGGCTCTGTCACAGGCGTGCGACAGAGCCGGGTCCGGTGTTTTTGAACTTGTTCAGAATGGTCTACAGTCGGCTTCGGCCGCGGCTCCTGACGCCTTCACCGGTGTGGTTCCGCGCGCCCGTCGGCGCCGCACGCCCCGTGCTGCCGCGTCGCTCGGCGGACCGCCCCGAGGGCGGCTTCCGCGTGCCCGCCCGCCCGACCACTGAGGGGGAACCCATGTCCGGACCCACCACGCCCGCCCCGGACGGAGCACCGTCCGGGGCGGGCTCAGGACCCGCAGCCGGCGCCGGCCCCGAGGCAGTCCCGGGCGCCGGTACGGGCGGCCGTACCGGCGCGGACGTGCCCCCGGGCGCGGTCGGCGCAGCCCCGCGCGCCGCCGGTGCGTGGGGTGCGGGCCCGGTCGCCGCGGCCGCGTACGGCCCCTACCGGGCGCCCGGCGCGCCGGTGCCGCAGCCGTTCCAGTGGCTGCGGCTCAGCGACCCCGAGCGGAAGTCGCCGGCCACCGGGCGGGCCCTGCTCGCGGCGCTGCTGACCGGCCTGCTGGCGTCCTGGTTGCTGATCGACGGGCTCGGCGTCAACCTGCTCCTCTGCGCCGCGCTCGCCACCGCGGGTGCCGGGCTCGCCGCCCGCGCGGCAGGGCGGCGGGTGCGCGGCTGGACCGTCCTGTGGAGTGCCCTCGCGGTCGCCCTGCTCGCCGTCCCGGCGCTGTACGAGGCCGGCTGGCCGGTCCTGCTGTCCACCGTCTGGGCCCTGGGCCTGGCCTCGCTCGCGCTGCACGGGGGGCGCCGCTGGGCCGGTGTCCTGCTCGCGCTGCCCGGCGTGCTGTGGAACCTCGTGCCCGGCCTGCGCTGGGCCCGGAGCGGGCTGCGCGGCGGCAGGGTGCCCGGCCGGAGCCGGGTGGTGCCGGTGGTCAAGGGAGTGCTGGTGGCCGCCGTCCTGCTGGCCGTCTTCGGCGCGCTCTTCGCCGGCGCCGACGCGGCCATGGCGGACATGTTCGAGAGCCTCACCCCCAGCGTGGACCTCGGCGAACTCCCGGTCCGCTTCGTGCTCTTCACGATCGGCCTGGTGACCGCGCTGGGCTTCGCCCACATCGCGGCGGGCCCGCGGCGCTGGGACCGCACGCCGGTCCCGCCGGGCCGGGCCCGCGGCCGGCTGGAGTGGGCCCTGCCGCTGGGCGCGCTCAACCTGATGTTCGGCGCCTTCGCGGTGGTCCAGGCCGTGGTGGTGCTCGGCGGCCGGGACTCGATCATGGAGAACACCGGGATGAGCCGCTCCGAGTACGCCCGCCAGGGCTTCTGGCAGCTGCTGGTGGTCACCGTGCTCACCCTGGTCGTGGTCGCCCTCGCCAAGCGCTGGGCGCCGCGCGGCACCGAGGCCGACCGCCGGCTGGCGCGGCTGCTGCTCGGCACGCTCTGCCTGCTCACCCTGACCGTGGTGGCCTCCGCGCTCGGACGGATGTGGTTCTACGTGGACGCCTCCGGGCTGACCGCGCTCCGGCTCTGGGTCCTGGTGGTCGAGGTCTGGCTGGGCGTCGTCTTCCTGCTGCTCATCGCGGCCGGCCTGACCCGCTCGACGGCCTGGCTGCCGCGCGCCGCCGTGCTCAGTGCGGCGACGGCCGCCGCGCTGTACGGGCTGATGGGGCCGGACGCGGTCGTCGCGGAGCAGAACGTGGCCCGCTTCGAGCGGACCGGGCAGATCGACCTGCGCAACGTCCGGAGCCTCTCGCTCGACGCGGTTCCGGCCCTGGACCGGCTGCCGGGCGACCACCGGACCTGCGCGCTGGACGTCCTCGCGACCGGGCTCGCGGACGACACGCCCTGGTACGCCACCAGCCTGGCCGAGTCCCGGGCCCGGCGGATCCTCGCCGCCCGTCCGCCGGCGGACCGTTCGGCCGAGGACGACGGGGCGTGCGCGCGGCTGGGACTGTACGGCGGCGACTACCGCGGCGAGCGCTGAGCCCCGGGCTCGGCGCGGGGCGTTCGGCGGGGTGCCTCGCGGGGCCGCTCGGCGGGGTCGGGCAGGAACCGGCGGGGAGAAGGCGTGCGGGCCGGCCGGGAGCTGCTCCCGGCCGGCCCGTCATCTCCGGCGGTCGACGCCGGATCGGTCCGCGCACACCGTCCGGCGTCCGCCGATCAGGTGCGTGGTGCGTGGTGCGTGGTGCGTGGTGCGAGGTGCGAGGTGCGAGGTGCGAGGTGCGTGAAGTGCCGTGCGGGTGCGCCGCGCTCAGTGCATCGCGACGCCGGAGGCCTCCGTCGGCAGGTCGGAAGCCTTGGCCTTCACCACGAAGACCGCGACCACCAGGGCGACGGCCGCCAGCGCGGCGCCCGCGATGAAGCCGTGCGATATGCCCTGGGCGAGGACCTCGTTGGCCGCGCCGGTGCCCTGCGGGAACTCCTGCTTCTCCATCAGCCAGGCCTTCTGTTCCGGCGTGGCCGTGGCCATGAAGCCGGGCAGCTGGACCTTGGCCTCGGCGGTCGCGTAGTGCGCGAACACCGTGGTCAGGATCGACAGGCCGAGCGACCCGCCGATCTGCTGCATCGAGTTGAGCAGGCCCGAGGCGGCACCGGTCTCGTCCCCGGCGACGCCCGCGACGGCCAGCAGCATCACCGGGACGAAGACCAGGCCCATCCCGAAGCCGAACACGACCGTGGGGCCGAGGACGCCGTCCAGGTAGCCGCTGTCCGCGTCCATGAAGGTCAGCCAGGTGAGCCCGATGGTGACCAGCAGCGAACCACCGGCCATGAACGGCTTCGGGCCGTACTTGACCTGCAGGCTCGACGCGAGCTGGGCGGCCACGATGATGGACGCGCTGATCGGCAGGAAGGCGAAGCCGGACTTCAGCGGGCTGTAGCCCAGCGGGCCCTGCACGAAGAGCGTGATGTAGAAGAAGATGCCGAACATGGCCGCGGCCAGGCAGAGCATCATCACCAGGCCGCCGGTGCGGTTCCGGTCGGCGAACAGCTTCAGCGGGGTGATCGGCTGCGCGGTCCGGGTCTCGATGACCAGGAAGGCGGCCATCAGCACCACACCGGCCGCGAACGAGCCGAGCGTCAGCGGGTCGGACCAGCCGTCCGAGGCGGCACGGATGAAGCCGTAGACCAGGCCGACCAGTCCGAGTGTCGAGGTGAGCGCGCCGGGCACGTCGAAACGGCCCGCCTGGCGCTCCGACTCGGCGATGTGGCGCGGCGCGGCGAAGGCGATCAGGACGGCGATCGGCACGTTGACGAAGAAGACCCAGCGCCAGTCCAGGTACTCGGTGAGCACGCCGCCGGCCAGCAGGCCGATCGCGGCGCCCGAACCGGCCACCGCGGAGAACACCCCGAAGGCCTTGTTGCGTTCGGGCCCTTCCTCGAAGTTGGTGGCGATCAGGGCGAAGGCCGTCGGCGAGCAGATCGCGCCGCCGATGCCCTGGAGCGCGCGGGCGGCCAACAGCATGCCGCCGTCCTGTGCGAAGCCGCCGAGCAGCGAGGCGAACCCGAACAGGAGCGTGCCCGCGATGAAGACCCGGCGCCGGCCGAGGATGTCGCCCGCACGGCCACCGAGCAGCAGCAGGCCGCCGAAGGTCAGCGTGTAGGCGTTGATCACCCACGACAGGTTGGTCGTGGAGAAGTTCAGCACGTCCCTGATCTGCGGCAGGGCGATGTTCACGATGGTGGCGTCGAGCACCACCATCAGCTGCGAGGCCGCGATGACGGTCAGGGTGAGGTTTTTGTTCCGTCCTTGACGGCCCTGCGTTGGAGAGTTCTTGCTGAGTGTGTCGGAGATAGCCAAGTTGATGCCCCCTGCTGGCTACTGCTTCGTGTACTCCGGACCCGGGGTCCGGAACGGTCCGGCGGCGTCCCGCGGACTATGAAGGAACGGAATCGTTCACTACTGTGGACGATAGCGTGGGCGTGATTATGAACGCAACCGTTCCCTAAGGTTGGTGACAATGGATCAGTTGGTGCGGCGCCAGGCGGCGGTTCGGTCGACCGGCCGGGCGGTCGAACGGCCGGGCGAGAGGCCCGTCGAGCGGTCGACCGAGGCCGCCTCGGGACCCTGTCCCGTACGGATCGCGGCCGAGGCCCTGCGTCGACCGGTCCGGCGGCGGGGGAAGGAGCTGGAGACCGCGATCTTCGATGCGACGCTCGACCAGCTCACCTCCGGCGGGTTCGCGCGGCTGACGATGGAAGGGGTCGCCCAGGCAGCCCGGACCGGAAAGGCCGCGCTGTACCGGCGCTGGGCCTCCAAGGTCGAACTGGTCATCGACGCCCTGGACTCCACTCTGCCACGCCCCTCCGACACTCCGGACCTCGGGTCCGCCCGCGAGGAACTCCTCTACCTCGTCGAGAGCTTCGCCGCCGTCGTGCACTCCCGCTCCGGTGGTGCGATGCACGCGCTGATGGCCGAGTTGGATCACGAACAGGCCGCGCTGTTCAAGGACTTCATGGCCCAGCGGGTGATCGAACCGACCAAGGGGGTCATTCTGGACATCCTCCGGCGCGGCGCCGAGCGCGGCGACGTCCGGCCCGGCGCGGTCACGTCGATGGTCGCCGACCTGGCGCCGGCGATGCTGCTGTACCGGGTCAAGATCTGCGGCGGGCGGGTGGGCCCGGAGTTCGCGACCGAGCTGGTGGACGAGGTCATGGTCCCGCTGATGCGGAACTGAGGCCGGGGGCCGGGGTGCGGGTGTTCCCGGCCCGCCCCGGGCCTTCCCGGGTCCTGCGGCGGGTGGAATACGCTGGAGTCCGCCCAGCTGAACGGATTCCGACATGCCCATCGTCCCGCCGACGCACTCCGTCGAGCGCTCGCTCCGGCGGGCCGGCGCCAAGGTCGTGGCCGGTCTCGACGAGGTCGGGCGCGGCTCCTGGGCCGGGCCGGTGACCGTCGGCGCGGCCGTCACCGGACTGCGCCGGCCGCCGGAGGGGCTGACCGACTCCAAACTGCTCACCGAGCGCCGCCGCGAGGCGCTCGCCCCGGTGCTCGCCGACGGGGTCGGCGCGTACGCGCTCGGTCACGCCTCGGCCCTGGAGTGTGACGAGCTGGGGATGACGGCGGCGCTGCGACTGGCCGCAGTCCGGGCGCTGGAGGCGCTGCCGGTGGAGCCGGACGCGGTGATCCTGGACGGCAAGCACGACTACCTCGGCGGTCCCTGGCAGGTGCGCACGGTGATCAAGGGTGACCAGTCGTGCATCTGCGTGTCGGCCGCCTCGGTGCTCGCCAAGGTCCACCGCGACGGACTGTTGGCCGAACTGGGGGAGGCGCACCCCGAGTACGGGTTCGCCGACAACGCCGGCTATCCCTCCCCGGTCCACCGGGCCGCGCTGGAGGAGTTCGGGCCGACCGAACACCACCGCCTCTCCTGGTCATATCTGGACGGACTGCCCAAATGGCGCCACCTGAAGCGGAGCCGGCCCCTTCCCGGGGTGGGCGGAGCGGGTTCGGCGGAGCCGGTCGGCGAACAGCTGGCGCTGGGTTTCTGACGGGCCGTCGGGGAGGGTCGGGGGCCGGACCGCGAGGTTCGCGGTGACCAACAGGTGGGGCGCCCGTGCGCGTCCGACCGGCATTTGATAGATATCCGGGTATGCCTGTCTTCCCCGAGGAGCCGGAGATCAGCGAGAGCCTCCCGGGCCCCGGCGTTCCAAGCCCCCGTGAGTCGGACGCACACGCCCTCCGTACGCCTGCCACCGGCAGCGCGAACACCGCCGTACCGTCGGCCGCCACCGCGTCGGCCCCGGTACCGGGCCCGCGTCCGGCACCGCCGCGTCCGGCACCCGCGCGTGCGAACCGTCCGGGGCCGCCGCCGCGCCCGAACCAGATTCCCAAGCCCACCCCGCCGCCCCCGCCGTCGCGGACCGCGTCGATCGAGATCCGGCATGTGCCGGCCACCGGGGCGGAGGCCCTGGACCGGGCCGACGAGACGGTCGACCGGCTGCTGGACTCCGGCCGTGACCCGGGAGACATCCTGGTGCTGACGGTCGGCGCGGCGCATCCGTGGCAACAGCACGAACTCACCTTCGGCGAGGAGCGCTACTGGGCGCAGCTCGCCGAGGGCGGCGACGTGTTCTACGCGGACGCCGACCTGACCCGCCCGGCCCGCCGTGCGGTCGTCGTCCTGGCCGTCGCTGCCGGCTCGGCCGGCCGCGTCGCCGCAGCACATGCCAAGGCACTCCAGCACGCGGACTCGCTGCTGGTGGTCTGCGGTGGCACCGCTCCCGCCCCGGCCGCCCTCGCGGGCGCCGGAGCACCGACCGGCGGCCGGCTGCCCGCCTGAGACCCTTCGGATCTTCGAGGCCCGGTACCGCTGGTGCCGGGCCTCGACGTTTCCGCGGGGCCTGCGCCACTCCCGGTCGGCGTCCGGACTCCCCGACCGCCTCGCTCGGCCGGTGGGCCGGGTCCGGTGCAGGCGCCGGACCCGGGACGGGCGGGTGGTCGCGTCAGCGGGTGCCGGTGCGGCGGGTCGGCTCGATGGCCGTGACCCGGGCGGGTGTCCACGGGTGTTCGGACTGGCGGGACCGCTGTGGCCGTTCGCCGCGCCGGGGCCGCTCGGGCGCCGCCTGCCGCAGTGTCCGCTGGCCGCGCTGGCCGTCGAGGGCCGAACGCGGGGGCAGTTCCGTCACGGTGTGGACCGGTCCGTCCGCCCATGAAGCCGCGTTCGGATTGCGCCCGCTCCGTCCGTCGCCGAGGATCTGCCAGCCGACCGGGGTCAGGGCCACGTACGCGCCGCAGCGCAGCCCGTGCAGGGTGGCCGCGTCCTGGAGCGCCCACATCCAGGCGCCGTCCTGCTCGGTCCAGCCGGCCGCGCCCTCCCGGCAGCTCAGCAGCACGGCCGTCCGGGTCGGGGCGGGAAGGCGCAGGTCGTGCGGGACGACCTGGCGCAGGTGCGTGAGGATCGCGTTGCGGTGGAGCCAGCCGTCCTCGTTGTGCGGGCGGGGTGCGAACGAGGCCGACCCGGTCAGCCGGTGCAGCGCGTCCAGGACTGCGACCACGACCGTGCCGGGCTGGGGCAGGTGGCGCTGGTGCAGCTCCAGCACGAAATCGCGCGGATCGCGGAGCAGCGGGATCCCCGAGGCCGTCCAGGTCTGCAGGTCGAGCACCCGTCTGGGCGAGGAGCTCCGGGCGAGGGGATACTGACCTCGGTCGATGCCGTTGATCACAATCCTCCTTCCCGACCCACGGGCGCGCGGGTGCCTGCGTACGCCGAAGACCTGGTCGACGGGACCGGGTTCCGGGTACGGTCCGATTCTCAGGGTAGCCGGGCGGGAGCGGCAACGATGAAATGATGAACGCCGCCCGAAAGCCAACGTTCTGCCGGATATATTCCACGTTCGTGCGAGTGCTACCCGACTGCTGCCGGATCGTGATCCGGGCCGCCTGAGGGATGCCGCGAAGTGTCCCGCGCAACTCCGTCCCGCCTTTCCGCCGGTGGCGGCCCCGGCGGTGTCCGCCGGGGCCGGCCGCGTTCCGGTGATCTCCTTAATTACTCCATTCGGGTGATATGAGTCGATCGGCTCCGGACCGGCCGTCAGCCCTGCACCGCCAGCACCAGCGGCAGCACCGCACCGGCACCGGCCCGCCGCAGCAACCGGGCGGCCACGGTGACCGTCCAACCGGAGTCGACCAGGTCGTCCACCAGCAGGACCGGCCCGCCCGCGGCCGCCACCGCCGCTTCCAGCTCCGGCGGCAGGACGAGGGCACCGGCCAGGGCGTTCAGCCGCTGGGCGCTGTTGCTGCGCGACCCGTGCGGGGGCTGTCCGGTCGCGTACTCGATCTGTCCGAGCAGGGGGAGCCGCCCGATCTCGGCGATCCGGGCCCCCAGACTGCCGACCAGCCGGGGCCGGCGGGACGAGGCCATGGTCACCACGCCGACCGGCCGGTCGAGTCGGCCGCCGTCGGCCGCGGCCGGGCCGGCCCAGCCGCCCGGACCGCGCGCCCAGTCGGCCAGGACGGTCACCAGGGCGTCCACCGCCTCGCCCGGGACCGGCCCGTCGGGGGCCTGGTCGGCGAGCAGCGCCCGCAGGCGGTTGCCCCAGCCGATGTCGGAGAGCCGGCCGAGGGCCCGGCCGGTCTCGGCCTGCTCTCCGGCCGGGATGCGGCCCTTGAGCGGCACGCCCAGCGCGTCCATCCCGGTGGGCCAGAGCCGACGGGGCTCGAAACCGACCCCGGGTCGGCCGAGGGAGGCCCGGGCCGCCTCCAGGGCCTCGGTCGAGACCTCCGGACCGTGCAGCGGTCCGGCGCAGTTGTCGCACCGGCCGCAGGGGGCGGCCTGCTCGTCGTCCAGCTGCCGGCGCAGGAACTCCATCCGGCAGTCGGTGCCCGCCGCGTACTCGCGCATCGCCCGCTGCTCGGCCTCGCGGGAGGCGGCGACCTTGGCGTAGCGGGCGGTGTCGTACTCCCAGCTCTGCCCGGTGGCCGTCCAGCCGCCCTTGACCCTCCGGACGGCGCCGTCCACGTCCAGGACCTTGAGCATGGTCTCCAGCCGGGCGCGGCGCAGGTCCACCCGGGGCTCCAGGGCGGCGGTGGAGAGCGGGCGGCCGGCTTCGGCGAGTGCGTCGATGGTCCGGCGCACCTGCTCCTCGGGCGGGAACGCCAGCGAGGCGAAGTAGCGCCAGATCGCCTCGTCCTCCCGGCCGGGCAGCAGCAGGACCTCGGCCCGGTCGACCCCGCGCCCGGCACGGCCGACCTGCTGGTAGTAGGCGATCGGGGAGCTGGGCGAGCCGAGGTGCACCACGAAGCCGAGGTCCGGCTTGTCGAAGCCCATGCCCAGGGCGGAGGTGGCGACCAGCGCCTTGACCCGGTTGGCGAGCAGATCGGCCTCGGCGGTGCGGCGCTCGGCGTCCTCGGTGCGGCCGGAGTAGGCGGCCACCGCGAAACCCCGCTCGCGCAGGAAGGCCGTCACCTCGTCCGCGGCGGCGACCGTCAGGGTGTAGACGATGCCGGAGCCGGGCAGCCGGTCGAGGTGGTCGGCGAGCCAGGCCAGCCGGTGCGCCGGGTCGGGCAGTGCGAGCACGCCGAGGGTGAGGCTCTCGCGGTCGAGCGGCCCGCGCAGCACCAGGGCGTGCGCGTCGCCGGTGCCCGTGCCGAGCTGCTCGGCGACGTCGGCGGTGACCCGGGCGTTGGCCGTGGCGGTGGTGGCCAGCACCGGGACGCCCGGCGAGAGGTCGGCGAGCATGGTGCGCAGCCGGCGGTAGTCGGGGCGGAAGTCGTGGCCCCAGTCGGAGATGCAGTGGGCCTCGTCGACCACCAGCAGGCCGGTGGAGGCGGCGAGCTTCGGGAGCACCTGGTCGCGGAAGTCCGGGTTGTTCAGCCGCTCGGGGCTGACCAGCAGTACGTCGACGGCCCCGGCGGCGACCTCGGCCTGGACGGTGTCCCACTCGTCGGTGTTGGCGGAGTTGATGGTGCGGGCGTGGATGCCGGCCCGGGCGGCCGACTCCACCTGGTTGCGCATCAGGGCGAGCAGCGGGGACACGATGACCGTCGGTCCGGCGCCCCGGGCCCTCAGCAGGGAGGTGGCGATGAAGTAGACGGCGGACTTGCCCCAGCCGGTGCGCTGGACCACGAGGGCCCTCCGGTGGTCGACGACCAGCGCCTCGATGGCCGTCCACTGGTCCTCGCGGAGCGTGGCGCCCGGGCCGGCCAGCTCGCGCAGGACGGCCTCGGCCCGGGTCCGGACCTCGGCGCGGTCGGCGGCGGTGGCGGTGGTGTGGGTCTTCGGCTGCTGCATGGCGTCCATGTAACCCCGAGGTGCCGACAAGCGGCGAACGGCGGCCGGTCACGCGTGGGTGGATCGGGGCCGTATTTCATCATCTGTACTGCTGAACGGCCGTCAAATGTCCCCCTGGAGGGTGGTGCGTGTTGAGCCGAACGAGGGAGGAGTTATGCACAGGCGGGGTTTATCCACAGGGGAAAAAGAAAAATCCGGAGGCTCCGGCGAATTGCGCCAGTCTTCCGGCCATGAACAACGAACGCATCGCGCTCCCCTTCGGCGACGGCCCCGGCGGCCGGCCGATCACCATGCGGGGCCCGGCCGACATGGCCGAGCTGCTGCCCTACCTCCTCGGGTTCTTCCCCGACGACAGCATCGTCGCGGTCGGTCTCGGATCCCCGGACCTCCGCCAGGGCGGGGTGATCCGGCTGGACATCCCCGAGTCGCCGGAGGAGTGGCCGGCCGCCGCCGAGGAGACGGCCGACCTGCTGGTCGGGCTCTCCGAGCAGCAGGGCGAGCGGCCGGTCCAGGTCCTCCTCTACCTCTGTCAGGACCCGGGCCGTGATCACGGTCCGCCGACGGACGAGCGGCTGCGGCCGCTCGCCGAGCGGTTGCGGCTGGCCTTCGAGAGCCGCGGGGTGCGGGTCAAGGAGGCGCTCTGCGTCTCGGCCGGTCGCTGGTGGTCCTTCCTCTGCCGGCGTGACGGGTGCAGTTGCGATCCGGCGGGCAACCCGATCGGCAGCGCTCCCGGGCCCGGCCCGGTCGCGGTGGCTGCCACCGTCGCGGGCCTCGCCCCGCGCGGGAGCCGCAAGGAGATCGTCGCCGGGCTGGCGCCGGTCGGCCCGCCCGCCGCCGGCCCCCAGCGGCGGGCGATCGCCCGGGCCGAGGGCGGTCCGACGGCGGGGCGGCGGCCGTCGCTCGGCCGGGAGGAGAGCGCCCGGCTGCTCGACGGGGCCGTGGCCGCGTTCATGGCGGGCGCCGTCGAGCTCGACGAGGACCGGACGGCCCGGCTGCTGCTGGTGCTCCAGGACCGGGTGATCCGGGACCGCGCCGCCGAGTACGCCAGGCCGGCCGAGCTGGCGTCCGCCCAGCGGCTCTGGCGGTTCCTCGCCACCCGCTGCGTGCCGCCCTACACGGGCTACGCGCCGCCGCCGCTCACCCTGCTGGCCTGGGTCTCCTGGGTCGCGGGAGACACCGCCACGGCGCGTGTGGTGCTCGCGCACACGCTCCGTCTCGCGCCGTCCTACCTGCTGGCCCAGCTCCTGTACGAGTCGCTCAACGGTGGCTTCACGGTCGAACCGCTGCTGGCGAGCGTGGAGACGGAGCGCCGCCGCCGCACCGAGCGGGAGCGGACGTCGGCGGTGGGGCCGACCGTCGCTCAGGCTCAGGCTCAGGCCGACGGCGGGCGGGCCGGTACCGGTCCGGGTGGCGAGGCCCCCGATGCTGCCGGGCCGGTCGCGGTCGAGCCCGTGGAGGTCGATCATCCGGACACCGAGTCTGCGGAGGCCGAGCCCGCAGGTGGGGAGCCGACGGACACCGGGCCGGGCGGGGCAGGAGCGGGTGACCCGGCGCCGCCGGACCGGGCCGGCGGGTCCGACCGGCCGGGCGGCTCCGCGACGGCGAAGGCCCGCCGCCGTCGCAGGCGTGGCCGCCGGGCACGGCCCGAGGGATCGCCGCCGTCCGGAGGAGCGAGCGGCCCGGTGCCCGGCGCCGCCCCGGATTCCGGGCATCCGACGGAGACCCCGCCCGAGCCGGCCGCAGTCGTCGATGCGACCGGTCGGTCCGGCTCGTCGGACCTCGCGGGGCCGTCGGGCGCTGCCCGAGTGCGCGGCGGTCGGACCGGTGCGGAGCCGGTGCCGCGTCTCCTGCCGGGGCTGCCGGGCTGCCGCCCGGCGGAGCGGCCGCGCTCCACCCGGCGGGCACGGATCAGCCGCTCCTCGCCCTGGGCGGCACCGGTCTCACCGACCCCCGCCCGTCGAGGTCGGTGCCGGGGCGTGCGGAGTGCGCCGGCCGGAGCCCGGACGTCCCGGTGATCCGGGAGCCCCGCGCGGGCACCGCCCGGTCCGGTCCGGGTGCCCGCCGGGTGCCGGGACCGGCCGGGGCTCGCCGGCAGGCGCGGCTACGCCTCGCCGCGGGCCATCGCGATCAGGCGGTCGAGCACCTTGCCGTCGCTGACCCGGAGGCCGTCGTGCTCCCACTCGTTGGTGATCCAGGTCCGCAGCCCCCGGACGGCCCGGGCGGTCGCCAGGGAGTCGGCCGTGTCGACGTACATGTCGTCGTGGTAGAGGGCCGCCACCACCGGCACCTCGTTGGCGGCGAGCCGCGCCGGGTCGTACAGGTCGGGCCAGTCGGTCCGGGCGGCGAGCAGGTCCGCGGTCTCCTTCAGCGGTCGCAGCGCGGGGTCGGTGTCGAACATCCAGGGGTAGATCATCTCGCCGGTGAACAGCACCGGCGCGTCGGACTCCAGAGCGGCCCGGGCGTCGAAGGCCGGGAACTCCGCGCGGACCCGCTCGGCGGACCAGGCGGTGCCGGCGGGGTCCACCGAACGCTGGCCGTAGATCGACTCGTGCAGGACGGCGTAGAGCGGGCCCTGGGCGAAGGAGAGCTGCGCCTCGGCACCGGCCAGGAAGGTGTCGGAGAGCTCGGGGCCGTCGGTG
Organism: Streptomyces sp. BE303; assembly: GCF_036290945.1. NCBI lineage: Bacteria > Bacillati > Actinomycetota > Actinomycetes > Kitasatosporales > Streptomycetaceae > Streptomyces > Streptomyces sp. BE303. Next base: position 93,579 of record NZ_JAQYWZ010000717.1, read on the forward strand.
CCCTCCACCCAGGCCTCCTCCAGCAGGTAGTGCAGGGTGCCGGAGCCGCTGCCGCTGCCGAGCAGCATGCCGAGTGCCTGGAAGGCCCGGACGGTGAGCAGCCCGCCGCCGGGCAGGGTGGCGGGGGAGTCGGAGAGGTGGGCGGCGATCCGCCGCACGCCTGCCACGTCCTCGGGGAAGCGGTCGTAGTGGCCCTCGTTCTTGCGGACGACCCGGGGGTAGGCCGCCCGGTAGACGTCGTCTGCGGAGCTGCGCAGCCCGGCGAGGCCACCCGTGACGAAGGCCTGGTCCAGTCCCTCGGGCGCGATCGAGAGGTAGGTGAGGGTGCAGAAGCCGCCGAAGCTCTGGCCGAGCAGGCTCCAGCGGCGGTCCTCGCCGAGCAGCCGGCGGCGGATCAGCTCGGCGTCCCGCACGATCGAGTCGGCACGGAAGTGCGCGAGGTAGTCGGCCTGCTCCTCGGCGCCACCGCGACGGGCGAGCGTCTGCCGGGTCGCGGGCGTGGAGCGCCCGGTTCCGCGCTGGTCGAGGAGGAGCACCCGGTAGTCGTCGAGGGCGCGCTCCAGCCAGCCGTCCCGGCCGAGCGGGCGGCCGGCCTTGCCTCCCGGGCCGCCCTGGAGGAAGAGCAGCCAGGGCAGGTCGTCGTCCTTCGCGCGGCCCGGGGCGACCACCTCGCGGGCGTACACCTCGATCTGCTCGCCCTGTGGGGCGCTGTGGTCGAGGGGCAGCTGGAAGACGTGGTCGGTGCTGACAATCCCGGGCAGCCGGCTGGGGGTGGACATACAACTCCTCGGTCTCTGCTGGTCACAGCGATCGCGTCGGCCCCCACCGGGGTTGCCGGTGGCGGGGCCGCGATCCCCGCACCGTATCCTGGCCGCGGCCGAGCACCGGCCCGGCGGTCACCGTCCAGGACGGCCACCCGACGGACCGGGCCTCGACGGCCCGCAGGACGGCGGGGAGGCGGCACCGGACCGGTACCGGAGCGGAGTCACAGCGAAAGCCCCGGCGGGTCCGCGAGAACCGACGGCACGCACGCCCGGAATCCCGGGCGGGTACCGCGGTCGAAGCCGGCGGGCGTGACCTGTGGACGGTCTCCGGCGTTGACCCCGGGGGCCCCGGGCCCGGCACCACGCCCCGTCCGGATCCGCCGTCGGGCCCGGAGTACCGTCCGGACGGTCGGCCGACACGGCACCCGTGCAGGTGGCGGTGCCGGCCCCGAGCGGCGGGGTGCGGAACGGACCGCCGCTCCGCGGCAGCGGTCCGCGCGGGGCACCGGCCGGGCATGACGTCACCGCCGCCGCGGGACGTCGGACCCGACGGCGCGCCGGGCGGGTCCGGTGAACGACCGGGCGCGACGGGACGCCCGGGAACGGCGCGGAGCCGATACCGACCCGGTATCGCGTCCCGCATGGCACGGCCCGGTACCGGGTACGGCCAGGCACGGCACACCGGCCGACGGAGAGGTCCGTCGGCCCGAGACACCACCAGCACGCGATCGAACATGCTCGCGGCCCACCGGCCCTGAACGGCCACCGGACCGCCGAGGGGAGGAGAGTCCGGTGACCGCGATGAGGCCACCACAGGCCATGCCGGCCGAGAGTGTGGTCGGCGCGCCCAGACCGGTCGGCCGACCGGATCCGGCCCAGCCCGGAGCGCCCGGCGGCCAGGCCCGGTCGGCGCCGCCGCGCCCGCAGCCGGCCGCCGCCCACCACGCGGTGCTCTGCGTCAACGCACCGGCGATGGCCGCCTCCGGGCCGGACGGCCAGCTGCGCGGGCACGGCCTGCACGGCTTCTACCGCTCGGGGGTCCGCGTGGTCGCCCGGATGGAGCTGCGGCTCGGCGGGATCGAGCCGCTCCCGCTCCAGGGCACCCTCACCACCGCGGCGCAGGCCCGTTTCCTCGGGGCCGTCCGGCTCCCCGGCGACCTCGACCCCGATCCGGCGCTCACCGTCGAGCGGCTGCGCCACGCCGACGGCGTCGAGACCGTGACGGTGCGGAACACCGGCAGCCGCGCGGCCCGGCTCCCGCTGGAGATCGCGCTCGGCACCGACCTCGGCCCGGTCGGCGAGATCGCCGCCGGCCACCGGCCGCCGGACCTGCCCGGCCAGGTGCAGTCCTCCGGGTTGCGCTGGGCGGGGCCCACCCACAGCGCCACGGTCAGTGCCCAGCCGTCTCCGCACGCCGTCCTGGCCGGCGCCGGTGTGCTGCGCTGGGACCTGGAGGTCCAGCCCGGGGCCCGCTGGTCGGTCGAGCTGCGGGCCGAACTGGAGACCACCCTGCCCGGCCCGCGACCGCCCGGCGGTCGGGGCACCGGAGTCCCGCTGCCCTGGGCCGAGCCCGAGGTGCGCTGCGACGACCCCCGGGCCGCACTGGTGGTGGCACGCTCCCTGGACGCCCTCGGCGGGCTGCTGTTCGCCGACCCCGACCGGCCGACCGACCTCTACCCCGCCTCCGGCGCACCCTGGCGGTTCGGGCTCGCCCCGGCCGACGCGCTCTGGGCGGCCCGGCTGGCACTGCCGCTCGGCACCCGGCTCGCCGCCGGCACCCTCCGGGCCCTGGCCCGCCGTCAGCAGCCGGCGCCCGCCCCCGGCCAGGGCGGTCACCGCCCCGAGGGTCTGCTGCCGGGGGCCCTGCGGCACGGTGGCCCCGAACTGCCGCCCACCTGTACCGCCACCGAGGCGACGCTGCTGTTCGTCACCGTGCTGGCCGAGGCCTGGCGCTGGGGCCTGCCCCGGCAGGAGGTCGCCGAGCTCCTCCCGGCCGCCGAGCGCGCGCTCGCGGCGCTGCGCGAGGGCCTGGTCGACGGCTTCGTCACCGACCTCAGCCGGCCGGTCGAGGAGAGGTCGGCCCACCCGGTGCCCGCCCGGGCCGAGGTCCAGGCCCAGGCGCACCGTGCCGCCCTGCACGGGGCCGACCTGCTGGCGGCCTTCGGCCGGCCCGGCGCCGAGGAGTGGCGGAGCTGGGCGGCCGGACTGCGCGCACGGTTCCGCGACCGGTTCTGGGTGGACGACCTCTCCGGCGGCCGTCCGGCCGCCGGTCTCGCCCCGGGCGGCCAGCCGCTGCCCGCCGTCGCCTCCAGCCTGGTCCACCTCCTCGACCCGGGGCTCTCGGCCGAGGGCGGTCGGCACGAGAGCCTGCTGGACCGTGAGCAGACCAGGCTGCTCGCCCATCGGCTGGCCGCGCCGGAGCTCGACAGCGGCTGGGGGCTGCGCACGCTGAGCGCCAAGTCGCCCCGGTTCAACCCGCTGGGCCACCGCAGCGGCGCGGTACGGGTCCACGAGACCGCCCTCGCCATCGCCGGGCTCGCCGAGGCCGGCCACGAGAACGAGGCCGGCGCGCTGCTGGAGGGTCTGCTCTCCGCCGCGGCCCACTTCGAGGGCCGGCTGCCCGAGATGTACGCGGGGGAGCAGCGCACGCCGGGCTGCCCGCCGGTGCCGCACCCGGGTGCCTGCCGCCCGGCGGCGGTCTCGGCCGCCGGGGCCGCGCACGCGGTGTTCGCGCTGGCCGGCGTCCGCCCCGATGTCCCGGGCGGGCGGGTACTGGTCCGCCCGGCCAGCACCGCGCCGCTCGGAGAGCTGGAGTTGACCGGTCTGCGGGTCGCGGGCGAGCCGTTCTCGGTGCGGGTCAGCCGGATCGGGGTCGCGATGGTGGAGGAGGCGTCCGCAGAGCTGCAACTGGTCGCCCGCTGACGCCGCCCCTGCCGCGCGAGGCGGTCCCGGCCGTCGGCCGGGCCCGCCCTCCTGCGGACTGTCCGTACGCGGGCCTGTGCTTATCGTCAGAGAGACGACTATGATCGTCGCCATGTCGCGTTATGACCCGTCGGCCTTCCCCCCGTTCGCTGTCACGGTCGACCTGGTGGTGCTGACGGTGCGCGAGCACGCGCTCTGTGCCCTGCTGGTCCGACGGGGTGAGCCTCCCTACCAGGGCTACTGGGCCCTCCCCGGAGGCTTCGTCCGCCCCGACGAGGGCCTCGCCGAGGCGGCCTCCCGGGAGCTCGCCGAGGAGACCGGTCTGCGCGCCCACTCCGCCCCCGGACACGACGCGGTCGGCCCCGGCACCGCCGGCGCCCACCTGGAACAGCTCGCGACCTACGGCCACCCCCAGCGCGACCCCCGGATGCGGGTGGTCAGCGTGGCGTACCTGGTCCTCGCGCCGGACCTGCCGACCCCGCGCGCCGGCGGCGACGCCAGCGGCGCACGCTGGGCACCCGTCACCGAACTGCTCGGCCCGGACCCCGTCGACGGGGTCCCGCTCGCCTTCGACCACGGGCTGATCCTGGCCGACGGAGTGGAGCGCGCTCGCTCCAAGATCGAGTACTCCTCGCTGGCGACGGCCTTCTGCGCGACCGAGTTCACCGTCGGCGAGCTGCGCCGGGTCTACGAAGCGGTCTGGGGTGTGGCGCTCGACCCGAGGAACTTCCACCGCAAGGTGACCGGTACACCCGGGTTCCTGCTTCCCTCGGGCGGCACCACGACGCGTCAGGGCGGGCGCCCGGCGCAGCTCTTCACCTCCGGCGGGGCCAACGTGCTCAACCCGCCGATGCTGCGCCCGGAGTCCTGAGCCCCCGAGCTCCCTCCGCCCCCGGCGTCGTCCGGACGCACCGCGTGCCACCGGTGCTGCGGCGTTCCCGCCCTGCCCCTCCCCGCCCCTCCCGGCCCCTCCCGGCCGCGTCGCGGTCCCCTCGCACGCCGTGGTGGTTCGCTCGCTCTCCCGGGCTACCCGGGTCTCCTCGCAGGATCGGATTGTCCCCTGATCGGGTGAGGTGCGCGGGCGTCGGGCCCGTGCCGCCCCCACAATGCCCGGAATCTCCGGACCGGCCCCCTAATGTGCTGGCGCGGAGCCGTGCGGGCACGACCCCGCGCCACGCAGACCGGGTCGGCCGAGGCATGGGAGCAGCCAGCGATGATCCAGATCACCGGACTGACCAAGGTCTACCGACGGGGCGGTCCGCCGGCGGTACTGGATCTGACCTTCGACGCCCGTCCCGGCATGGTGACGGCGTTGCTCGGTCCCGAGGACGCGGGCAAGTCCACCGCCCTGCGGCTGATGCTCGAACTCGAACGCGGCCGGGGCGTGACCCTCTTCGACGGCCGCACCTACCGCCGGCTGCGGCGGCCCGAGCGCGAGGTCGGCGTGGTGCTGCCCGACCCCGGCCGGGCCGGCGGAGCCGCGGACGCCGCGGGCCACCCCGGCCGGAAGGCGCGCGGTCACCTCAGGATGCTGGCGGCGGCCGTCGGGGTCCCGGCGAGCCGGGCCGACGAGCTGCTGGAACAGACCCGGCTGGCGGCCGTCGCCGACCAGCGCCTGCGGACCTTCTCGCCCGGGATGCACCGGCGGCTGGCCCTCGCCGCCGCGCTGCTCGGCGACCCGGGGATCCTGCTGCTGGACGCGCCGACCGAGGGGCTCTCGCCGCGCAACGCGGAGTGGTTCCAGTCCTTCCTGCGCTCCTTCGGCGTCGCGGGCGGGACGGTCCTGGTCACCACCCGCACTCCGCAGGACGCCGCCCGGTTCGCCGACCGGGTGATCACCCTGGACCAGGGCCGGCTGGTGGCCGACCAGCCGGTGACGGAGTTCCGCCGCACCCGGCTCAGCCCGGAGGTCGCCGTCCGCGGGCCGCAGATGGCGCGGCTCGCGGACCTGCTGGTCGGTCAGGGGGCGCAGGTCCGCCGCGACGGCGGGGCCGGTCTCGCGGTGGCCGGGATCGGCCGTACCGAGATCGGTGAACTCGCCTACCGCAACGGCATCCTGTTGCACGAGCTGGCCGACCGCGTGGTCGAGCAGCCCGCGCCCCGGGCCGCCCTGCCGGTCGGGTCCGGGCGCTCCGGGCACCTGCACCTCCAGAGCCGGGCGGGACAGGACCGCCCGGCGAAGGCGCAGCGGGATCAGGGGGCGCCGGAGGAGCGGCGGGAGCCGACCGGTGGAGGCCGGAAGGCGGAGCTCGGGGCAGGGGGAGCGGACCGGACGGTCGCGCTGCCCCAGGTGTCGACGGAGCCGGCCCCGGTGCCGCAGCCGGCCGCCGCCGAGCGGGACCAGACGCCCTCGCCCACCCTCGCGCTGCCGGTCGCACCCGGGCCGGCCGTGGCCCCGGTCGCCGTCTCGGCCGCGACCGCGCTGTCGGCGATCACGGGGCGGGCCGGCCGACGTGCGGCCCGCCGGCCCGGATCCGCACCGGCACCCCGGCTCCAGCCCCCGCTCACGCCGGCGGAGACCCCGCCTCCGGCCGAGACCCCGCCTCCGGCACCGGCGCAGGTTCAGGCCCCGACGTCCGTTCAGGACCCGGCCCGGGTGCGGCTCCAGGACCGGGCTCCGGCCCAGGCCCAGACCCAGGCCCGGGCCGCGCGCCCGGTCGAGGACGAGGACGCGGCCACCTCCCCGACGGTCGCCGTGGACCGGCTCTTCCGGGACGGCCTGAACGACCTGGCCCGGTCCGGCGTCACGCCGGTATCCACCTTCCCCGAACACGCGGTGCCCTCCGACGACCTGACGACTGACGACACCGTCCGTCTCGGCCGCCTCGCCCAACCCCTCGCGGAGTCGGGCGTACGGTCCCCGCGGACGCCCGTGCCGCCGACCGGGGCGGGCGACGACCGCGCCGTCACGGAGCGCCGGGCGGCCGACCCCGCAGGGGCGCGCGGGCTGCCGGCGTACTCCGGGCCCGCCGGTCACGGCCGGATGCCGACCGGGTCGCGCTCGCTGTCGGCGGCTGCGGCTGCGGCAACGACTCCGACTCCGGCGCCGGCTTCGGGCTCGCTTCGGGCCTCCGGATCCGACCCTGCTGCTGCCCCGGCGAATTCCGGGGAGGCCGGGCCGGCCCGCGGGGCTGCACCGGCGACCGGGACACCCGAGCACGCCTCCGCAGCCCTCCCGGCCGCGGCGCCGGCACACGCGCTGCCGGCTCTGCCCACGCCCACCCCCGCTCCCGCCCCGGTGTGGACCTCCGCCGGGTCGGCCGGGGCAGAGGCACCCGGCCACGGAGCCGCCGTCCTTCCCGTCACCCCCGCCACCATCGACCTTCGGAGCGAGTGAACCGTGCGAGTTCTGGCCTACGAGCTGCGCCGGTTGCGCGGCCTGCGTTCCACCTGGCTGCTGCTCGGTGCCGTGGTGCTCTGTGACGCGGCGGTGGCCGCCGTGCTGGCGGGGCAACTGCCCGACGGGGGGCTGGACGGTGCGGCGGCGGTGCGGCTGCTGACGGCGACGGTGCCGCTGGTGCCCCTGCCGTTCGCCGCGTTGGGGGCCGGGGTGCTGGGGGCGCTGTCGTACGGGCACGAGGTGCGGCACCCGGGGCTGGCGGCCTCGCAGGTGTCGTACCCGCGCCGGGTGCGGCTGCTGACGGCCAAGCTGCTGGTGACCGGTTCGGTGGCGGCGCTGCTGGCGCTGGTCACGCTGCTGGTCGACGCGGTGGCCGTGCACCTCGCACTGCCGGCAGGGGCGACGGTGACGGCGTGGTCCGAGCCGGCCGCGCTCTCCGGTCGGGTGGCGGAGGCGCTGGCCTCGGCCGGCCTGGGCGGGCTCGGCGACTTGCCGACCGTGCTGGCGCCCGTGGCACTGGCGGCCGGGCAGGGTGCGCCGGCCGCGTTGCTGGCCTTCGTCCTGCTGGTGGTCGTGGCGGGCTGGACCGGGGTGCTGACGGCCTCGCTCACCCGCAGCGCCGCTGCCGGGGTGCTGCTGCTCTGCGCGCTGCCGCCGCTGCTGGAGTCGGGCGTGGCGCTGCTGCTGCGGCAGACCGGGACGGCGTGGCCGACCCGGGCGGCGGAGCTGCTGCCGTTCCAGTCGGGGGTCGAGTGGGCGTACGGATGGGTGTACGGCGGGGACCGCCGGGTTGCGGAGAGCGGGTCGGCCCTGACCGACCCGGCGTTGCTGGCCGCGGTGACGGCGCCGGCCTTGGTACTGCTGCTGACCACCCTGCTGGTCCAGGCCCGGCGCCGGGCGCTCTGAGCCACCCCGCGGGCCGGGACACGGCCGCCCGGCGGACTGCGGACGGACTGCGGGTCGGCCGCCGGGGAGGTGCGTGGAGACGCGGAACGGCGGCGTCCGGCCCCTGACGGTTCGCCAAGATCGGCCACCAGTGACCGCAATGAGCGTTTCTTCCTGATAAGAAGTCAATTATCCAGTCACGGTCGATCACCCTTTCGTGTGCTTTTCACGAGAATTCTCAAGCTGTGCTCCCCGATCGCCGACAAAGGACCTGTGAGTACCCTTGCGCACCCCACCATGACCCCTGCCCGTTCCGCCGACGGGGCCATCCCCGGCTCCGGCGACCTGGACCGCTTCTCGTACGCCGACCGGCCGACCCCGCCGGCGCCCCGTTGGGAGGGCGCCGAGTCGGACCTCGCCCGGGTCGGCCGCAAGACCACCAGCAGCCGCGGCCGCGGCCTGCACGGCCAGCTGGTCCAGCAGCTCGGCCAGATGATCGTCTCCGGCGACCTCGGCGCCGACCGGCCGCTCGTCCCCGAGGAGATCGGCCAGCGGTTCGAGGTGTCCCGCACCGTCGTCCGCGAGTCGCTGCGCGTGCTGGAGGCCAAGGGTCTGGTCAGTGCCAGGCCGAACGTCGGCACCCGGGTCCGCCCCGTCAGCGACTGGAACCTGCTCGACCCGGACATCATCGAGTGGCGCGCCTTCGGCCCCCAGCGGGACGAGCAGCGCCGGGAGCTGTTCGAGCTCCGCTGGGCGATCGAGCCGCTGGCGGCCCGGCTGGCCGCCGGCCACGGCCGGGAGGACGTCCAGCAGCGCATGGTCGAGCTGGTCGAGATCATGGGTCACGCCGCAGCCCAGGCCGATCACTCGACCTTCAGCCGGGCCGACGCCGAGCTGCACGGGCTGCTCCTCCAGCTGGCCGGCAACCGGATGCTGGAGCACCTCTCCGGGATCGTCGCCTGCGCGCTCCAGGTGTCCGGCGGCCCGGTCATCTCCTGCGAGCGGCCGGTCGAGGCCTCCGTCAGCCTGCACGCCCGGCTGGTGGACGCGCTCGGGGCCGGCGACGGCACCGCGGCCGAGGCCGCGACGCGGGCGCTGCTCACCGTCCACCCCGAGATCGAGCCGTCGGTCCCGGCGCCCCGGGAGCACTGAGCGGTCCGTTCGGGGTCGAGTGTTCCCCCCGTTCCCCGCGACCACCGGCCCTCCGGCTGCCGCCACGGCGCAGCCGGAGGGCCTCTGCGTGTCCGGGCGGTGGGCGGCGGAACGGGCCGGGTGTCGCCCCGGTGGCCCAAGTGTCGTGTCCATGGTGACGGGCTTCGGCGCGAGTGAGGGATGATGGAAGTCGGCCCCGGGCCGCGGAGAGCGAACGGTGTGACCCGCGACACGAAGGCCATGCGTAACACTTGACGTGTAGCAGCGATGTCTCCTGAGCGGGAGCAGCTCCGGAATACCCCAACGTGTCAGAATGCTGTGTTGGTCCGCGGCGCTGCTGCCGTCCTGCAAACCCAGTCCTCAAACCCGAGTCGGTCGGAATCGACACCGCGTGCCCGACGCGCGATCTCCTTCCCCGCCCGCTCGGGCGGCCGGTACGGGTTCGAGTCCACTCATCGTCCGAGAGGTTGTTCGTGTCGGCCAGCACATCCCGTTCGCTTCCCCCCGAGATCGCCGAGTCCGCGGCTCTGCTGGCGCTCATCGAGCGGGGCAAGGCCCAGGGGCAGATCGCCGGTGACGACGTACGCCAGGCGTTCGAGGCGGACCAGATCCCGGTCACCAAGTGGAAGAACGTCATGCGCAGCCTCAACCAGGTTCTGATTGAGGAGGGGGTGGATCTCATGGTCAGCGCGGCCGAACCGGCCGGCGCCAAGCGCAAGAGCGTCGCTGCCAAGAGCCCCACCAAGCGCACGGCCACCAAGGCGGTCACCACCCGGACCCCCGCCACTCAGACCAAGCCGCCCGTGCGCATCGCGCCCGGTGCGCCCGTCTCCACCCCCGCGGTCGCGGCCGCTGCCGCGCCGGTCAGCACGGTGTCCGCCGAGATCACGGTCGAGGGGACAGGCGTCGCCGCCGACGTGAAGGCCGTCGCCAAGAAGGCCGTCGCCAAGAAGGCGGTCGCCAAGAAGGCCGCCGCGCCGGCCAAGAAGACGGCCGCCAAGAAGACCACCGCCACCAAGACCGGCAAGGCCGGCGAGGAGGAGCTGCTCGGCGAGGAGGAGCTGGAGGACGCGGCGCTCCCGGGCGACAAGCCCGCCGCCGAGGGTGACGCTCCGGAGGAGGAGTCGGAGGGGTTCGTCCTCTCCGACGACGACGAGGACGACGCCCCGGCCCAGCAGGTCGCCGTGGCGGGTGCCACCGCCGACCCGGTCAAGGACTACCTGAAGCAGATCGGCAAGGTCCCGCTGCTCAACGCCGAGCAGGAGGTCGAGCTCGCCAAGCGCATCGAGGCCGGCCTGTTCGCCGAGGACAAGCTCTCGGCCGCCGACAAGCTCGCCCCCAAGCTCAAGCGCGAGCTGGAGATCATCGCCGAGGACGGCCGCCGGGCCAAGAACCACCTGCTGGAGGCCAACCTCCGTCTGGTCGTCTCGCTGGCCAAGCGCTACACCGGTCGCGGCATGCTCTTCCTGGACCTGATCCAGGAGGGCAACCTGGGCCTGATCCGTGCGGTCGAGAAGTTCGACTACACCAAGGGCTACAAGTTCTCCACCTACGCGACCTGGTGGATCCGTCAGGCGATCACCCGCGCGATGGCCGACCAGGCCCGCACCATCCGTATCCCGGTGCACATGGTCGAGGTCATCAACAAGCTGGCCCGCGTCCAGCGCCAGATGCTCCAGGACCTGGGCCGCGAGCCCACCCCGGAGGAGCTGGCCAAGGAACTCGACATGACCCCGGAGAAGGTCATCGAGGTCCAGAAGTACGGCCGCGAGCCCATTTCGCTGCACACCCCGCTGGGTGAGGACGGCGACAGCGAGTTCGGCGACCTGATCGAGGACTCCGAGGCGGTCGTCCCGGCCGACGCGGTCTCCTTCACCCTGCTCCAGGAGCAGCTGCACTCCGTGCTGGACACGCTGTCCGAGCGCGAGGCGGGCGTGGTCTCGATGCGCTTCGGCCTGACGGACGGTCAGCCGAAGACGCTCGACGAGATCGGCAAGGTGTACGGGGTCACCCGTGAGCGCATCCGCCAGATCGAGTCGAAGACCATGTCCAAGCTGCGCCACCCGTCGCGCTCGCAGGTGCTGCGCGACTACCTGGACTGATCGTCGGACCGTCGCAGGTCCAGCCCGAAGGCCCGGAGCGAACGCTCCGGGCCTTCGGGCTGTTCGGGGGCGGTCACCGTCACCGTCCGGGTGGCCGTTGTCGCTCGTCCGGGTGGCTGTGCGGCCGCAGGAGGTCGCTCACCGTAGCCGGTCACCTACGCTGTGCCGGTTGCCTGCTGCTGCCGAGCCACCTGGAGACACGGTGTCGCCCAACCCGGACCGCCCGGACCGCGCCGACCTGCCGACCGCCGCCCCGACCCCGGTGCACTCGCCGACGGCGCACGCGGTGCGCCCGGTGCGCCGAGCCCGCCGGGCCGCCGTCCTGACCCTGCTGGCAGCCCTGCCCGCGCCGCTGATCGCCCTGGGGCCGGCGGTGCCCGCCGCCCAGGCGAAGGGGCGGATCGTCGGTGGTGTGACGGCGAGCACCGCCGACCGGCCCTGGGTGGTGGCGCTGGCCAGTCGCCAGCAGTTCGGCGCCGGGCGCTCGGGGCAGTTCTGCGGCGGCGCGCTGGTCACTCCGACCAAGGTGGTGACGGCCGCGCACTGCTTCTACGACGAGTCCAGGGGGCAGCGGGTGGAGCGCCCGGGCCTCAGGGTCGTGGTGGGGCGGGACGACCTGCGGGGCGGGGCGGGGCGCGAGGTGCCGGTCCAGGCGGTCTGGGTCCACCCCGACTACGCCTTCGCCACCAACATGAACGATGTGGCGGTGCTCACTCTCGGCGAGTCCCAGGAGGCCCGGCCGGTGATCGACCTGGTCGGTCAGGGCGAGACCGGGCCGTACCTGGCGGGCACCAGGGCGCAGGTCTACGGCTGGGGTGACAGCACCGGTCACGGTGACTACTCGCCCACGCTGCGTGGGGTCGACGTGCCGATCGTCCCGGACCAGACCTGCGCGCAGGCGTACCCGGGTGGTGCGGACGGCCGCTTCGACGCCCGGGGCATGGTCTGCGCGGGCGAGGAGCAGGGCGGCAGGGACGCCTGCCAGGGCGACAGCGGCGGGCCGCTGGTGGTCGCCGGCAGGCTCGCCGGACTGGTCTCCTGGGGCACGGGCTGCGCCGAGGCCGCCCACCCGGGCGTCTACACCCGGATCGGTTCGGTCGCGGACGCGGTGCGCGCCGTCCTGTAACCGGTCCGCCGCGGAGGGTCGACGGGAGTCCGGGCGTGAAAACGTCGGAGCCGGGCGGCCGGCCCCCGGAGGGGTCGGCCGCCCGGCTCACCGGTCGCGCGCCGTGCGCGACCGGACACAGCTCGACGCTCTTGCTGTTGCGTGGCGCCCGGGATCAGCGCTCGTCGGTGTCGGTCGTCGCGGCGGTGCCGCTCAGTCGACCGCTCTCGTCCTGTATCTCCACGGCGATCTTCTTGAGCTCGGGCTCGAACTTCCGGCCGTGGTGGGCGCAGAAGAGCAGCTCTCCACCGCTTGCGAGTACGACGCGCAGGTAAGCCTGGGCGCCGCAGCGGTCGCAGCGGTCAGCCGCGGTGAGCGGGCTCGCAGGGGTCAGAACAGTAGTCACGTCGCCTCTTCTCTAGCTCGACGAGCTGTCGTACCAGGGTCAACATCCAACCAGGCCGAAAACGTTCCCGCTCGTGGCTTTTCTTCTCTGAGGATTCTGCTGTGTTGATGAGGACGTGCCCCGGGGGCCGGTGGTTCATGCGTACCGAATCCCAGGATCCGTCTCTCGCTCGAACGCCCGATCGGAACCGAGTGTCGGAGTCCGCGTAGCATAATCCTCTGCTGGGTTGGAGCATAAGCCCCGTCCCCGGCCCCGGTAGCCTGCATAACGGCAGTTCCGGAGCCTGTGCCCGGTCCCACGATCCGCCAGGACCGCTGGTACCGGGAGGAGATGGAGCCCCGGCGTGGCCAATCCGGCGCGGCGCTTGTTCGCGCAGCGCGTACAAGCTGCGCGGGACCGGCTCGTCGTGCTGTGCACCCAGCGGAGGGGTGTGCACACACAGGGGAACGGCTGTCGGTGCGGTGTGCTGCACTGGCGGACGGTCCGGACCCGTCCGGACGTGACCGATGAGACAGAGACTTCACCGAGGAGAGTGCCGCGTGAGTGCCGAAACGACCGTGCCGTCCGCTCTGCTGGCCGGTGACGACGGTTCCAACTACACCGCTCGGCACCTGCTCGTCCTGGAGGGCCTGGAGGCGGTCCGCAAGCGCCCGGGCATGTACATCGGCTCCACCGACAGCCGCGGCCTGATGCACTGCCTCTGGGAGATCATCGACAACTCCGTCGACGAGGCGCTCGGCGGCTACTGCGACCGGATCGAGGTCGTGCTGCACGACGACGCCTCGGTCGAGGTCCGCGACAACGGACGCGGCATCCCGGTGGACGTCGAGCCCAAGACCGGGCTGTCCGGCGTCGAGGTCGTCATGACCAAGCTGCACGCCGGCGGCAAGTTCGGCGGCGGCTCCTACGCGGCCTCCGGCGGTCTGCACGGCGTCGGCGCCTCCGTCGTCAACGCGCTCTCCGCCCGGCTGGACGTGGAGGTCGACCGCAGCGGTCACACCCACGCGATCAGCTTCCGCCGCGGCACCCCCGGCATCTTCACCGAGACCAGCCCGGACGCCCCGTTCGAGCCGGCGAACGGCCTGACCAGGGTCCGCAAGGTGCCCAAGACCCGCACCGGGACCCGGATCCGCTACTGGGCCGACCGGCAGATCTTCCTCAAGGACGCCAAGCTCGCCCTGGAGAGCCTGCACAGCCGGGCCCGGCAGACCGCCTTCCTCGTCCCGGGGCTGACCATCGTCGTCCGTGACGAGAGACTGACCGAGAGCGACAAGGTCGAGGAGACGACCTTCCGCTTCGACGGTGGCATCACCGAGTTCTGCGAGTTCCTGGCGCCCGACAAGCCGATCAGCGACGTGCTGCGGCTCAACGGCGAGGGCACGTTCAAGGAGACCGTGCCCGTCCTCGACGACCTCGGGCACATGACGCCCACCGAGGTCACCCGCCAGCTGGAGGTGGGCATCGCGCTGCGCTGGGGCACCGGTTACGACACCACCCTGCGCTCCTTCGTCAACATCATCGCCACCCCCAAGGGCGGCACCCACGTCACCGGCTTCGAGCGCTCGCTGGCCAAGACCGTCAACGAGGTGCTGCGGGCCAGCAAGCTGCTGCGCGTCGCCGAGGACGACGTCACCAAGGACGACGCGACCGAGGGCCTCACCGCGGTGGTCACCGTCCGGCTCGCCGAGCCGCAGTTCGAGGGCCAGACGAAGGAGGTGCTCGGCACCTCGGCGGCCAACCGGATCGTCGCGGCCGTCGTCGCCAAGGAGCTCAAGGCGTTCCTCACCTCGGGCAAGCGCGACGAGAAGGTCCAGGCCCGGGCCGTGCTGGAGAAGGTGGTCGCGGCCGCCCGGACGCGCGTCGCCGCCCGCCAGCACAAGGAGGCCCAGCGCCGGAAGACCGCGCTGGAGACCAGCTCGCTGCCGGCGAAGCTGGCCGACTGCCGCAGCGACGACGTCGACCGCAGCGAACTCTTCATCGTCGAGGGGGACTCCGCGCTCGGCACCGCGAAGCTGGCCCGCAACTCCGAGTTCCAGGCCCTGCTGCCGATCCGCGGCAAGATCCTCAACGTGCAGAAGGCGTCCGTGAGCGACATGCTCAAGAACACCGAGTGCGCGGCGATCATCCAGGTGATAGGGGCCGGCTCGGGCCGCACCTTCGACATCGACCAGGCGCGCTACGGCCGGGTCATCTTCATGGCCGACGCCGACGTCGACGGGTCGCACATCCGCTGCCTGCTGCTGACGCTCTTCCAGCGCTACATGCGGCCGATGGTCGAGCAGGGGCGGGTCTTCGCGGCCGTGCCGCCGCTGCACCGGATCGAGCTGACCAACCCCAAGCGCGGGCAGGAGAAGTACCACTACACCTACTCCGACGCCGAGCTGCGCTCCACCCTGCTGGAGTTCCAGCGCAAGAACCTGCGGTGGAAGGACCCGGTCCAGCGCTACAAGGGCCTCGGCGAGATGGACGCGGACCAGCTGGCGGAGACCACCATGGACCCGCGCCACCGCACGCTGCGCCGGATCAACCTGGGCGACCTCGACCAGGCCGAGAAGGTCTTCGACCTGCTGATGGGCAACGACGTCGCGCCGCGCAAGGAGTTCATCGTCGACTCGGCGGCCACTCTGGACCGCTCGCGCATCGACGCCTGAGCACCGCCGCGGACCGCAGGGCCCTCCACCCGTGGGTGGAGGGCCCTCGTGCCGCCGGGTCCACCAGGTGTCCACCCCGGCTCCGATCAGCGGGGGCGGCCGGATCCGTAGCGTCGGAGAGGTCAGCCCGCCCCTCCCGCCGGTACGGAGAACCCGATGCCCGACCTCGTCAACACCGTCGTGATCGTCGCGGTGACGGTCCTGGTGGCCGGACGCCAGATGCGCGCCAGGCGCCTCGACACCGAGCACCGCTCCTGGCTGCTCCCGCTGGTCCTCGGCGGCCTCGCGCTGCGTGATCCCGGGCTGGTCGACGCCGGGCACCCGGTGGCCTCCGTCGTGCTGCTGGTCGGCGGGCTGCTGGCGGTGCTCGCGGCGGGCTGCGCGTGGGGCTGGACCGTCCGGCTCTGGAAGGCGGAGGACGGCACGCTGTGGGCCCGCGGCACCCGGGCCACGGTGGCGGCCTGGTCGGGCATGGTCGTCGTCCGGCTCGGCCTGTTCGGTGTCGCCTCGGCGCTCCACGTGCACTAGGGCGGCAGCGTGCTGCTGCTCGGGCTCGCGGTCCTGCTGCTGGTGAGGTCGCTCGTGGTGAACTGGAGGGCCCGGGACCTGGCGGGCACCGGCGGCGGCGCCGTGACCGGCTGAGCGCTTGCCCGGGCGCTCGGCCGCGGCAGGGCGCCCGGGCTTTCCGTCCGGCCGTCCGGCCTCCGGCCCGATCGCGACCCCGTCGACCTCCGGAGAAGAACCGTGCCCGAGTGGAGCTGGACCCGCTGGCCGTCCCGTGAGGCGATGGAGCGGGAGGCCGAGAGCCCGGCCCGCCGGACCCTCACGATGCTCGGCCGGGCCGCCCTGCTCGCCGCCGTGACCTGGGGGATGTTCTCCCACGGCGAGTACGGGGGCTGGGCGGTCGTGGCCGCAGCGGCGGGGCTGTCGGCGGCCCTCGGCGTGTACGCGGCCTACCTGCGCGTCAGCCGGGAGCAGCGGCTGGCGCCCTCGCTGGTCCTCGCCGCGGTGCTGGTCGGCGGTGCCTGGGCGGCCGAGGGCCTCCAGGCCGACCTGCTGGCCGGCGCCCTCTGGGTGGGGCTCGCCGTCACCACCGTGGTGCGGCTGCCGGCCGGTCCCGCGGCCGTGGTCGCGGCGGTCGCGCTCGCCTCGTACGCGGCGGCGGGCTGGGAGGACCGGCTGAGCGTCACGGTCACCGTCTGCGGCCTCGCTGTGCTCGGCTACCTGCTCCGGCTGGACGCCGAGGCGCGGGGGACCGCCCGGCGGCTGCTCGCCCAGGAACGGGCGGCGCGGGCCGCCGAGGCGGAGAGCGCGGCACTCGCCGAACGGGCCAGGATCGCCCGGGAGATCCACGACGTGCTGGCCCACAGCCTCTCCGCCCAGCTGGTCCACCTGGAGGCGGCCCGGCTGATGCTGGACGCCGGCACCGACCGGGAGCAGATCCGGGAACGGGTGGTGGCCGCCCGGCGGATGGCGCAGGACGGCCTGGTCGAGACCAGGCAGGCGCTCTCCGCGCTGCGCGGCGAGCTGACGCCGGTCGGTGAGTTCCTGGTCGAGCTGACCGGCCGGGAGCGGGCGGTGCTCACCGTCGCCGGTACACCGCGCCCACTGCCCGCGGAGGCGGGGCTCGCGGTACGGCGCACGGCTCAGGAGGCGCTGACCAACGTGCGCAAACACGCCCCCGGCGCACGCTGCACCGTCGAACTGCGCTACCTGCCGGGAGAAGTGGGACTGGAGGTGCGCAACGGGCGGCCCGCGCGTGGCGATGTGCCGCCGGAGCTGGCCGGTAGCGGCGCCGGGTACGGTCTGCTCGGGATGCGCGAACGCGCGGAACTGCTCGGCGGCACCCTGCTGGCGGGCCGTCACGAGGGAGGATGGCGCGTGCTGCTGCGGGTGCCGACGTGAGGACGGGTGCGGGACCGGGTGCGGAACCGGGTGCGGAGCCGGGGGCGGGGTCGGTCCGGGTGGTGGTCGCGGACGACCAGACGGTGGTGCGCGAGGGCATCGTGATGCTGCTCGGGCTGCTGCCCGGCATCGCGGTGGTCGGCGCGGCGGCGGACGGCGAGGAGGCCGTCGCCCTGGTCGAACGGCACCGTCCGGACGTGGTGCTGATGGACCTGCGGATGCCGCGCTGCGGCGGGGTCGAGGCGACCCGGCGGATCCGTGCGGCCCACCCGGGGACCGAGGTGGTGGTGCTCACCACGTACGCCGACGACGACTCGCTGTTCCCGGCGCTCCGGGCCGGGGCGCGCGGCTACCTGACCAAGGACGCCGGCGCGGAGGAGATCGCCCGGGCGATCTCGAACGTCCGCGCCGGGGCTGCCGGGCTCTCCCCGCAGGTGCAACTGCGCCTGCTGGACCGCCTGGCGGCCGGAGGCGAGGACCCGGGCCCGGGCGGAGGAGCGGCGCGCGACGGCGCGGCGGCCGAGCGGCAGGCGGACCCGCCGGACGGGCTGACCGCGCGGGAGGCCGAGGTGCTGGGGCTGATCGCCGAGGGGTTCTCCAACACCGAGATCGCCCGGCGGCTGTTCGTCAGCCCGGCCACCGTGAAGACGCACATCAACAACCTGTTCGCCAAGACCGGCGTGCGGGACCGGGCGCAAGCGGTCGCGTACGCCTTCCGAAAAGGAATCACCGGGACGCCGTAGTAGTCCGATGAGCGCCTGTCGGATGATCGCTCACCTTATCGAGTGAACGTATCTGCGTTGGCGGTTTGGCGGGTTCGGGCGCCGCCATCATGGTTCGGGACACAACCCCCCGGGTCCAGGAGCAGCGGTGCCACAACAGCAGACGAGCAGTCCCGAACAGGGACGGCAATCCGAGCAGGGGCAGCGATTCGACTGGTGGGCCGAGCCCGCAGCCGTCCCCGGACAAGCCCCGCGACCGACGGACCGGACAGCGGAGGCCCGGGCGGCGGCCCGGGTGGCGATGGGCCGGACGGTCGCGGACCGGACGGCGGACCGGGCCCCGGCGGACGGACCGAGGACGGACGGCCCGGGGGCGGAGGATCCGGAGACCGGCAGACCGGAGCCGGACGGCAGTACCGAGGTCTACCGCTCGGTCCAGCACAGCGAGGCCTTCCAGCAGATCCGCCACAGCTACCGCGCCTTCGTCTTCCCGGTCAGCGGCGTCTTCCTCGCCTGGTACCTGATGTACGTGGCCGCCCAGGCGGTCGCGCCCGGCCTGATGCGGAGCCCGGTCGCGGGACCGGTCAACGTGGCCTGGCTGCTCGGCCTGCTGCAGTTCGCCTCGACCTTCCTGCTGACCTGGCTCTACGCCCGCAACGCCCGCACCAAGCGCGACCGGGCCGCCCTGTCGCTCCGCTGGGACACCCAGGACCAGCTGCGATGACGACCGCGACCCCGCCGCCCGTCGCCCCCGCCGGCGACCACCACGACCTGGCCGTCGTCCTGTTCGCCGTCATCGTCCTGGTCACCCTGGCGATCACCCTCTGGGCCGGTCGCCGAGGCAGCGCCGCCGAGGACTTCTACGCCGGCGGCCGCGACTTCACACCGTTGCAGAACGGCTTCGCGCTCTCCGGGGACTACCTCTCCGCCGCCTCCTTCCTCGGCGTCGCCGGGCTGATCGCGCTGTACGGGTACGACGGCGTGCTCTACAGCATCGGCTTCCTGGTCGCCTGGCTGGTCGTGCTGATGCTGGTCGCCGAGCTGGTCCGGAACGCCGGCCGGTACACCCTCGCCGACGTGCTGGCCCTGCGGCTTCGCCGGCGCAAGGTCCGCGCGGCGGCCGGTGGCGCCAGCGTGGTCGTCACGCTGTTCTACCTGGTCGCCCAGATGGTCGGCGCGGGCAGTCTGGTCGCCCTGCTGCTCGGGACGAACAGCGCCCAGGCCCGGACCTGGACCATCGTGGCCGTCGGCGGTCTGATGATCGTCTACGTCACGGTGGGCGGGATGCGGGCCACCACCTGGATCCAGATCGTCAAGGCGGTCCTGCTCGTCGCCGGGTCGGTGCTGCTGACCGTGCTGCTGATGGTCCGGTTCCACGGTGACGTCGCCGAGTTGATGCGGCAGGCCGCCCAGCACAGCGGCGCCGGCCAGCGCTACCTGGAACCCGGGCTCAAGTACGGACACAGTTTCACCAGCCGACTGGACTTCTTCAGTCTCGGGCTGGCCCTGGTGCTGGGCACCGCCGGGCTGCCGCACATCCTCTCCCGCTTCTACACGGTGCCGACCGCGCGGGCCGCCCGGCGCTCCACGATGTGGGCGATCGGGCTGGTCGGCGGGTTCTACCTGATGGCCATCGCGCTCGGCCTGGGGGCCACCGCGCTCGTCGGCTCGGCCGAGGTGCGGCACGCCAACCCGGCGGGCAACACGGCCGTTCCGCTCCTGGCCCTGGTGCTCGGCGGCGGCAACGGCTCGACCGGCGGGGTGCTGCTGTTCGCGGTGATCTCGGCGATCGCCTTCGCCACCATCCTCGCCGTGGTCGCCGGGCTCACCCTGGCCTCCTCGGCGGCGTTCGCCCACGACATCTGGGCGGGGGCCTGGCGGGGCCGTCCGCGCCGTTCGCGCGGCCTCCGCGCCCGGCGGGCCGCCGTCCCTGCCTCCCGACGGGCGCGGGGCGAGCCGGCGAACGGGGCGTCGGCGGCCGTGGAGTCCTCGGGCACGATCGCGGTCGCGGAGCGGAAGGAGGTCGGCGTCGCGCGGGTCGCGGCGGTGGGGATCGGCGCGGTCGCCATCGCGCTCAGCCTCTTCGCGCAGCAGTTGAACGTGGCCTTCCTGGTCGGACTGGCCTTCGCCGTCGCCGCCTCGGCCAACCTCCCGGTGCTGCTCTACAGCCTGTTCTGGCGGCGGTTCACCCCCCGCGGCGCGGTCTGGTCGGTGTACGGCGGGCTGATCCCGGCGGTGGTGCTGGTGATCTTCTCGCCGGTCGTCTCGGGGACCAAGGTGGCGTTGTTCTCCGGGGTCGACTTCCACTGGTTCCCGCTGGAGAACCCGGGCATCGTCTCCATCCCGCTCGGGTTCCTGGCCGGGTGGATCGGCACCCTCACCTCCCCGGAGCCGGCCGATCCGGACCGGTACGCGGAGCTGGAGGTCCGGGCCCTGACCGGGGCGGGGGCCGCGTAACGGGCACCGGCCGCGCAGGCGGGCGCGACCCCGGCGGGTCCTGGTGGACCCGCCGGGGTCCTTCCGTGCCCGGCTCCCGTCGCGTCGCTCCCGCCGGCGTTTCCGTTGGCGCTACCGCCGGCGCTCAGCGCTGCCGCACCGCCGCGACGTCCATCCGGGACGGTGTGGCCGCCGCCTTGCCGCAGCTCTCCGCGCGGGCCGGCTCGCTCACCCCCTCGACCACCTCGACCTCCCAGGACCGGCCGTCCTCGTGCCGGACCTCGACCAGCCAGCGGCCCTCGCCGTCCGGCCGCCGGGCCGCCACGGTCAGCGCGTCCACCCTGGTCTCGCCCGTCGACACCCGTACCGCGTGGTCGGCCGCCTGGCCCGGACGGTCCCAGCCCGAGCAGCCCCGCGACCACTCCGGGACCATGTGGCCCACGGCCGTCGCCGACAGCACCTCCTTGGCCGCCTCCGGCGTCAGCCGCCCGTACGCGTACCCGTACGGGAGCACCAGCATGGTCGGGGAGAACCGGTGCCCGCCCAGGTGCGTCACCTCCCACACCTCGCTGTGCCCGGCGACGGCCAGCTCCGCCGCCAGCGGGCGGCCCAGCAGCGCGCAGCACCGGTCCCGGCGGCCGTTGGTGCACACCAGGGCGATCGGTCCGCCGACGTGCGGCACCCCGAAACCGCCGTGGTCGCCCGCGCCCAGCGCCGCGAAGTCCAGTCCCAGCAGCTCGGCGGGGTCGCTCACCGCGGACCGGCGCACCCACCCGCGTCCCGGCACGGCGTGCGCGATCAGCACCTCCTGCCGCGGCGTCGGCAGGCAGTCGGCGTGGCGTCCCGGCCGCCGGATCAGGGCCACCCGCACCCCGGTCCCGGCGGTCGCCGCCTCCAGGGCCCGCCCCGTCGCGGCGTCCAGATGGCTCTCGGCGAGCGCCTTCGCCCCCCACGGGCCGGTCTGCTCGACCAGCAGCCAGGTGGTGGCGGTGGCCGCCGTGGCGGCCAGCGGCTCCGACAGTTCACGCGACAACGTCGCACAGGTGCTCACGCCGGTAAGGCTACCCTCGCCCGTCGTGCGGAGGCGGATCGGATCTTCGCGCCGGCGCCGGGTTCGGGGAGGCCGGGAGCCGGGTTCGGCGGGCGGCCTGCGACGCCGGGGAAGCCCCCCGACGGGGATCCGGAAGAGCCCGGAGGGGCCCGGACCGAGGTCCGGGCCCCTCCGGGCTCCTGGCGGGGCGCGCGTCAGGCAGGTCCGGCGACGGTGTCGATCGGAGTGGTGACGGGGGTCCCGGAGCCGTCGCGGCGCGGGTCGCGCTCGGGCAGGTCGACCGGGGCGCCCTTGGCGGTGGTGGCGCGGGCCGGGGCGGGGCCGGCCCAGGCGAACGTGAGGGCGTCCTCGCCGCGCAGGAAGCGCTGGCAGCGGACACCGCCGGTGGCGCGGCCCTTGCGCGGGTACTGCTCGAAGGGGGTGACCTTCCAGCTGGACTGGGCCTCGCCGGTGAGGGTGCCGGAGGCACCGGCGACCGAGACGACCACCGCGTCGACGGCCGGGTCGACGGCGGTGAAGGAGAGCACGCGGGCGCCGTCGGAGAGCTTGATGCCGGCCATGCCGCCGGCCGGGCGGCCCTGCGGGCGGACCTGGCCGGCGGGGTAGCGGAGCAACTGGGCGTCGGAGGCGATGAAGACGAGGTCCTCCTCGCCGGTGCGCAGCTCGACCGCGCCGATCACCTCGTCGCCGTCCTTGAGCGCGATCACCTCGAACTCGTCCTTGTTGGCGGGCCATTCGGGGACCACCCGCTTGACGACGCCCTGCACGGTGCCGAGCGCCAGACCGGGGGAGGACTCGTCCAGCGTGGTGAGGGCGATGGCGCGCTCGCCGGTCTCCAGGCGCAGGAACTCGGTGACGGCGGCGCCGCCCGCGAGGGTGGGCGAGGGCGTGGGCGGGAGCGCCGGCAGGTCGATCACCGGCAGGCGCAGGACACGGCCGGCGCTGGTGACCACTCCGATGTCGGCGCGCGCGGTGCTGGGCACCGCGGAGACGATCACGTCGTGCTTGGCGCGCTTCTCGGAGAGCTCGAAGGGCTCGCCGTCGGCGGTGCGGGCGAGCAGTCCGGTGGAGGAGAGCAGCACCCGGCACGGGTCGTCGGCGACCTCCAGCGGCACGGTCAGGGAAGCGGCCGGCGCGGCGCCGGCCTCCAGCAGGACCGTCCGCCGCTCGGTGCCGAACTGCTTCGCCACGGAGGCGAGTTCGGTGGAGACGACGCTGCGAAGCCGGGTGTCCGAATCGAGGATCTCGGTCAGCTCGGCGATCTCGGAGTTGAGCTTGGCCTGCTCCTGCTCCAGCTCGACCCGGTCGAAGCGGGTGAGCCGGCGCAGCGGGGTGTCGAGGATGTACGCGGTCTGCGTCTCGGAGAGCGAGAAGCGCTCGATCAGGCGCTCCTTGGCCTGGGCGGCGTTGTCGCTGGACCGGATGAGGGCGATGACCTCGTCGATGTCGACCAGGGCGACGAGCAGGCCCTCGACCAGGTGCAGCCGCTCCTGCCGCTTGCGGCGGCGGAAGTCGCTGCGGCGGCGGACCACCTCGAAGCGGTGGTCGACGTAGACCTCCAGCAGCTCCTTGAGGCCGAGGGTGAGCGGCTGGCCGTCCACCAGCGCCACGTTGTTGATGCCGAAGGTCTCCTCCATCGGCGTCAGCTTGTAGAGCTGCTCCAGCAGGGCCTCGGGGACGAAGCCGTTCTTCACCTCGATGACGAGGCGCAGTCCGTGCTCGCGGTCGGTGAGGTCCTTGACGTCCGCGATGCCCTGCAGCTTCTTGGCGTTGACCAGGTCCTTGATCTTCGCGATGACCTTCTCCGGGCCGACGTTGTACGGCAGCTCGGTGACCACGATGCCCTTGCGGCGGGCGGTGACGGCCTCGATCGTGGTGGTGGCGCGGATCTTGAAGGTGCCGCGGCCGGACTCGTAGGCGTCCCGGATGCCGGAGAGGCCGACGATCCGGCCGCCGGTGGGCAGGTCCGGGCCCGGCACGAACCGCATCAGGGTGTCGAGGTCGGCGCTGGGGTGCTTGATCAGGTGCCGGGCGGCGGCGACCACTTCGGAGAGGTTGTGCGGCGGCATGTTGGTGGCCATGCCGACGGCGATCCCGGTGGCGCCGTTGACCAGCAGGTTGGGGAAGGCGGCCGGCAGGGCCAGCGGCTCCTGCTCGCTGCCGTCGTAGTTGGGCCCGAAGTCGACGGTCTCCTCGTGGATCGACTCGACCATCGCCATCGAGGCGGCGGTGAGCCGCGACTCGGTGTACCGCATCGCGGCCGGCGGGTCGTCGTTGCCGAGCGAGCCGAAGTTGCCGTGGCCGTCGATCAGCGGCAGCCGCATCGAGAACGGCTGGGCCATGCGGACGACGGAGTCGTAGATGGAGGCGTCGCCGTGCGGGTGCAGCCGGCCCATCACCTCGCCCACCAGGCGGGCGCACTTGACGTGGCCGCGCTCCGGGCGCAGTCCCATCTCGTTGGCCTGGTAGAGGATTCGACGGTGCACCGGCTTGAGGCCGTCCCGGGCGTCCGGGAGTGCTCGGGAGTAGATCACCGAGTAGGCGTACTCAAGGAACGAGCCCTGCATCTCGTCCACGACGTCGACATCGAGGATGCGCTCCTCGAAGTCTCCGGGCGGCGGGGTCTGCGAACTGCGGCGGGCCATCGCGGCGGGGCTCCCTTACGTCTCGCTTGCGTCTCGTCTTCGCTGTGGTGTCGCCGGCTGTCGTCGGGTGGTGTCAACAGGGCTCAGCGCCCCCATTGTGGACCCTCGCGCCGACAGTCCCGGCCAGCGCCCCTCTTCCGCCCCTGGCGAACGCCCTGTCCGCGCGGACACATCCACGCCATTCGCGCGTTGCACCACAATGGGGGACGCCACACGAACCCCGACATCGACGACGGGAAGGACCCGAGCGCATGGCCAACCCGGCCCCCGCCTCCCAGCGAGGCATCGCCATCACCGAGCACCGCCTGGCCAACGGCCTGCGCGTCGTCCTCTCCGAGGACCACCTGACGCCGGTGGCCGCGGTCTGCCTCTGGTACGACGTCGGCTCCCGGCACGAGGTGAAGGGCCGTACCGGACTGGCCCACCTGTTCGAGCACCTGATGTTCCAGGGGTCGGCCAACGTCTCCAACAACGGCCACTTCGAGCTGGTCCAGGGCGCCGGCGGCTCCCTGAACGGCACCACCAGCTTCGAGCGGACCAACTACTTCGAGACCATGCCGGCCCACCAGCTGGAGCTCGCGCTCTGGCTGGAGGCGGACCGGATGGGTTCGCTGCTCGCCGCCCTCGACGAGACGTCGATGGAGAACCAGCGCGACGTCGTGAAGAACGAGCGGCGCCAGCGGTACGACAACGTGCCGTACGGCACCGCGTTCGAGAAGCTCACCGCGCTCTCCTTCCCGGACGGCCACCCGTACCACCACACCCCGATCGGCTCGATGGCCGACCTGGACGCGGCGACCCTGGAGGACGCCCGGGCGTTCTTCCGCACGTACTACGCGCCGAACAACGCGGTGCTGTCCGTGGTCGGCGACATCGACCCGGAGCAGGCGATCGCCTGGGTCGAGAAGTACTTCGGCTCGATCCCGGCGCACGACGGCAAGCAGCCGCCGCGCGACGGCGCCCTGCCGGACACCGTCGGCCGGGAGGTCCGCGAGCTGATCCGCGAGGACGTCCCGTCCCGGGCGCTGATGGCCTCCTACCGGCTGCCGCACGACGGCACCCGGGAGGCGGACGCCGCCGACCTGGCGCTGACCATCCTCGGCAGCGGCGAGTCCAGCCGGCTGTACAACCGGCTGGTCCGCCGCGACCGCACCGCCGTCGCGGCCGGCTTCGGCCTGCTCCGGCTGGCCGGTGCGCCCAGCCTGGGCTGGCTGGACGTCAAGACCTCGGGCGACGCGACCGTCGAGCAGATCGACGCGGCCGTCGACGAGGAGCTGGCCCGGTTCGCCGCCGAGGGCCCGACCCCGGCCGAGCTGGAGCGGGCGCAGGCGCAGATCGAGCGCGAGTGGCTGGACCGGCTCACCACGGTGGCCGGCCGGGCCGACGAACTCTGCCGCTTCGCCGTGCTGTTCGGCGACCCGAAGCTGCTGAACGACGCCCTGCCGAAGGTCCTCGACGTCACCGCCGAGGAGGTGCGGGCGGTCGCCGAGGCGCGGCTGCACCCGCAGAACCGGGCGGTCCTGGTGTACGAGCCGACCACGGCCGACGACGCCGGGACCGGTGTCGCGACCGACACCGAGGACACCGACACCGAGGCCGCCGCCGGCCAGACCGCTGCCACCGCCGAGACCGACGAGGAGGGTGCCGCCGTATGAGCACCGACTACGTCCCCGCCATGACCTTCCACCCCCAGCCCGAGCCGGGCACCCCGAGCCCGTGGGCGTTCCCCGCCCCCGAGCGCGCGGCCCTCGGCAACGGCATCACCGTGCTGCACTGCCACCGCCCCGGCCAGCAGCTGGTCGCCGTCGACGTGCTGCTCGACGTCCCGCTCGCGGCCGAGCCGGAGGGGCTGGACGGCGTGTCGTCGATCCTGTCCCGCGCGCTCAGCGAGGGCACGGACACGCTCACCGCGGAGGAGTTCGCCGCCGAGCTGGAGCGGGCCGGCGCCACCCTGGACGCCCACGCCGACCACCCGTGCATCCGCGTCTCGCTGGAGGTCCCGGCCTCCCGGCTGGCCCGCGGCCTGGACCTGCTGGCCTCCGCGCTGGGCAGCCCGGCGCTGCCGGAGGGGGAGATCGAGCGGCTGGTCGCCAACCGCCTGGACGAGATCGTCCACGAGCAGGCCAACCCCGCCCGCCGGGCCGCCAAGGCGCTCTACGCCGAGCTGTTCGACGCGGCCGACCGGCTCTCCCGCCCGCGCAGCGGCACGGCCGAGACGGTCAAGTCGATCGACCGGGCCGCCGTCCGGGCGTTCTACGAGGCGCACGTCCGCCCGGCCACCACCACGGTCGTCGTGGTCGGCGACCTCACCGGCACCGACCTGCCGGCGCTGCTGGAGTCCACCCTGGGCGTCTGGAAGGGCACCCCGGCCGAGCCCGCCGCGCACGCGCCGGTGACCGCCGACGACACCGGCCGGGTGATCATCGTGGACCGGCCCGGCTCGGTCCAGACCCAGCTGCTGGTCGGCCGGATCGGCCCGGACCGGCACGACCCGCGCTGGGCCGCCCAGATCCTCGGCACCTACTGCCTGGGCGGCACGCTCACCTCCCGGCTGGACCGGGTGCTGCGCGAGGAGAAGGGCTACACCTACGGCGTGCGGTCGTTCGCCCAGCCGCTGCGCTCGGCGGCCGACGGCACCGGCCGGGCGCTGCTGGCGATCAGCGGCTCGGTGGACACCGCCTCCACCGCTCCGGCGCTGGCCGACACCTGGACCATCCTGCGCACGCTGGCCGCCGAGGGGCTCACCGACGCGGAGCGCGACGAGGCCGTGCAGTTCCTGGTCGGTGTGGCCCCGCTGAAGTACGAGACGGCGGGCTCGGTGGCCGCGACCCTGGCCGACCAGGTGGAGCAGCACCTGGCGGACGACTTCCAGGCCGAGGTCTACCGGCAGCTGGCCGAGCTGCCGACGGCGGCGGCGACCGCGGCCGTGGTCGAGGCCTTCCCGCCGGACCGGCTGGTGACCGTCCTGGTCGGGGACGCCGCTGCGTTCGCGGACCAGGTGCGGGAGCTGGGCATCGGAGAGGTCACCGTGATCAGCGCCTGACGCGGGCCTGACGCGGGCCTGACGAGCGCCTGACCAGGGCCTGACGAGGGCCTGATCAGCGCCCGGGCCGGTGCCCGGGCGGGCCCCGGCAGGGCCGGAACGAGGCTGTGGGCAGGGCCCGGTGGAGCGTGTGTGCGCTCCACCGGGCCCTGTGCGTTATTTCCCTTGCGGACACCGCGCGGGGCGTGGGTAGATAGCTCCCGGCACCCGGTACACACACGGAGAGGAGGCGGTCACCATGCGGGTCGAGCAAACCGTTCGGCGCTCCCCGAGACTGTCCTCCCGATGCCCCTCGGCCGCCTGAGCGCAGCCACCCCCTGACATCCCCCGGGCCGCACCGGGATTCTTCGCGCGGCACCCACCTAGGCTTGAACCAACCGACCCCAGGAGGTCGTTCCACCATGTCGTACACCGAGGTACCCGGCGTCCGGGTCCCGATCCGGATGTGGACCGATCCGGCCACCGTCGAGGGCCAGGCGATGCAGCAGCTGCGCAACATCAGCTCGCTGCCCTGGCTGCACGGGCTCGCGGTCATGCCCGACGTCCACCTGGGCAAGGGCGCGACGGTCGGGTCCGTGATCGCGATGCGCGGTGCCGTCTGCCCGGCGGCGGTCGGCGTCGACATCGGCTGCGGGATGAGCGCGGTGAAGAGCTCGCTCACCGCCGGGGACCTGCCGGACGACCTCTCCCGGCTGCGGACGCGGATCGAGCAGGCGATCCCGGTCGGGCGCGGTCTGCACAGCGACCCGGTCGACCCCGGCCGGCTGCACGGCGTCCCGACCGGTGGGTGGGACGACTTCTGGCAGCGGTTCGAGGCGGTGGCGCCGGAGGTGAAGTGGCGCCGCGACCGGGCGGCGCAGCAGATGGCGACGCTCGGCGGGGGCAACCACTTCATCGAGGTCTGCGTCGACGACGGCGGAGCGGTCTGGCTGATGCTGCACTCCGGGTCGCGCAACATCGGCAAGGAGCTGGCGGAGCACCACATGGGCGTCGCGCAGTCCCTGCCGCACAACCAGGGGCTGATCGACCGTGACCTCGCGGTCTTCATCGCGGACACCCCGCAGATGGCGGCCTACCGGCAGGACCTCTTCTGGGCGCAGGAGTACGCCAAGCGCAACCGGGCGCTGATGATGGCGCTGCTCCAGGACGTCGTCCGCCGCGAGTTCGCCAAGGCGAAGGTCGCCTACGACGAGGTGATCAGCTGCCACCACAACTACGTGTCGGAGGAGCGGTACGACGGCGTCGACCTGCTGGTGACCCGGAAGGGCGCGATCAGGGCCGGAGCCGGCGACTACGGGATCATCCCGGGTTCGATGGGCACCGGTTCGTACATCGTCCGCGGGCTGGGCAACGAGGCGGCGTTCAACTCGGCCTCGCACGGGGCTGGCCGGAAGATGAGCCGGACCGCCGCCAAGAAGCGGTTCACCACCCAGGACCTCGCCGAGCAGACCAAGGGCGTGGAGTGCCGCAAGGACTCCGGTGTGGTGGACGAGATCCCGGGTGCGTACAAGCCGATCGAGAAGGTGATCGAGCAGCAGCGGGACCTGGTCGAGGTCGTGGCGCACCTGAAGCAGGTCGTCTGCGTCAAGGGCTGACCCCCGGTCGCCCGAGTGCACGAGCACGCGAGCACGTGCGGACACCTGGGCCCCCGACTCCGGTCGGGGGCCCTTTCGCGTCCGGAGCCCGGCGTTCAGACGTGGTCGCGCTTGGGGTTGAGCCGCCGGTAGCCGGGGTGCACCCCGGCGGTGAGGTGCTGCGCCTCGGCGACCCGGCGCAGCAGGCCGGCCAGGACGACGCGTTCCTGCTGGTCGAGGCCGGTGCAGATGGCCTCCTCGTGGGCGAGCGCCGCCTCGGCCAGTCCGCGCATCAGCTCCTCGCCCTTGGGCGCGAGGTAGAGGTCCTGGAACCGGCGGTCCTTGGGGTTCCGCCGGCGCTCGACCAGCCCGCGCGCTTCGATGGCGTCAATGAAGGCGACGAACCGACTGGGTGACATTCCCAGCCGCCGTGCGAGTTCCTGCTGGTGCAGGCCGGGGGAGAAGGCGACGGACCTGAGCAGGCCCGCCTGGGCGGGCGTGAGGTCGAGCTCGGCCACCCGCTGGGCGAAGGCCTGAGCTGCGTGTTCACCCAACTGTGAGAGAAGAAAAGCTACTTGTGCTCCCTGCTGGCCGCGGTGGAGCGACGGGGCGCGGTCGGGAGTTTCGGTCATGGAAACACGATACCAGTGGACAATGATGTCCCCTAGTGAACTATTCTAAAGTCGGAACTACCGGTGCCGATCCTGTCCGGCGCCGGCCCAAGCGACCCGTTTCGACTGGAGTGCCCATCATGACCACGACATCCGCGGCACCGGCCGCCTCCGCCCGGCGCCAGCAGTCAGGCCCCCCCTTGCTGCTGCCCGCCGTGGCGTTCGCGGCGCTGATGGTGGTGTCCATCGTGTTGTCCCGCCAGACCCCGTTGCCCACCGACTCGGCGGCCGACACCCTGGCCTACTTCCGCGACCACGAGACTGCCGCCCGGGTTGCCGGGACGCTGCAGTTCGGCGCCTCGCTGCCACTGGCGGTCTGGGCCGCGATCGTCTACCAGCGGCTGCGCCGACTCGGCGTGAGCGCCCCGGGCCCGGGCATCGCCCTGGTCGCCGGTGTGCTCTCGGCGGTCTCGATGGCGACCTGCGGTCTCACCGTCTGGGCCGCCTCGCGTGCCGGCGGCCTCGGTGACGCGCCGCTGGTCCGCGTGCTGACCGACCTGCTCTTCGCCACCGGCGGCCCCGGGCACGTCGTCCCGTTCGGCGTGATGCTGGCCGGCGTGGCCGTCCCGATGCTCCTGCTGGGCTTCGGCCCGAAGGGCTTCGCCTGGACCGGCCTGGTGCTCGCCGGGATCGGCGTGCTGGGCACCCTGGCGCTGCTCTCCACGAGCCTCGGGTTCTTCCTGCCGATCGGCCGCTTCGGCGGTCTGATCTGGCTGATCGCGGCCAGCGTGATCCTGCCCAAGCAGCGCCCGCGCCGCACCGCGGGCTACGAGGGTGACGGGGTCGAGGCCTGAGGTACCACTGACCGACCGGTCGGCGGAAACGCCGGCCGGTCCCGACTGCTCCGGTACGGCGGCGGCCCGGCACCTCGTAGGTGGTGCTCCGAGGCGGGGCCGCCCCGGCCGGGGGAGAGCGGCGGGGAGCGTGGCGCCGGGAGGCGCGGCGGACCGGTCGCGACCGAGCGGGCCGCGGGGCTCGTGAGGAAAAGGGAAGGCGGCGCGGCGGCGTCCTGGGGAGGAAGGCCGCCGCGCCGCCGGCCGCCGTTCGGCGACCGGAGGGGGGTCGCCGGGCGGCGGGGGGTTCGGGACGTGAGGGGCGGGTGACGGGCCCTGGGGCGCGTGGTGCGCCGGCCGGGCGTCAGGAAGCCGCGAGCCGGCGGTCGAGAACGGCGAGAATCAGCTCCTCGATCCGGCGGGCGACCGCCGAGGTCTCACCCTCGGGACCGGCCAGCAGGTCGAAGGTCTCGAAACTGGTGAGCATGAACAGCAGCTCGACCAGTTCCTCCAGCTCGGCCTCGCCGACCTCGGCGTCCCGGTCGGCGAGCAGCCGGCCGAGGACCACCTGGAGGCCGCCGCGCCGACGCTCGCCGCGGCTCTGCAGCGCCGTGTCCAGCTCCGGATCGAGGATGCCCAGGCCGCGGAGCCGGCGCAGGGCGATCCGCCCGGATCCGTAGAAGCCGCTGAGGACGTCGAGGATCGCGGAGAGCGCCTCCCGCCCGCTGGGCCGCATGAAGGCCGCGGGCATTCTGTCCATTCCGCCGCGCAGCGCCAGATCGTCGAAGAGCGCCTCCAGCAGGCCGGTCTTCGAGTCGAACTGGTAGTAGACGGTCATCCGCGCCACCCCGGCGGTCTTGGCGACGGCGTCCATGCTGAACGAGGCCGGGCCCTTCTCCCCGGTCAGCAGCTCGCAGGCGGCTTCCAGAATGCGGGTGCGGGTCTGCTCGGCGGCTACCTGGCGTTGGCCGGCTCGGTACTGGCGTGGGCTCATGGGCTGTTGACGTCTCCTGAGGCGGGTGCTATCACATTCATTGTACACTCAGTCTATATAAAAATACGGGGGCAGGGAACGGCCTGGCGGCCGGCTCCCGTGACCGTCCGCCCCCACGGAGGACCAGTGCCACTCCTTCCATGACGTCTCTCCACTGCGGAGGCCACGATGAGGTACCGCCACGTGAGTGTGCCGAGGCTCGGCGGAGCCGAGGTCCTACGGCTGTCCAGCGAAGAACTCCCGGCCCCGGCCGTCGGTCAGGTCAGGGTCAGGGTGCTCGCCGCCGGCGTCTCCTACGGTGACATTCTGCTACGCGCCGGGGTCATCCCCGGCGGGCCGAAGCGTCCCTTCACCCCCGGATACGACCTGGTGGGCGAGGTCGACCAGGTGGGCCCGGGCACCCGGGCCCCCGCAGTGGGGCAGCGGGTGGTCGCACTGGTGCGAAGCGGCGGTTACGCGGAGTACGCGATCGTGCCCGCCAACCGGCTCGTCGAGCTGCCCGAGGGGGTGGACCCGGTCGAGGCCTCCGCGCTCGCGCTCAACTACTTCATCGCGCAGCAGATGCTCCACCGGGTCGCCCGGGTGCGGCGGGGCGGGACGGTCCTGGTGCACGGCGCGTCCGGCGGCGTCGGCACCGCCTTCCTGGAACTGGCGGCGCTCGCCGAGGTGACCGTCTACGGCACCTGCTCCGGTGCCCGCGCCGACCAGGTGCGACGGCTCGGCGGCCACCCGATCGACCGGGACACCGAGGACTTCCTCCGGGTGGTGCGCGGCCTGCCGGGCGGCGCGGTGGACGCGGTCTTCGACCCGGTCGGCGGACCGCACTTCCTCCGCTCCTACCAGGCCGTCCGGCGCGGCGGAGTGATGGTCGGCTACGGCCAGAACGCCGCGCTGCGGGGCGGCAAGCCGGACCTGCTGGTCGGTGCCCAGGGGTTCCTGGGCGGCATCGTGCTGCCCAAGCTGCTCCCGGACGGGCGGCGGACGCTGTTCTACAACGCCTGGAGCCTGGAGAAGTCCCAGCCGGCCGCGTACCAGCAGGACCTCGCGACCGTCCTGGAACTGCTGCAGAAGGGGCTGGTCAACCCGCGGGTGGGCCGCACCATGGCGCTGGACGAGGCGGCCGACGCGCACCGCGCGATGGAGACCGCGGCCGTCAGCGGGAAGATCGTCCTGGTCCCGGCTCCGGCGTAGCGGGCCGGGACGGGGCCAGGAAACTTTCCCAGCGCGATGGGGATTCCCGCCCCATGACGGTGGGACGGCAGGTCACCAGGATGGCGGTAGCACCGCTTCCCCCCGCTGCCGTCCCGCCGGAGGCCTTCCGATGCGATCCGCTCTGCGCCGTGCCCACCGTCGTCTCCTGCTGCGCCGGTGGGCGCGGCGCTCCGGCCGGTACCTGGCCGACGGCATGATCTGGCTCGGGCTGGCCATGGCCCCGCTGACCTCGCCCTCGGCGCTGCCGGGCGCGCGCCGGCCCGAGCCGGTGCTGCCGCCGCCGGGTGTGCCGGACTGGCACCCGGAGCGGGCCGGTGCCGAGGCCGCCCCGTTGAGCCGGAACGAGGCCGAACTCTGGGCGCAGCTGGAGAGGTGACGGCACCCCGGCCGGCCCGGTCCGCCCCGGGCCGGTCCGCTCCGCCCCGGGGCAGGTCCGCGGGCAGGTCCGCGGACCTGCCCGCAGGGACGGGCGCTAGCTGCCGAGCCCGGCCCGCCGGGCCCGGACCGCGGCCTCGGCGCGGTCGGTGACCTGCAGCTTGCTGAAGATCCGGGAGAGGTAGTTGCGCACCGTCTTCATCGACAGCCCGAACTCGTTGGCGATGAAGGAGTTGTTGCGGCCGTCCGCCAGCATGGTCAGGACGGCCATCTCCCGGGGAGTCAGGTCGGGGAACGGCTCGCGCTCCGGAGCCGGTCGCCTGACCTGGGCCAACAGGTGGGCGGCCGCCTCCGGGCCGAAGAGGGCCCCGCCCTGGCTGACGGCGGTGATGGCCCGGCGCACGTCGTCCAGGCCGGCGCCCTTGACCAGGTAGCCGCGGGCACCGGCCCGGACCGCGGCGACGATGGAGTCGTCGTTGTCGTCGGCGGTCAGCATCACCACCGCGACCCGGGGGTGGCGGGCGAGCAGGGTGCGGGTCGCCTCGATGCCGTCGGTGCCCGGCATGCTGATGTCCATCAGGACGACGTCCGGGGCCAGGCGTTCGACGGCGGAGAGCACGTCGGCGCCGCTGGAGGCCTCGCCGACGACGGTCAGGGAGTCGATCCGGTCCAGGAGTTGGCGTAAACCAGCCCGGAAAAGCTCGTGGTCGTCGACCACGAGGATACGAAGGTTTCGAGGCGCGACCGGGTCCATGGGAGCTCCTAGGAGAGGGTGCGGATAGCGGGAACCCGGGGGACGGGCCGGGGGAGGCACGGGTCGGTCGGACACGGACTCCGCCGTACCGGCGGGCCGTGGGAGAAAGGCGGGAACGCGTGGGTCAACCGGTCCGGTCCGCGTCGCCGGTGAGCACCGAGTGCGGCAGTCGCACCCGGATCACGGTGCCGTGCGGGGCTCTGGTCTCGACCGAGAAAATCCCGCCGAGTTCCCTGGTGCGGACACACATGGACGGCAGTCCTATTCCGCCGACGGAACCGCTGGAAATCCCCACCCCGTCGTCCTCGATCGAAAGGTCGAGGCCGTTCCGGCCGATGGAGGCCGAGATCCGGCAGACGGTGGCCTGGGCGTGCCGTGCGACATTGGCGACGGCTTCGCCGGAGATATTCTTCAATTCGTTCTGGACACGGTCCGGGAAACCGTCGACGAGGGTCGGCAGCTCGGTGACGAAACGGAGCCGACCGGCCCCGGCCTCCTCGAACGCGCGGACCTGCCGGTGCAGGAACTGGCGCAGCGTGCCGGGACTGGGCGTGGAGCGGGACTCGGACGTGTCGAGGTCGCGGATCACCTGCCGGACGTCGGCGATGGCGGTGCTGACGTCCTCCCGGGCCTGGGCCAGCAGGGCCGGGGCCTGGTCGGCGTCGCCGGTCAGCGAGAGGCCGGCCAGCTCCATCCGCATGTGGAGGGCGGCAAGCCTGGGGGCGAGCGAGTCGTGCAGCTCGCGGCGGACCCGACGGCGCTCGTCGAGCCGGGCGGCGTCGGCCGGACAGGCGGGCTCCGGCTCGTCGGCCCTCGCCCCGTCCGGCCGGCGGCGCGGATGGGACAGCGCCAGATGCAGCCAGGACAGGGTGAAGGGGCCGGGCGCGGGCGGCGGAGCGGAGTCCTTCGGCCGGCCGCCGCGTGGTTCCGGGGCCGGTGGCAGGCCGGCGGCGCCGAGACCCGTGACCAGCCCGATGAGGGTGCTCACCAACCGTCCGATCCGGTCGGAGGTGTTCCGTTCACCGCGCGTAGCGAGTGTCGCCACGCCGTCCATGGCCAGGCTGGTTGGTCTTCGGTCTTCCCCGCCGGAGGTTTTGGCTATCTGATCCAGCATGGTTCCTGAAATCCCCCCGTCGCTCGCGTCGAACCCACAGTGCACGGGCGTTTCTGGCGCGGGGAAAAGGAATTCGTCGGACATACGCGCAAACCGGCACGGCGAACCCCGCACAAACGGTCCGTCGCGTGTTCTGTGCCGTGATCCCAATCCACCCGGGACAAGACCTTAGGCGGGCTGTTGCACAGGGCGCAAGGGTGGGCGGGGGGAGTGGTGTATGGCGCCGTGGCGGATTCGGACACTTGGTTGCACCCATGTGAGTGAGCACTTACCCTCATGGGAGTCGGGCCACGAGCGCGGCCGGCGACCGGGTCGCGCGGCGACTCGCCGGCCGTCCCCCGGAGAGCCGAGGAGGCGACCCCATGGGCACATCCCGTACCACACGTTTGACGGTTGATCAGATCGCTGAGATCTACCGGACGATGAGCATGATCCGAGCTTTCGAGGACCGTCTGCACGGGCTGGCGAAGAACCTGCCCGGCGCGGTCCACCTCTACAGCGGACAGGAGGCCGTCGCGGCGGGCGTCTGTGCGGCGCTCGCCCCCGACGACTACCTGGCCAGCACCCACCGCGGCCACGGTCACGCCATCGCCAAGGGCTGTGACGTCGAGGCCATGATGAAGGAACTGCACGGGCGCCCCGACGGCCTCTGCGGCGGCAAGGGCGGCTCGATGCACATCGCGGACTTCGACCGCGGCATGCTCGGCGCCAACGGCCTCGCCGGCGGCGGCGTGCCGCTCGCCTGCGGCGCCGCCCTGACGGCCCGTCAGCAGGGCACCGGACAGGTCGCGGTGGCCTTCACCGGTGACGGCGGTGCCAACCAGGGGGCGGTGCTGGAGAGCCTGGTGTTCGCCCGCATGCTCGACCTGCCGGTGGTGTTCGCCGTCGAGAACAACGGCTACGCCCAGGCGACCCCCGCCGACCGGCACTTCTCCGGCACCGACATGGCCCAGCGCGCGGCCGGGTTCGGTATCCCCGGCGCGGTGGTCGACGGCTACGACGTCCTCGCCGTGCACGCCGCCACCACCGAGGCGGTCGAGCGCGCCCGGGCCGGCGACGGGCCGACCGTCCTGGAGTTCCGGGCCGAGCGGTTCCACGGCCACATGGAGCTCTGGGACGACCAGTCCTACCGCCCGAGCGCGGACCCGGACCGGCTCCGCGCCGACTCCGACCCGCTGCTGCTGCTCCGCGCCCGGATCGCCGACGGCACCGCCGCAGGGCCCGCCGCCTTCGAACTGGACCGGATCGACCGGGACGTCGCCGCCCTCGTGGAGGCCGCCGTCGCGGCCTCGGCGGAGCCGTTCACGGTGGACCGGGCGAGCCTGCTCACGGACGTCTACACCCGCTGACGCGCGCGGCCTTCGACGCGTCCGCCCGCGGGCGCGCACGGCCTTGGACGAGTCCGCCCGCCGACCGGCGCCGGCCGGTCGGGACCACCTCCGGAGGAGAGAGTCACGTGCGTACCATCACCTACCAGCAGGCCATCGGGGAGGCGCTCGCCCAGCAGATGCGCTTCGACCGCTCCGTGGTCCTGATGGGCGAGGACAGCACCAACGCGTGGGGCCCGACCAAGGGCCTGCACATCGAGTTCCCGGACCGCGTGCTCGACATGCCGATCACCGAGGCGGCCTTCGTCGGCGCCGCGGTCGGCGCCGCGGCGACCGGCCTGCGCCCGGTGGTCGACCTGCTCTTCGTCGACTTCGCCACCGTCTGCTTCGACCAGATCGCCAACCAGGCCGCCAAGCTGCGCTACATGTCCGGCGGCAAGGTCTCCGTGCCGCTGGTGCTGCGCGCGATGTGGGGCACCGGCCTGCGCCGCGGCGCCCAGCACTCGCAGGCGCTGCACCCGCTCTTCGTCCACCTGCCCGGCATCAAGGTGGTCGCGCCGTCCAACCCGTACGACGCCAAGGGCCTGATGGCGCAGGCGCTGGTGGACGACGACCCGGTGCTCTTCCTGGAGCACAAGATGCTGTACTTCGCGCCCGGCCCCGTCCCCGAGGAGCCGTACGCGATCCCGTTCGGCACGGCCAAGGTGGTCCGCGAGGGCGCGGACGCCACCGTGGTCGCGATCGGCCGGATGGTCTCGGTCGCGCTCACCGCCGCCGAGCGGCTGGCCGCCGAGGGCGTGGACGTCGAGGTGATCGACCCCCGGACGCTCTCGCCGCTGGACACCTCGACCATCTACGCCAGCGTCGAGAAGACCGGCCGCCTGGTCGTGGTCGACGAGGCGCACCCGCGGTGCAGCCTGGCCACCGACATCGCCGCCCAGGTCGCGCAGGACCGTTTCGCGGCGCTGCGCGGACCGGTCAGGATGGTCACCGGGCCGCACGCGCCGGTGCCCTTCAGCCCCGAGCTGGAGGACGCCTTCGCGCCCGGACCGGACGAGGTGGTGGCCGCCGTGCTGGCCACCAGCGCCGTCCGCACCGCGGCCTGACGCTCCGTCCGATCAGGCGCTCCATCAGTTTCCGCACCGTTTCCGAGCGGTCCCGCGCGCGGGACCGCCGACCGAGGAGGAACCGAGTGACGTCCCAACCGTTCGTGAAGCAGCCCGACGAGGGTCGCGCCATCTGGCACGTGGGCGCCCTGCTCAAGTTCAAGGCGACCGGCGCCGAGACCAACGGCCAGTTCTGGCTCGCCGAGCAGCTCTCGCCGGCGGGCTACGCCTCGCCCGTCCACCTGCACACCCGCGAGGACGAGTTCTTCATCGTCCAGGAGGGCGAGATGGTGCTGCGGATCGGCGACGACGAGCACAAGGTCGGCCCGGGTGCCACCGTGTTCGCGCCGCGCGGCATCGCCCACCAGTACCGGGTGGAGACCGAGGGCACCCGGTTCCTGGTGCTCGGGACCCCGGCCGGCTTCGAGGAGTGGTTCTTCCAGACCGGCGAGCCGGCGACCAGCCTGGAACTCCCCCCGCCGCTCCAGGGACCGCCGGACTTCGCCCGGCTGCTGGGCGCGCTGGAGCCGCTCGGCGTGCAGCTGGTCGGGCCGCCGCCCGGGCTGGGCGGCCCCGCCGGACCGCCCCGCTGAGCGGTGCCGCGTCTGGACAGTGCCGCGCCGGCCCTGCCGTCCAACCGGGCGGCAGGGCCGGCGCCGTGCGTACCGGAGCCGGCCACGGACCGGCCCGAACGGGTGAGCGGGCGCTCACCTACACGCTATCCTTCGGTAACCACTCCGCAGTCGCGGACCGGGACGACCCCGGCCGCACCCGTCCCTTCGGAGCCTTCATGAGTATGCGCGAGCAGATCGTCGACGCCGCCGAGCGGGTGATCCGGGACCTCGGCCTGGCCCGCTGCACCACC
Organism: Streptomyces sp. BE303; assembly: GCF_036290945.1. Classification (NCBI taxonomy): domain Bacteria; kingdom Bacillati; phylum Actinomycetota; class Actinomycetes; order Kitasatosporales; family Streptomycetaceae; genus Streptomyces; species Streptomyces sp. BE303. Next base: position 131,474 of record NZ_JAQYWZ010000717.1, read on the forward strand.
AAGGAGATCGCGGAGGTGGCGGGCTGCTCCGAGGGCACCATCTACCGGCACTTCCGCAGCAAGGAGGACGTCTTCCTGGCCGTCCTGGCCGAGCGGCTGCCCGGGCTGCTGCCCGTGCTGCGCGCCCTGCCGGAGGAGATCGGCACCGAGGGGGAGGTCCGCGCGACCCTCCAGCAGGTGGCCGAGGAAGCGCTCGCCTTCTACCGGGAGTCGATGCCGATGCTGCTCTCGGTCTTCGCCGAGCCCAAGCTGCTCGACCGGCACCGGGAGTGGATGCGGGCCAACAACGCCGGCCCGCACCGGGCCTCCGAGCTGCTGGCCGACTACCTGCGCCGGGCCCAGCGGGTCGACGTGGTCAGCCGGGACGCCGACCCGATGGCCGCGTCCCAGCTCCTGCTCGGCGCCTGCTACCTGGCCGCGTACGGGGGCGTGTTCGCCGCGCCGTCGGCCGGCCAGGAGGCGCTGCGCGAGGCGGAGGCCTTCGTCCGGCAGCTGTGGCGGACGCTGGCCCCGGCGCCCGTGTAAGCACCGGCCCGGCCCCTGCGGGCCCGTCCGGACCGGTCCGTCGCCCGGCGAGCAGTGCCGGGCGGCGGACCTTCCGCGTTCCGACGCCGCGGCGCCGGCGGCCCGCCCCGCCCGGGGCGCCCCGCCCGGCCCGCCACGCCCGGGGCGCCCCGCCCCGGCGCCGGACCGCCGGACCGCCGGACCTGCCGGACGCCCCCCGTCGCCGGACCCGGGCAGGGAACGGGGGAGGGGCGGGTGGCCACTGGCCGCCCGCCCCTCCCCGCCGTGCCGTGGTCAGCCCTGGAGCCCCAGCACCTCGGCCGCGGCCGTGACCTGGTCGAGGTCCCGGGAGCACGGCATCAACAGCAGCTCGTCGCAGCCCGCCTCGGCGTACTTGCCGACGATCCCGCGCAACTTGCCCGCCGAGTCGGCGGCGCCGCGCAGGATGTGCTCGACGAACGGACCGGCGTCCCGGTAGTAGGACCGCAGGTAGCCCTCGGTGTGCTTGGTCGCGTCCCCGCCCAGCGCGAAGTACGCCAGCGCCACCAGCCGGGGCGCGCCCTCGCGGCCCTCCTCCGTCCACAGCTCGCGCAGCGACTGCGCGCCCTGGGCGAACATCATCGGGCCGGTGCCGCCGCCGATCCAGCCGTCACCCAGCCGGGCAGCCCGGCGCAGTGCGGCCGGCGAGTGGCCGCCGAGGATCAGCTCCGGCCCGTTCTGCCGGACCGGCGCCGGTCCGACGGCCGGCTCCCGGCCGGCCTGCGCGTCGGCCCAGTGCCGGCGCAGCTCGGCCACCTGGGTGCCGGTCCGGGCGCCCCGGCCGGTCTTCTCGATCCGGCCGGCCTCGAAGTCGTCCGGTCGCGAGCCGACGGCCAGCCCGAGGGTGAGCCGCCCGCCGGAGAGCCGGTCCACGGTGGCGGCCTGCTTGGCCAGCAGCGCGGTGTTGGAGCGCAGCGGCGAGATCAGGATGCTGGTCGCCAGACCGATCCGCTCGGTGACCGCGGCGGCCGCGGCCAGCGTGGTGAGCGGCTCCCAACTGGTGTGCAACAGGCGGTCGATGGTGCCGAGCGTGGAGAACCCGGCGGCCTCGGCCTGAACCGCCCAGCCGACCACGTCCTCGCCCGCGGTACCTTCCAGCGAGGTCGGCAGTCCTATTCCGATCTTCATGTCACTCCCCCTGGAGGGGCTGGTCGTGGCGGCGGGAGAGCACGTTCTCCATCGAGGCCAGCCGGAAGAAGGCCTGGGCGCCCTCCCGGCTGGTCATGTCGCGGGGGACGGCCAGGTGGTTCTCCAGCTCCCGCTCGAACTCGCGGACGGCCGGCTGCTGGCTCATGTGCGCGGCCACCAGCGGGAGCGGGCCCTCGATCTCGATGACCCGGACGGCCAGCTCCTTGCCGACGAAGGCCTGGGTGCCGAGGAGCTTCCCGACGACCGTGCCGTCCGGGGTGCGGACGTCGAACTCCGGGCGGCCGCTCTTGCGGAACAGCTCCTTGACGGTGTCCTCGCTGCCCGGGAGCAGCGGGTAGTACAGCGCGTGCCACGTGCTCATGTCGTCTCCTGACGGTTCGGGGCCGGGTCCGGCCCCGTCGGGGTGGGGAGGTGGCGCTGTCACTGGCTGGCGGTGACGCCGCCGTCCACGTACAGCACCTGGCCGGAGATGAATCCGGCCCGCGGTGAGGCGAGGAAGGTCACGGCGTCCGCGACCTCGTGCAGCTCGGCGGTGCGGCCCAGCGGGATCCGGCCGATCACCATTTTCATGAACTCCGGGTTCTGGGCGTTCTCCTGGACGAAGTCGGTGCGCACGAAGCCGGGAGCGACCGCGTTCACCGCGATCCGGTGCCGGCCCCATTCGGCGGCCAGCTGCTTGACCAGCAGGTCCAGGCCCGCCTTGCTCGCGCCGTACGCGCTGAAGCCGCGCCGTGCGCCGAACTTGCCGCGGACGGAGGAGAGATGGACGATCCGGCCGCCGTCGCCCGCGATCATCGCCCGCCCGACCGACTGGGAGAGCCAGAAGGCGCCCAGCAGGTTGGTGTCGACGATGGTGCGCCAGTCCTCCTCCGAGATGGTCTCGGCGCCGACCGTCACCAGCGCGCTGGCGCAGTTGACCAGGACGTCGATGCCGCCCCAGCCGGCGACCAGGGTGTCCACCAGCCGGTCCACGTCGGCACGGTCGGCGACGTCGACGGCGTGGGCGACGACCTCCCCGCCCCGGGCGGCCAGCGGGGCGAGCCGGTCGGCGGTCTCCTCGGCCTTCTTCAGCGAGCGGCCGGCGACGGCCACCCGGGCGCCCTGGGCGGCGAGGTCCTCGGCGACGGCGGCGCCGATGCTGCCGTAGCCGCCGACCACCAGGACCCGGCTGCCGGCGAACTGCCGGTCGGCGGGGACTCGTTCGGGTGCGGGCTGGGGCGCTCCCGCGCCGGGCGGTCCTCCGCCGGGCGGGCCGAAGACCCCCGGCGGCGGCCCGCCCGGGCGTCCGCCGGGTGGGCCGGCGAAGCCCGGGGGCGGTCCGCCGCCCGGGCGTCCGGCGGGCGGGCCCGGCGGGTCGGTCGGTGCGGCTGCCGTCATGACGGCACCTCCCTGTCGCTTGTCGGTGGTGGTTCCAGGCGCGTGGCCCCTGGCCCCCGTGGTGGGTGGTTCCCGGTGCGTGGTTCCCGGTGGGTCGTGCCGGCGCGGAACCGCGGAACGCGGTCCCGGCGCGGTCCCGGATCCGGCGTGGAGCCGGGACCGCCGCGGTGCCGGGGCGCGGGCGGCGCCGGCGGGTCGGGGTGAGTCCGGGCCCGGTGCTACCCGGGTCCGCTCGGGATGTGCCGGGTTCAGGTGCGGTCCGGCGCGGCGGGCGCCAGGCCGAACAGCTCGGCGGCGTTGCCGTGCCGGATCCGGGCGACCGCGGTGGCGTCCAGGCCGAGCCCGTCGAGCCGGGCGAGCGAGGCGTCCAGCGGTGCGCTCATCGGCGGGGAGTCGGTGCCGAACATGACGTTGCCGACCCCGAAGGCGTCGACCGCGGCGGCGATGGCGCGCAGGCTCGGGGTCGCCGTGTCGACGTACACCCGGCCGAGCACCTCGGCGAGCGGCGGGACGGGGGGACCGGCCGGTGCCGCCGCACCCGGCCCGCCCGGCCCGCCCGTCCCCGGCCCTCCGGGACCGCCGGGCCGGCCCGCCGCACCGGGCCCGCCCGCCGGGGGTCCGCCGACACCGGGCGGGGGTCCGCCGACACCCGCCGGGGGCCCGCCGGCGCCGGGCGGCGGGCCGCCCGCGCCCGGCCGCCCGAAGGTGACCGGCATCCGCCGGGCCAGCTCCAGCCGCTCCAGCAGCAGCGGCAGCCCGCCGCCGCAGACCGGCGCGACGATCCGCAGGTCGGGGTACTTCTCCAGCCAGCCGGCGAAGAGCACCGCCGCCGTTCCCAGCGTGACGTCGCAGGGCCGGGCGATCTGTTCGACCAGCCGCAGGTCGTCCAGCTCGCCGGCACCGGCCGGCTCGGCCGGCGGGTGCAGCATGACCGGGGTCCGGTACTGTGCGGCCATCGCGAAGAAGGCGTCGGCCTCCGGGCCGTCGAGGAAGCGCCCCTCGATGCTGGAGTTCACCATCAGCCCCACGAACTCGGGCTGTTCGAGGCGCTTGGCGGTGGCGGCCAGCTCGGCGTCGGAGCCCAGCGGGTTGGTGTAGACGTATCCGCGGAGGGCTCCGGGCCGGGCCCGGACCTGCTCGCCGAGCCAGTCGTGGAACCGCTCCAGGGTGTCGAGCGGCTGGCGGTAGTTGTCCAGCCCCGGCGTGCGCACCATGGTGCCCGCGCCTACGGGACTGCCGACCAGGGACGTGGTGATCCCGGCCGCCGCCTTGAGTTCCACCATGCCGTCGACGTCGACGAGGCTCGGCGGCATGGGGAACCGGCGGAAGAGTTCGGGCGACGTGATGTGGCCGTGCACATCGATCGTCATCGGCTCGACACCTCCTGGGATGTCCGCCGGCCGGTCGGCTCGGCAGGGTGGTCGCGGGCCCGGACAATCAAGTGAGTGAGTGCCCGCTCGCACCGTAGGGTGCAGCCGGTGCGCGCGTCAACACGGCCTCCTCCCCGCCCGGTTGGTGCAACGAACCGGCTGGGCAACCGGCCCGGGAGGACCGGGACGCGGTCCGTGGACGCCCGGGCGACGTCCCAGCCCGGTGGAGACGGATGCCTCCTGACACTGGGACCACCCGGCGGCAAGGATGAGCCGGCGGGGCCGCCCCGGGGGCCGAGATGCCCCGGCCCCCGGGGTCCCGTGCCATCGCACCGGGCGACCCCGCCCCGGTTCGCCGAACACTCGGCGAACGTCCCGTGATCTCCAGGATCGATTCGAGGAATCGACATGAAGGACAATGCGAACGTCTGGCTGGTGACATCGTCCAGCGTTCAGCTCGGCACCTTGTGGATCATGAAAACCTCGATCCTGCCGATGCTGAACTCTCTGCCCTACGACCGGTACGTCAACACGTGCCAGCTCATCGACATGCACGTGTTCCACCCGATCGCCTTCTGGAACGGCATCGCCACCGCCACCGTGGGCGCCACCAAGGCCGTCCGCTCGGAGAGCAAGGTGGCCAAGGTGCTGTACGCGGCCGGCACCGTCGGCATGGCGACCGTCGCGGTCGCCTCCGAGGGCGTCAACCGCCCGATCTGGCGCCAGATCGAGCGCTGGAGCCCCCACCAGGACAGCGACGCCGCCTGGCGCGGCAAGCGCCGCCGGTGGCACCTGGCGCACGAGACCCGGACCATGGGCGCGATCGGTGCGGCGGTCTGCTTCACCCTCGCCGCACTTCTCTGACCTGCGCCGGTCCATCCCCGGGGCCTTCCCTGCCCCGCTTTGCGAAGCCCTGACTTCCGCCCACCCGGACCGCCCACGGCCTCGGCCGCAGGGTCGTCCGCCGAGCAAAGGAGTGTCATGACCTCGTCCACCGAGACCACGGTCGAGACCAACAAGGCCCTCATCCGCGACCTGACCGAGCGGGCCTTCAACGACGGCGACCTGTCCACCATCGGCGACCGCTTCGCCGAGGACTACGTGGTGCACGCCCCCGGCCTGCCCCCGATGCCGCCCGGCCCGGACTCGTTCCGCCAGGCCGTGCTGCTCTGGCGCAACGCCTTCCCCGACGTCCACGTGACCGTCGAGGACGTGGCCGGCGACGGCGACCGGGTCTACGCCCGCTTCACCACCCGCGGCACCCACCAGGGGCAGCTGTTCGACATCCCGCCGACCGGCAAGCCGGTCACGGTGCACGAGATGTCCTGCCACCGGATCGTCGACGGCCGGGTCGTCGAGTCGTGGATCGGCGACAACGTGCCCCGGATCCTGCTCGACATCGGTGCCATCCAGCCGGTCGGCCGCCCGCAGCACTGAGTCCACCAGCCCGAGCCCACCGCACCCCGAGGGGAGCCCCCATGCACCGCTCACTGATCATCGCCCGGATGGTGCCCGGATCGGAGGGCGACGTCGCCCGCATCTTCGGCGAGTCGGACGAGACCGAACTGCCGCGGATCGCCGGCGTCACCCACCGCTCGCTGTACCTGCTCGGCGACACCTACGTCCACCTGCTGGAGACCGACGACCCGGGTCAGGCAGCGGTTGACGCCGCCCGCCGCCACCCCGAGTTCGCCCGCGTCAGCGAACGGCTCACCCCGTTCATCTCCCCCTACCTGGCCACGTGGCGCTCCCCGCAGGACGCGGTCGCCCAGTGCTTCTACAGCTGGGAGTCCGGTACCGGCGGTCGGTGACCCGACCACCGCCGGCGCCCTGACCGACGGGGTCCGTTCACCCCGGAGCAGCGCTGTGCCCCGGAGCGGCACCCCCGCCCCGGAGCAGTCCCTACACCGGAGAAACGAGAGGCAGCACCATGACCGACCACCAGGCCGGCGGGACGACCACGGTCGTCACCGCGGCGGAGATCGAGAACGTCCTCATCACCAGCGCCGGCGCGGCGCCGGACGTCTTCGAGGGCTCCCGGCACGTCCCCCTGGAGGAGCTCGGCCTCGACTCGCTGGCCGTCCTGGAGCTGGAGGCGGTGATCGCCGACCGGTACGGCCTCAAGGTCCCGGACGGCGCCGTCGCCCTCAGCGTCGACGAGATCGTCGCCCAGCTGCAGGGCGCCGGGGCGGTGAGCTGACCGATGGCCGGACACACCGAGAACGGCATCGTCATCCAGGCCCCGCTCAAGCTCGTCTGGGACGTCACCAACGACGTCGCCGGCTGGCCCGAGCTGTTCACCGAGTACGCGTCCGCCGAGATCATCGAGCAGCGCGGCGAGACCGTCCGGTTCCGGCTCACCATGCACCCGGACGAGGAGGGGCGGATCTGGAGCTGGATCAGCGACCGGACCGTCAACGCGGCCGACCGCACCGTCCACGCCCACCGGGTCGAGACCGGGCCCTTCGCCTACATGCAGATCCACTGGCGCTACGAGGAGCTGCCCGAGGGCGGCACCCGGATGACCTGGATCCAGGACTTCTCGATGAAGCCCGCCGCCCCGGTCGACGACCAGGGCATGACCGAACGCCTCAACACCAACTCGCCCGTGCAGCTGGAGATCATCCGCCGCAAGGTCGAGGCACTCGCCGCCGACCGGGGCACCGCCCAGGCCGGCCCCGCCGAAGAGGAGTGAGCGCCATGGCCGTCAGGAACTACCGAATCGTCGGCATCGACGACGTCCCCGCCAACCGGAAGCGCGGTGGCGAGACCCGTGCGGTGCTCTCCCCGGCCACGGTCGGCTCGACCTCGGGCTTCATGGGGATCGCCCGGCTCCAGCCCGGGGAGCGGATCAGCGAGCACTACCACCCGTACAGCGAGGAGTTCGTGCTCCTCGTCCGGGGCGAGCTCACCCTCGACCTGGACGACAAGCCGTTCGAGCTGTTCGCCGGCCAGGGCCTGGTCATCCCCAAGGACGTCCGGCACCGGCTGCGCAACACCGGCAACGAGGAGGCCTTCGCGGTCTTCCACCTCGGCCCGCTGGCGCCCTCCCCGGAGCTGGGCCACGTCGACACCGAGGACGGCCCCGGCACCAAGGCGCACGAGGGACACATAGTGCTGGGGGAGCGATGACCGCATCCCCCTCCGCAGGCGCCCGCCGCGTGGTGGTCACCGGGATCGGTGTGGTGGCGCCCGGCGGCACCACCCGGGAGTCCTTCTGGGACCTCATCACCTCCGGCCGCACGGCGACCCGCAGGATCAGCGCGTTCGACCCGTCGGCGTTCCGCTCGCAGATCGCCGCCGAGGCGGACTTCGACGCAGTCGCGGCCGGCCTCACCCCGCTGGAGCTGCGCCGCGCCGACCGCTACGTCCAGTTCGCGCTGGCCGCCTCCCAGGAGGCGGTGTCCGACGCCGGACTGCAGCTCGACGAACAGACCCGTGAGGCCACCGGCGTGGTGCTCGGCTCGGCGGTCGGCGGCACCATCGTCCTGGAGGACGAGTTCGTGGTGGCCAGCGACTCCGGCCGGAACTGGCTGGTCGACCCGGACGTCACCAGTCCCTTCCTCTACCAGGGCCTGATCCCCAGCAGCCTGGCCGCCGACGTGGCCGCCCGGCACGCGGTGCACGGCCCGGCCGTGGTGGTCTCCACCGGCTGCACCTCCGGCATCGACGCGATCGGCCACGCCTACCAGCTGCTGGTGGACGGCGAGGCCGAGGTGATGATCACCGGTGCTTCCGACTCGCCGATCTCCCCGGTCACCGTGGCCTCCTTCGACGCGATCAAGGCCACCACCCCGGACAACGACGACCCGGAGCACGCCTCCCGGCCGTTCGACCGGGACCGGCACGGCTTCGTGCTCGGCGAGGGCTGCGCGGTGCTCGTCCTGGAGGAGCTGGAGCACGCCCGCCGGCGCGGCGCCCGGATCTACTGCGAGGTGGTCGGCTACGCCAACCGCGGCAACGCCTTCCACATGACCGGGCTGCGCCCGGACGGCCTGGAGATGTCCGAGGCGATCAGCGACACGCTCCGCCAGGCCCGGCTCAACCCCGAGGACGTGCACTACATCAGCGCCCACGGCTCCGGGACCAGGCAGAACGACCGGCACGAGACCGGCGCGTTCAAGCGCTCCCTGGGCCACGCCGCGTACGGCGTGCCGATCAGCTCGATCAAGTCGATGGTCGGCCACTCGCTGGGCGCGATCGGCGCGATCGAGATGGCCGCCTGCGCGCTGGCCGTCGAGCGCGGGGTCGTCCCGCCGACCGCCAACTGGCAGAACCGGGACCCCGAGTGCGACCTCGACTACACGCCCAACAACGCCCGTGAGGTACGGGTCGGTGCGGCGCTGTCGGTCGGCAGCGGGTTCGGCGGCTTCCAGTCCGCGATGCTCTTCGCCAAGCTCGGGAGGATCCGATGAGCGAGCGGCGCGCGGTCATCACCGGCGTCGGCGTGGTCGCGCCGAGCGGGACCGGCAGTGAGGCCCACTGGAAGACGGTCTGCGGCGGCGAGAGCCGGATCGGCCCGATCACGCTCTTCGACGCGAGTTCGTACGAGACCACGCTGGCCGGCGAGGTCGGCGACTTCGACGCCAACCGGTACGTCGAGCGCAGGCTCCAGGTGCAGACCGACCGCTGGACCCACCTGGCCTACGCGGCGGCCGAACTGGCCTTCGGCGAAGCCGAGTTGGATCCGTCCACGGTCGAGCCCTACAAGTTCTCGGTGGCGCTGGCGAGTTCGTCCGGCGGCAACCAGTTCGGCCAGCGCGAGCTCCAGCGGCTCTGGCAGCCGGACACCTCGCGGACCGTCGGCGCCTACCAGTCGATCGCCTGGTTCTACGCCGCGACCGTCGGCCAGCTGGCCATCCGGCACCAGGCCAAGGGCCCGTCCAGCGTCCTCGTCTCGGAGGGCGCCGGCGGCCTGGACTCCCTGGCGCACGCCGCCCGCCTGATCCGCCGCGGCGCGGACGTGGTGCTGGCCGGCGGCACCGAGGCGCCGCTCGGCCCGTACGCGCTCGCCTGCCAGCAGCGCAGCGGCCGGCTCTACACCGGCACCGACCCGGCGGCGGCGTACCTGCCGTTCGACGAGCGCGCGGCCGGCTACGTGCCGGGCGAGGGCGGCGCGGTCTTCGTGGTCGAGGACCTCGAACACGCGCTGGCCCGGGGTGCCCGGATCCGCGCCGAGATCTCCGGCTGGGCCGCCACCCACGACGGCGCCTCCACCACCCGGACCGGCGCGGGCTCGGTCCGCCAGTACGCCCGCGCGCTGGGCACCGCGATCGAACGGGCCGGGCTCACCCCCGGCGACGTCGACGTGGCCTTCCCGGACGCGGTCGGCGTCGCGGCGTACGACCGCACCGAGGTGCAGGCGCTGCGCGAGGTGTTCGGCGAGGCCGGCCCGGCCGCCGTCACCACCCAGAAGCCGCTGACCGGGCGGCTCTACCAGGGCGGCAGCGCACTGGACGCCGCCACCGCGGTGCTGGCCATGGACAACGGCCTGATCCCGCCCTCGGCGGGCCCGGCCCGCCCGGCCGACGGCTGCGAGCTGGCCTTCGTCCGCGAGGAGCAGGCCGTCGAGGTCGGCGCCGCGCTGATCGGTGCCCGCGGTTTCGACGGTTTCAACAGCGCCGTCGTCCTGCGCGCGCACTCCTGACACCCAACGACCTCGGAAGGGAGACCGCCATGCCGGTCGACGAGGGCGCGGCGCGAGGCCGCGTGCTCTTCCTCATCACCGTCAAGGAAGAGCGCCGCGAGGACTTCCTCAAGGCGTACGAGCAGGTCCGCCACCTGGTGGCCGAGGGTGTCCCCGGACACGTCCGTGACCAGGTCTGCCAGTCGTCCACCGACCCGGAGCAGTGGCTGATCACCAGCGAGTGGCGCGCCCTGGACGACTTCGTGGCCTGGGAGGAGACCGAGGAGCACCGGGACCTGGTGCGCCCGATGCGCGAGTGCTTCACCAACGCGAAGTCCATCCGGTTCCACATCCAGGCCGAGACCTCGCGGGACACCCCGCGGGCGAGCCTTTCCACTCCCACCACCACGGGTTGAGGTCATGACACGGACACTGATCATCGGTGGCAGCGTCGCGGGCCTGGTGGCCGCGCTGGCGTTCGCCGACCTCGGGCACGACGTCACGGTGCTGGAGCGTGACGCCAACGAGGCGCCGGACACCGTCGACCTGGCGCACAGCGACTGGCAGCGGCCCACCGTGCCGCAGATGCACCAGTCGCACGCCTTCGGCTCGCTCGGCACCAACCTGCTGCGGGACCGGCTGCCCGCCGTCTACCAGGCCCTGGTCGCGGCCGGTGCCCGGGAGATCGAGCTCGGCCGGGCGATGCCGCCGTCGCTGGCCGACAAGACCCCGCACCCGTCCGACGCCGAGCTCCGGATGATCGGCAGCCGGCGCTCGACCTTCGAGCTGATCCTCCGCCAGGAGGCGCTGCGCCGGCCCGGGATCTCCTTCCGGCGGGGCGAGACGGTGCGCGGTCTGACCGTGGCCGACCGCGGCCCGGCCCGGGTGACCGGCGTCGTCACCAAGGACGGCCGCAGCGTCGCGGCCGACCTGGTGATCGACGCGAGCGGTCGCCGCTCGCAGGGACACGAGTGGCTCCGCGAGCACGGCCTGGCCGAGCCGGAGCAGGTCGCGCAGAGCGCCGACATCACCTACTACACCCGTTACTACCGTGCGCTGAGCCCGCGTCCGGCCGGTCCGCTCAACCGCGGCTTCGGCGCCGGCGGGCTCTGGGACCACTACACCGGCGTGCTGTTCCTCGGTGACAGCAACACCTTCACCATCTCCTTCGGCGTGCTGCCGGACGACACGGAGCTGAAGGCGCTGCGCATCGAGGACGCGTTCACCGCCGCGGTCCGCGCCACCCCGCTGCTGGCCCCCTGGGTGTCGCCGGAGGTCGCCGCGCCGATCTCGCCGGTGCACGCGATGGGCGGCCTGGACAACTCGCTGCGGCTGTACGGGCAGAACGCGCAGCCGGTCCCCGGCTTCCTGCCGGTCGCCGACGCGGTCTGCACCACCAACCCGGCGTACGGGCGCGGGGTCTCCCTGGCCATCGCCCACGTGCTCGGCCTGGCCGACCTGGTGCGCGAGCACCCGGAGCCGGACGCCGAGCAGGCCGCGCTGGCGGCCGGCCTGGCCGGGCGGACCTTCCGCCCGTGGTTCGAGGACGCGGTCCGCAACGACGCGGGCCGGGCCCGGCTCTGGCGGGCCACCGTGGCCGGCCAGCAGCTGCCGCCGCTGCCGCCGGACGTCATCACCTTCGGCACCGTGGCCGAGGCGGCCGCCACCGACGAGGTGGTCTGGCGCCGGCTGGCCCGCACCATGATGTCGCTCGACAACCCGGCCGGCCTCTACGAGGACGAGGAGATCCGGCTGCGGGTCAAGCAGGCCGCCGCGGGCGGGCCGCCGCCGTTCCCCGCCCCGGACCGGGCCTCCCTGGTCGACGTCGTCCGCCGCGCCGCGGGCTGACGTCCTCACCTTTCCCTTCCCGCCCCGCAAGGCACCACCCACAGGAGGAGAATCATGAAGGTCGTCGACCACCCCAACGCCAAGCTCATGGAGGCGGTCTACGCCGCGTTCACCGTGGGCGACGTCCAGAAGGCCGCCGGCTACTGGACCAAGGACTGCGTGCACTACTACCCGGGCACCAGCGAACTGTCCGGCGCGCACGAGGGCATCGAGTCCGCACTGGCCTTCGCCGGCCGGATGTTCGAGATCTGCCAGGGCCGCATCCAGATGGAGATCCACGAGATCGGCGCCAGCGACACGTTCGCGTTCGCCACGGTCTTCACCCGCTACGAGCGCGAGGGCAAGAGCCTCGAGATGCCGTTCGTCAACGTGGCGCGCATCCAGGACGGCCTGATCGCCGAGTTCTGGACCTACCCCGAGGACCAGTACGCCGTCGACCAGTTCTGGGCCTGACGCTCCCCGACGATTGAGAGGTGGCATCACCATGGCAGGGATCATCAGCAGTTGGGGTGACAACACCAACGGCCAGCTCGGCGACGGCGGGACCGTCAACCGGGCCGCCGCGCAGGACATCAAGGGCCTGGAGGGCGTGGTCCGGGTCGTGGCCGGCAGCGGTCACGCCCTGGCCCTGACCGCCGACGGCGAGCTCTGGGGCTTCGGCCGCAACGCCTTCGGCCAGCTCGGCGACGGTTCGACGGAGAACCAGGCGAGCCCGGTCCGGACGATCGGCCTGCCCGGCCGGGTCCGCTCGGCCGGCGCCGGCGGCGGGCACAGCGCCGCGCTGCTGGAGGACGGCACGGTCTGGGCCTGGGGCGCGGGCTTCTTCTGCGCCCTCGGCGAGGCCAACTTCGGCGTGCAGCCGGTCCCGGTCCGGGTCGACGGCCTGGAGGACGTGATCGAGCTCGCCGTCGGCGGCGCGCACAACCTGGCCCTCAAGGCCGACGGCACCGTCTGGTCCTGGGGCCGTGACGACCGCGGCCAGCTGGGCGACGGCCCGAACTCCACCCGCGAGGGCCGGATCGTCCGCTCCTACATGACCGCCTCCTTCGACTGCCGGCCGCGTCCGGCCGTGATCGAGGGCCTGGAGCCGGCGGTCCGGCTGAGCGCCGGCGGCGGCCACAGCCTGGCCGTGCACGCCGACGGCTCCGCCTCGGTCTGGGGCTTCAACGACCGCGGCCAGCTCGGCGACGGCACCCTGGTCGACCGCGCCGCCCCGCAGAAGGTGCAGGGCCTCGGCCCGGTCACCCAGCTGGTCGGCGCCTACCACCACACGGTGGCGCTGCTGGCCGACGGCACCGTCGCGGCCTGGGGCCTCAACGACGGCGGCCAGCTCGGCGACGGCACCACCGTCGACCGCGCGGTGCCCGCCCCGGTGCCGGGTCTGACCGGCGTCAAGGCGGTGACGGCCAGCGGTGGCGGCACCGACGCCAACCCGGGCACCGGCGGCCACGCGCTGGCACTGCTCGCCGACGGCTCGGTGCTCGGCTGGGGCTGGAACAACTGGGGCCAGCTGGCCGCCGGTGACGCCGAGACCGTCCCGACCCCGGCCCGGATCGCGCTGTCCGGCCCGGCCGTGGGCATCGCCGCCGGCGGGGAGATCCCGCCGACCAACAAGTTCATGGCCAACCCGGGCGGCGGCTTCGCCTTCGCCCTGCTGGGCTGAGCCCCTTCCGGGCAACCGCCGCGTGGTCCCGGCCCGTTCGGGGCCGCGCGGTGCCGGGCCGACGGGCCCGCCGCGCACGCACCACCGGGTCCGCCCGGCGGTCCGTGCAGGGCGGACCGGTCCGTCGTCCCGTCCACCCATGACCGCTCGGGCCGCGGGCACCGTCCGCCCGCGGCCCGGTCCCCGCAGGGAGGCCTCACCCTTATGACCGCCGTTCCCCAGACCGCCCCTGCCTCGGCCGGCGCGGTGTTCCTCTCCGAACTCATGTTCCCGTCCACGCCGCGCTGCCTGGCACTGGCCGCCGAGTACCGGATCGCCGAGCTGCTGGCCGACGGCCCGCTGCCGGCCGCCGAACTCGCCGAGCGCGCCGAGGTGGCCGCCGGCCCGCTCGCCAAGGTGCTGGGGCTGCTCGCCGAGGACGGTGTCTTCGAGGAGACCGAGCCCGGCGTCTTCGCCAACACCGGTCTCTCCGAGCTGCTGCGCCCCGGCGTGCCGGGCTCGATGGACGCGATGGCCCGGATGGTCGGTGCCGAGTGGCTCTGGTCCTCCTGGGGCGCGCTGGACCACAGCCTGGTCACCGGCAAGCCCGGCTTCGAGAAGGTGCACGGCACCGCGCTCTGGCCGTGGCTCCAGCGCAACCCGGGTGCGGCCGCCACCTTCAACCAGGCGATGACCGACTTCACCGACGCGCTCTCCGACGCCCTGGTCTCCTCCTACCCCGAGTTCGCCGAGGCCGGTGCGGTCTGCGACCTGGGCGGCGGGCAGGGCACCTACCTGGCGGCGATCCTCCAGAAGTACGACGCGCTCGGCCGCGGCGTGCTGGCCGACCTGCCGAGCGTGATCGAGCAGGCCCGGACCCAGCCGGACGTCGCCAAGCTGGCCGAGCAGGGCCGCCTGGACTTCGAGCCGGTCGACTTCTTCGCCGGCGTCCCGGCCGGGATCGGCGCGTACGTCACCAAGCAGGTCTGGCACTCCTGGCCGGACGACGCGCTGGTGCGACTGCTGCGCAAGTGCCGGGAGGCCTCGCCGGGCGCCCGCTTCGTCGCGGCCGAGCTGGTGCACCGCGAGGGTGTGCCGCGCTTCGTGAAGAACTTCGACCTGGTCATGCTGGTCACGATGAGCGGCGAGGTCCGGACCGAGGAGCAGTTCGCCGAGGTCTTCCGGCGCGGCGGCTTCCGGCTGAACCGGGTGGTGCCCACCGGGACGGCCTTCTCGCTGCTGGAGGCCGTGCCCGACCCCGACCCGCTGGACTGAGCGACCACGTGCGGCCGTGCGGTCGGGTGACCGTACGGCCGCGCGGCCGTACGCCGCAGGACCGTGAGCGGCCGGACCGAGGACCCTCGGCCCGGCCGTCGGCGTGCGGTCGTCGCGGCCCGTCGGCGGCGCCGGAACAGCCGCCGAAATATCCGTCCGCATATTCGCTCCACCGTCCGTCCGCGTATTCTCCGGTGATTTTCCGGAGCGCCATGGAAAAGGGCCCGGATCCGTGACGGATCCGGGCCCCCGGTCGTCCTCCCGGGTGAATTCCCGGAAGGTCTTTCGGCTCAGTCGAAGCGGAATTCCGACAGCCCCCCGGCCGGCCGGAACCCGAACGACTCGAAGAGTGACCGGATGGCGCTGTTGCCCTCGCCGGTGACCGCCAGGCAGATCACCGTCTCGCGTACGGCCAGCTCGGCCAGCATCTCGCCGAGCAGCGCCCGGCCGTACCCGCCGCGGCGGATCTCCGGCCGCACGTACATCGGGTTGAACCGCACCACGCCGGCGACGGAGGCGGTCCGGCCGAGGATGGCGACGGCGTCGCCCTCGTGCTCCCAGACCCGCAGCAGACCGGAGGAGATCTGCTGCTGGACCGACCGCCGGGCCGTCTCCCGGCTGAGCCCGGCGCCGTGTGCGGCCTCCAGGCACCAGTCGGTGAACAGCTCCAACTCCTCGGCCAGGGCGGCCCGGGACTGCCCGGCCGGGGCCGGCCGGTCGGAGGTCACGGCGGGGCCGGACAGGCTCAGTACCCGCTCACGCCGGCCCGCGTGAGCGGGTCGGCCGGTGGCCTCGGACCACGCGGCGGCGAACGCGGCGGCCGCCGCGTCCGGTCCGATCACGCCGGGAAGCCGGTCGGGGCCGGCGCCCAGCTCGGTGCCGAGCGCGGCCGCGGCGGCCTCCGGCATCCCGCTCAGCACGACCAGGTGCGGGGGTGTGAAGGCCGCCACGCCGACCACCGGCGCCGAGCCGGAGGTCGGGTCCTCGACCCGGCTCCAGTTGATCGGCGGGGCGGTCGGCGGCCGGAACTTCGCACCTGCCAGCATGGTCAGCAGGATGGAATTCTCGACGGGGTTGCCAGCAATCCACCCACCGGTTTCGGAGATGAACTCTTCGGTGTTTCTCGTGGTTTTTACGAGCATGTCGAAAAAATATCCCGAGGGTGGTTCGATGGCAATGGGGCAATGCGCTTTTCCCGACTCAGCCCGCGTTCGGCCGACCGGCTCCGGGGCCGCCCTGTCCCGGACGGCCCTGGCCGCCCGCGCCGGGGCCGCCCTGACCGCCTCCGCCCGGGCCTCCCTGGCCGCCCGGCCGCTGCATCATCCCGGCCGAGACGCCGGCCGTCATGCCGCCCTCCAGGCCGAACAGCGAGCCGGTGACGAAGCTGGCCGCGTCGCTGCTCAGGAAGACCACCGCGTTGGCCACCTCCTCCTCGGTCGCGATCCGCCCGAGTGCGGTGCCCGACCCGGCCCGCTCCAGCGCGCCGGGCTGGCTGCCGACCCGCTGGCGGAACTCCTCGGTGTCGACCGGGCCGGTGATGAGCGCGTTGACCCGGATGCCGGCCGGACCGGCCTCCAGGGCGGTGGCCCTGGTGAGGCCGACCACGCCGTGCTTGGCCGCGGTGTACGCGCCCAGGCCGAAGGCGGTGCCCTGGACGCCGGCGGTGGAGGCGTTGTTGATGATGCTGCCGCCGCCGCTCGCCCGCATGGCGGCGATCTCGTGCTTGAGCGAGTGGTAGGTGCCGGTCAGGTTGACGGCGAGGACCGCGGCGAAGGCCTCGGCCGGGACGCGGTCCAGCGGGCCGAACGCGCCGCCGCCGCCGGCGTTGTTGAAGGCGACGTCGAGCCGGCCGTGTCGCTCGACCGTGGTACCCACGAGGCGGGCGACGTCATCCTCCACGGTGACATCGGCGGCGATGAAGTCCGCCTGCCCGCCCTTCTCGCGGATCCTGTTCACCACGGCCTCGCCCAGCTCGGCCCGGCGGCCGGAGACCACGACGTGCGCCCCGGCGGCGGCGAGTGCGAGCGCGGCCGCCGCCCCCATGCCGGAGGTGGATCCGGTCACGAGCGCGATTTTCCCCTGGAGTTGGCTCATCGTTCGCTGCCCTTCCGGGCGGCCGTGGCCGCCCTGACGTTGGCTCTTGACGGCTAATTTTGATTGTATAGTCTATACGAATTCAAGCTCGGAGCAAGGACTCCGAGCCGGCGGACGCCTCCTCAAGGAGTACCCAATGAGCGCCCCGTACGCTGCACCCGCCCCAGAAGTGCCACGGAAGACCTTCTTGACGATCTTTGCTGCCCTGGTGCTTGCCATGTTCCTGGCAGCCCTGGACCAGACGATCGTGGCGACGGCCCTTCCGACCATCGCCGGCGACCTCGGCGGTGTCACCCACCTGGCGTGGGTGGTCACCGCCTACATGCTCGCGGCGACCGCCGCGACGCCGCTCTGGGGCAAGCTGGGCGACCTCTACGGCCGCAAGCTGATGTTCCAGTCGGCCATCACCATCTTCCTCCTCGGCTCCGCGTTGTCCGGACTTTCCGCCAACATCGGCCAGTTGATCGGTTTCCGGACCCTCCAGGGTCTCGGCGCCGGCGGCCTGATGGCGTTGGCCATGGCCCTGATCGCTGAGCTCGTCCCGCCGCGCGAGCGCGGCAAGTGGCAGGGCTACGCGCAGTCCTGCTTCGTGCTGGCCGGCGTGGTCGGCCCGCTGGTCGGCGGTGCCTTCGTCGACCACCTCAGCTGGCCGTGGATCTTCTACATCAACCTGCCGATCGGCGCCGTCGCGCTGGTGGTGGTCACCTCCGTGCTGAAGCTCCCGGTCAACCGGCAGAAGCACCAGCTGGACTACCTCGGTTCGGCGCTGCTCAGTGCCGCGATCGTCTCGATCCTGCTGGTCTCGGTCTGGGCCGGCGACCAGTACGCGTGGGGCTCCGTGCAGGTCATCGGCCTGCTGGTGCTCGCCGTGGTGCTGCTGATCGGGTTCGTGCTCCAGGAGAAGCGGGCCGCCGAGCCGGTCGTCCCGCTGGAGCTGTTCAAGGACCCGGTGGTCCTGGTCGCCACCCTGGGTCTCTTCCTCACCTCGATCTCCCTCTTCGTGGCGACCGTCTACACCCCGCTGTTCCTCCAGGTCGCCAACGGTGACACCGCCACCGAGTCCGGCCTGCTGCTGGTCCCGATGATGCTCGCCACCGTCGTCAGCCTGACCGTCTCCGGCAAGGTCGTCGCGGCGACGGGCAAGTACAAGATCTTCCCGATCATCGGCCTCCTGGTGATGTCGCTCGGGCTCTTCCTGATGTCGACGCTCAAGGCCGACTCCTCGGAGGTGGCGGCCGGCGGCTTCCTGGCCGTCTTCGGCATCGGCTTCGGCATGGTGACCCAGGTGCTCATCGTGGCGGTCCAGAACTCGGTCGAGATGCGGCAGTTGGGCGTGGCCACGGCCGCGGCGAACTTCTTCCGCTCGCTCGGCGGCGCGATGGGCGTCACCGTCTTCGGTGCCATCCTCAACTCGCAGCTGCGTGACCTGCTGCCGAAGAAGGTGCCGGCCGAGGCGCTGGAGCGGCTCGGCACCGATGGCGTGCTGACCGCTCCCGCCAAGGTCCGGGCGCTGCCCGAGCCGGTGCGCGACGGCGTGTCCGACGCGCTGGCCCAGTCGCTGCACGTGGTCTACCTGGTCGGCATGGTGGTCTCGCTGATCGGTGCCGTGGTGGTGCTCTTCCTCCAGGAGCGTCCGATGCGGGCGCCGATGGGCGCGCCCGGCGGCAAGGGCGGCCCGGGTGGGCCCGGCGGACAGGGTGGCCCCGGTGGTCCCGGCGGTCAGCACCAGGGTCAGCACCAGGGTCAGGGCGGCCCCGGCGGCCAGTGGCAGGGTGCGCAGGGCGGTCAGGGTGCCCCGGGTGCCCAGGGCGTCGGCGCGCAGGGTGGCCCGGCCGGCCAGGGTGCCCAGGCCGGCCAGGGCGGCGGGCGACCGGAGGCCGCCGGCCCCGGTGCCCGTCCGGAGGCCGCAGCCGGCTGACGGCTGCCGGACCGGTGTCCCGCCGATGTGACGACCTCCTCCCCCTCCGCCCTCGCCGGGTGGTGGGGGAGGAGGTCTGTCCGGGCGGCGATTTGACGCCAGATCAGTGCACGGTACGGCTCGAAACGGACGTCGAAAGACAGTGCGGAGTGAGTGTTCACCCGCTAGGCTGGACGGGCAGTCGGCACCCCGGCCGCGGTGGGGCGGGGTGCCTGGCACGGCCTTCCCCGCCGCACTCCGAGCGCCGGGAGTCCCGGCGCGACCAGCCCACCAGGAAGCGGGTCGACTCCATGGCCGACATACCCAGCCAGCAGCGGCGTGCACTCTCCCGGGACCTCCCGCCCGCAGACGCCCCCACCATCCCGCCGGTGACCA
Source organism: Streptomyces sp. BE303 (assembly GCF_036290945.1). Taxonomy (NCBI): domain Bacteria; kingdom Bacillati; phylum Actinomycetota; class Actinomycetes; order Kitasatosporales; family Streptomycetaceae; genus Streptomyces; species Streptomyces sp. BE303. Next base: position 150,691 of record NZ_JAQYWZ010000717.1, read on the forward strand.
GGATCGGTGTCATCGGCCTCGGTGTGATGGGCGGCGGCATGGCCTCCCGGCTGCTCGACCAGGGCCACCGGATCGTGGTCCACAACCGGACCCCCGAGCGCGCCGCCCCGTTCGCCGCCCGCGGCGCGGAGGTCGCCGACACCCCGGCCGCGCTGGCCGAGCGGGTCGACGTGGTCCTGCTCAGCCTCGCGTCCGAGGCCGCCGTCGACGAACAGCTCTTCGGCCCCGGCGGCGTCCTGGAGACGCTGCCCGCGCACGGCATCGTGATGGACACCAGCACCGTCTCCCCCGACTTCGCCCGGTCGGTGGCCCAGCGGGTGGCCGGCCGCGGCCGCAACGCCGTCGACGCCTGCATCATCGGCAACGGCCAGCACGCCAAGGACGGCGAACTCCGCTTCATGGTCGGCGGATCGGCCGAGACCTACGACCGGCTGAGCGCCGTGCTGGAGCCGCTGGCGAAGGAGATCCGGCACCTCGGCCCGAGCGGTCTGGGCGCCACCGCCAAGGTGATGCTCAACGTGCTGATGGGCGTGGAGATGCAGGTGCTCGCCGAGTCGGTGACGCTGGCCCAGGCAGCCGGCATCGACCGCGAGCTGGCGCTCCAGATGATCAGCGAGAGCGGCTTCAGCTCGCCGGTGATGCGGTTCAAGGCCGGCGTGATGCGCCGCCGGGCCTACGGGGACCCGCAGTTCCGGCTCGACCTGATGCGCAAGGACCTCCGGCTGGCCACCGCGGAGGCCGACCGCCTCGGCGTCGACACCCCCGTCTGCGACGCCACCCATGAGACGCTGATCGCCGCCGCCGAGGCGGGCCTCGGCGAACTGGACTGTGCCGCCGTGCTCTCCCACGCGGAGGCCGCCGCAGGCCTGGCCGCCACTCCGGACCGTACGTGAACCACACGCCTTCACCGAGGAGTTGATTTACGTGTCCCAGTACAGACGGCCCCGGGCGGCCAGGTACGGCTCCGCCCTGGTGGCGTTGCTGACCGCGCTCGTGATGCTCACCGTGACCAACGGCGCCGGAGCCGAGGACGCCGAGGGCTCCCGCCACCGCTCCGCCGACTGGAGCAGCTGGCAGTTCGACGCCACCGGTACCCGGTTCAACGGCCAGGAGCACCGGATCACCCCCGCCAACGTCTCCGGTCTCGGCCTCGAGTGGGCCTTCGGCCACGCCAAGGTGCCCGGGGTCTACCTGGGCAGCCAGCCCGCCGTGGCGGACGGCACCCTCTACGTCGGCGGCGCCGAGGGCACCTTCCACGCGATGGACGCGAAGACCGGCGCGGCCCGGTGGACCTTCGACGTCGCCCCGGTGGCCGGCGCCCACTCCACCAGCAACCCGGACCCGGTCCGCAGCAGCCCTGCGGTCGAGGGGAACACCGTCTACTTCGGTGACAACCGCGGCTACCTGTACGCGCTGGACCGCCGCAACGGCGCGCTGCGGTGGTCGCTGAAGCTCGACACCCACCCGCTGGCCCAGATCACGAGCTCCCCGCTGGTCCACGACGGCAAGGTCTACGTCGGCGTGTCCAGCAAGGAGTCCGGCGCGACCTTCGACCTCACCTACCCGTGCTGCACCTTCCGCGGCTCGGTGGTCGCGGTCAACGCCTGGACCGGGCAGCTGGAGTGGCGCCACTGGACCAACCCCGAGCCGCAGCTGGTCGGCACCTGGCCCAACGGTGCGAACCGCTACGAGCCCTCCGGCGTCGCCGTCTGGAGCTCCCCGGTCCTCGACCGGGCCAGCAACACCGTCTACGTCGGGACCGGCCAGAACTACACCGGCGCGGCCGGCGACACCGACTCGGTGCTCGCCCTGAACGCCCGCACCGGCGCGGTCCGCTGGCGCACCCAGGAGACCTTCCCGGACACCTTCACCGTCGCCTGCGGCACCCCGGGCGCCGACGCCTACTGCCCGAGCAAGGCCGACGGCACCGACCACGACTGGGACTTCGGCGCCAGCGCCAACGTCTTCAGCATCGGCAACCGCCGGGTGGTCGGCATCGGCCAGAAGAACGGCGTCTACCACGTCTACGACGCACTGACCGGCGCCAAGGTCTGGGACCGCGCGGTCGTCGCCAACCCGAACACCAAGGGCGGCAGTTCGGGCATCCAGTGGGGCACCAGCTACGACGGCAACCGGCTCTACGTCGCCACCTGGTTCGCCAACCCGGGCACCCTGTACGCGCTCGACCCGGCGACCGGCGCGATCCTCTGGCAGACCGAGAGCCCCGCCGACGGCTGCCAGTGGGGCGGCGCCGCCGCCTACCCGCAGCTCTGCCAGCGGGCCTTCACGCCTGCGGTCACCGCGACCCGCGGCCTCGTCTACGAGGGCGGCGCGGACGGCAAGATGAGGGTCTTCTCGGCCGCCACCGGCGCGGTGCTCTGGCAGTACGACGTGGTCCGCGACTTCACCACGGTCAACGGCGTGCCGGCACACGGCACGGCCCTCTCCGGTGGTGGCGGCGCGGTGGTGGCCGACGGCATGCTCTACATCCAGGCCGCCTACTACCCGCAGTATCCGAGCAACTCGGGCGGCGTACTGCTCGCCTTTTCCCTACCGTAGGACACGTTGTCGTAGCGAAGGTCAACTCACGGCCGGCGGCGAACAGTTGCCGCCGGCCCCGGCAAGGAGGCACATCATGGAGATCGTCGTGGTCGGAGCGGCCGGTCGTACCGGACGACTGCTGGTCGAGAAGGCACTGGAGAACAAGCACAGCGTCACCGCACTGGTGCGCGACCCGGCCAAGCTGCCGGTCGAGCACGAGCGGCTGACCAAGGTGCGCGCGGACGTCTTCGACGTGGCGTCGCTGAACGGCCCGCTCGCGGGCAAGGAGGCCGTCCTGGTCGCGCTGGGGGTCACCAGCCGCACCACGACGACCGTCTTCTCCGAGGGCGTGCGCAACGTCATCGCCGCCGCCCGGGCGGGCGGGGTGCGCCGGCTGGTCACGATGTCCTCGGCGGGGCTGGAGACCAAGCACCTGCCGGCGATGCAGCGGTTCGTCGCCGAGTTCGTGGTGGACCGGGTCTACCGGAACATCCACCTCGACCTCGCCCGGATGGAGGACGAGGTCGAGGCCAGCCCGCTGGACTGGACGATCGTCCGGGTGCCGATGCTCACGGACGGCCCGGCCACGCCCAACTACCAGGCGGTCGTCGGCGGTCACATCGCCAAGGCCTCGCGCATCGCGCGGGCGAACGTCGCCGACTACATCGTCACCCATCTGGATGACACGGCCACCTACGGCCGTCGCGTCGAGGTGGCCAACTGATGGACCCCGGCGGAGGCCGGCCCGCCCGCGGCACGTCCGCGGCGCGGGCCGGCCGCGCGCCCGGACCCGAGGACCCGAGCGAGGAGGGGAACGCTCCGTGAACATCGTCGTGTTCGGCGCGACCGGGGGTACCGGCCGCCACGTGCTGGACCTGGCCGCCGAGGCCGGGCACTCCACCGTCGCCTTCGCCCGTGACCCGCTGGCGCTGGTCGACGCCCGGCCGCACAGCATCCGGCAGGGGGACGTCCTCGACCCGGACGCGGTGGCCCGGGCCGTCGAGGGCGCCGACGCGGTGGTCTCCGCGCTCGGCATCGGTTACAGCCGGGCCGCCACCACCGTCTACTCGGCCGGCACCGACCACATCCTGAAGGCCATGCGCGCGGCCGGCGTCGGCCGGGTGCTCTGTGTCTCCACCACCAGCATGGGCCCGCCGCCCTGGCGGGCCGCCCCGTTCCAGCGCGCGCTCACGTCCTGGGTGCTGCACCCGATGCTCCGCCGGCCGTACGCCGACATGGCGCGGATGGAACGGCTGGTGCTGGAGGACACCGGGCTGGACTGGACGCTCGTCCGGGCCGCCCGGCTCACCGGCGGCCGGGCCCGCGGCCGGTACCGCACCGGCGTCGGGAGCCGGCTGCCCGGGGCCTGGTCGATATCCCGGGCCGACCTCGCGCACTACCTGGTCGGCGCGCTCGCCGAGCCGTCCACCCACCGCGCGGTGGTCGAGATCGCCTACTGAGACCGCGTACCGAGACCGCGTACCGAGACCGCGTACCGAGACCGCGTACCGAGACCGCTCGCCGGTGGGGCCGGCCGGGCACCGTTCCGCCGGCCCGGCCGGGGGCCGGGTCTCCTCCCGACCGCCCCCCCGACCTCCCTCCACTCCCTCCCGACGGCCGCCCGTCGGGGCGTCGCCCGCCCGGACCGTGTACGGACCGTCTCCCCGAGGACGGTCCGTACTCAACGGGGGGTACGGCCGGCTACTCCCGTGGTGCGATGCCCGGCCTTCCCGGACGGGGCAGAGTATGGAGTGATCCGCGGATCACCCAAGCCGTGGGCCGGCGGCCTCATCACCATCCACCCCCGGTGGCCGCCGGCCCGTGGCCCGCGTCGCCCCTCGCCTTCCGGAGCACAGCCGATGCCCACACCTCCCGGCCCGCCCGCCGCCGACACGTCCGTGCCGCCCGGCCGGGCGACCGCGGCGACCACCGAGACGCCCGAGCCCCCGGCCGACCGCGCCGCGCGGTTCCGGCTGCCCCGGCACGCCCGCCGGATCTGGCTCGTCGCGCACGTCGCCCTCTCGGTCGGCTGGCTGGGCCTCACCGCCGGCGTGCTCGCCCTCGGCATCGCCGGCCGCTTCTCCGACGACCCGGACACCGTCAAGGCCGCGTACCTGGCCCAGGAGATCTTCGCCGACTGGCTGCTGATCCCGGTCAGCCTGCTCTCCCTGCTGTCCGGTCTGGTGCTGTCCCTCGGCACCACCTGGGGCCTGCTCAAGTACCGCTGGGTGGTCACCAAGTTCTGGCTGACCCTGGCCGCCACCCTGGCCTCGATCTTCGCGCTGCGCGCCTTCATCCACGACGCCGCCGGCCAGGTCGCCGCCGGGACGGTGCCGCCGGACGGCCGGTCCCCGCACGTCCTGGTGATCGCCCCGTCGGTGGCACTGACCATCTACCTGACCGCCACGATCCTCTCCGTGCTGAAGCCCTGGGGCATGACCCGGCGGGGCACCCGGCTGGCCGCCGCCGCCCGGGCCGGCCGCGTCCGCCCGTCCGGTGCCGGCAGCGCGTCCGACCCCGCTGCCGCCCGGAACGTCCGGTCCGCCCCCGGCGCCAAGGACGCCCCCGGCGCCAAGGACGCCGCCGCGCCCGGTACCGCCGACACCGACACCGACGCCGCCGCGGTGCGGCCGGGGCGGTGAGCGGGAGTCCCGGCATGAGCACCGACCACGACCCGCTCGGCGGCCCGCCCTGGACCAGGCCCTCCTGGACGGTGGTCTCCGCCGTCCTGGTGGCGCTGTTCCAGGTGGTCGGTTCCACCGCCGCTGCCCGCCAGCAGCAGGACTACCGCGTCCCGCTGGACGCCGCCGGATACGCCCTGCTGCTGCTCGGCCCGGTCCTGCTGCTGTTCCGCAACCGCTTCCCCGGCCCGGTGGTGATCGCGGTGACCGCCGTCACCACCGGCTACCTGCTGGCCGGTTACCCGTACGGGCCGGTCTTCTTCAGCCTCGCCGTCGCCGTGTACGGCGCGCTGTCCCGGGGCTACCGCCGGGTCGCCTGGATCTCGGTCGGCACCGGCTACCTGGTCCATCTGGCCAGTTCCCACCTGCTGCCGCAGAGCTGGCTGCGCGCGCCCGCGCAGAGCCCCGGCTGGTGGCAGGAGGCCGGGGTGGCCGCCTGGCTGCTGCTGGTCCTGGCCGTGGCCGAGATCATGCGCTCGCGCGGAGAGCAGCTGGCCGCCCGCCGGCTGGCCAGGCGGCAGGCCGAGGAGAACCGGGCCGCCGAGGAGCGGCTCCGGATGGCCCGCGAGCTGCACGACATCCTGGCCCACTCCATCTCGGTGATCCACCTGCAGGCCGGGGTGGCGCTGGAGCTGATCGACCAGCACCCCGAGCAGGTCCGGGCCGCGCTGACCGTCATCAAGGCCACCAGCAAGGAGGCCCTCGGCGAGGTCCGGCAGGTGCTCGGCACCCTGCGGGGCCCCGACGGCCAGGCCCCGCGCACGCCCGCACCCGGGCTGGCCCGGTTGCCCGAACTGGTCACCCAGGCGGGCCACGCCGGCCTCACGGTCTCCGTGGAGACGGCGGGGGAGGGGCGGCCGCTGCCGTCCCAGCTGGAGCTGGCCGCGTTCCGGATCGTCCAGGAGGCGCTCACCAACGTCATCCGCCATTCGGCCGCGCGCAGTGCCACGGTTCTGATGGACTGGACCTCCCCGGAGGGGCTGCTGCTCCGGGTGGACGATCCGGGTCCGGCCGCCGGCGGTGAGGGCGGCGGCTCCGGCAACGGCCTGATCGGCATGCGCGAGCGGGCCGCGGCGTTCGACGGCGAGCTGACGGTCGGTCCGCACGGCGGCGGCTTCCGGGTCCGGGCGTGGCTGCCCGATCCGGCGGGGAAGGACCGGGCGGGGAACGGCGCCGGGCGGACCGGCGCGGAACGGCACGGGCGGTAGCCGGCAGGGCGAGCACAGCGAGGGACGACGAACGACATGATCCGAGTACTGCTGGCGGACGACCAGGTCCTGGTCCGGGCGGGCTTCCGGGCGCTGCTCGACGCCCAGCCCGACATCGAGGTGGTCGGCGAGGCCGACGACGGGGACGCGGCCGTCCGGCTGGTCGGGGAACTCCGGCCGGACGTCGTGCTGATGGACATCCGGATGCCGGGCACCGACGGGCTGGAGGCCACCCGCCGGATCTACGCCGTCCCCGAGCTCTCCGGCGTCCGGGTGGTCGTGCTGACCACGTTCGAGATGGACGAGTACATCTTCGAGGCGCTCCGGCTCGGCGCGGCCGGCTTCCTGGCCAAGGACACCGAGCCGGCCGACCTGCTGCGCGCCGTCCGGGTCGCCGCGGTCGGGGACTCGCTGCTCTCCCCGGGCGTGACCCGCAGGCTGATCGACGAGTTCGCCAGCCGCTCCCGGGAGCCCTCCGACACCGGCCGGTTGCTGGCCTCGCTCACCGACCGTGAGCGCGAGGTGCTCACCCTGGTCGGTATGGGCCTCACCAACGACGACATCGCGCGCCGGCTGGTGGTCAGCCCGCTCACGGCGAAGACGCACGTCAGCCGGGCCATGGTGAAGCTCGGCGTCCGCGACCGGGCGCAGCTGGTGGTGCTCGCCTACGAGTCCGGCCTGGTCCGCCCCGGCTGGCTGGGCTGACCACCGCGCCCCGCCACCGGCCCGCCCGCCACCGGCCCGCCCGCCACCGGCCCGCCCGGCACCGGTCCGCCGGTCTCGCGTGCCCCGCGCCCGAAGCGCGCCGCGCCCGCTCCCCGCGCCGCAACGCCGCTCCTCGCCCCGCCGCCGGCGCGGGAAGTCGGCGGGTCCGACGCCCCGCGCGCGACCACCCGCGCGGAAGGCGCACGACCGGAAGCCGTCCGGCCGGAAGCAGCCCGGTCGCCAGGCCGTACTCCCCGTGTCGTAGCCCGGGTGCCGCTCCCCGGAGGACGCGCCGGACCCCTCCCCGGCGAGAAGCTCGTGGTGGCCTCGGGGAGCGTCCCGGGGCAGGGCCCCCGCCGGAGTGCGCGGGGGGCACACCGAGGAGTTGAACGACATGCAGAGCACCGCGACACTGCTCGCCGACACCGTCTGCCGGGAGGGCTGGGGCCCGTGGGGCGGCGGCCCGGGTCCGTGGTTCCTGATCTTCCCGCTGTTCTGGCTGCTCGTCCTGGTCGTGGTGGTGACCACGCTGCGCCGCCGCGGCGGAGCCGGCCGCGGTCCGTGGGGCCCGCCGTGGGCCGGTGGCCCGTGGGGCGGCGGCCCGGGATGGCGCGGCGGCTGGCCGGGCGGCCCCGAGGGCCCGCTGGCCTCGCTGGCCCGCCGGTACGCCGAGGGCCAGATCACCGAGGAGGAGTACCGGATCCGCCGGGACACCCTGCTGGAGCACCTGGAGGGCCCCGACGACACCAAGCCGGGCCGGGGCGGTGCCAAGTGACGGCGTTCCCCGTCCTCGAACTGGTCGGGACCGACCGGATGGCGGCCCAGGTCTCCGAGGCGGTGAAGGTCTACGGCATCGGCCGGACGGAGGTCCGCGCCCTGGACCACGTGACGGTCGGGTTCCCGGCCGGCCGGCTCACCGCGATCATGGGCCCGTCCGGTTCCGGCAAGTCCACCCTGCTGCACTGCGCGGCAGGGCTGGACCGGCTGACCGCCGGCACCGCGATGATCGGCGACACCGAGCTGGACGGGCTGAGCGACCGCAAGCTGACGGTGCTGCGCCGGGAGCGGATCGGTTTCGTCTTCCAGTCCTTCAACCTGGTGCCGGTGCTGACGGCGCGGGAGAACATCACCCTGCCGGTCGACCTGGCCGGCGGGACGGTGGACGAGTCGTGGGTGGAGACGCTGATCGACGCGGTCGGTCTGCGTGACCGGCTGGGCCACCGGCCGACCGAGCTCTCCGGCGGGCAGCAGCAGCGGGTCGCGCTGGCCCGGGCGCTGGCCGGCCGCCCGGAGGTGGTCTTCGCGGACGAGCCGACCGGCAACCTGGACTCCCGTACCGGGGCCGAGGTGCTGGGCCTGATGCGCCGCGCGGTGGACGACATGGGCCAGACCGTGGTCATGGTCACCCACGACCCGACCGCCGCCGGCTACGCGGACGAGGTGCTCTTCCTCGCCGACGGCCGGCTGGTGGACCGGATGGAGCGGCCCACCCCGGACGGGGTGCTGGACCGGATGAAGGCCTTCGAGCGCGGCTCCGGCGCCGGCCGGGGAGGCGTCCGGTCATGAGCAGCACCACCGCCACCCTCAGGATCAGCCTGCGCTCGCTGGCGGCGCACAAACGGCGGCTGGCCGGGACGTTCACCGCGATCATGCTCGGGGTGAGCTTCCTGGCCGGGACGCTGGTTCTCGGCGACACCCTGCGCAACAGCTTCGACACGCTCTTCGCCGACGCCAACCGGGGCACCGACGCGGTGGTGCGCAGCGCCGACGTCATGGACACCGAGAACACCCCGGGCGGCGTCCGGGCCCCGGTGGACCTCGCGCTCGCCGACCGGCTGCGGTCGGTGCCCGGCGTCGCGGCGGCCGAGCCGGCCGTCCAGGGCTTCGGTCAGCTGATCGGCAGCAACGGCAAGGCGGTGGGCGGCCAGGGGCCGCCCACCCTGGCCGGCTACTGGCAGGCGGACAGCGGGCTGAACCCGTACCGGCTGGCCGAGGGCCGGGCGCCGGAGCAGCCGGGGGAGGCGGTGATCAACCGGGGCGCGGCCAAGGCAGGCGGTCTGGCGGTGGGCGATTCCACGCTGCTGCGCACCCCCGACCCGGTGACGGTGAGGATCGTCGGGATCGCGACCTTCGGCCCCGAGGCCGACGGCATGGGCCAGAACACCTACACCGGGCTGACGCTGGCGGACGCCGAGCGGTACCTGACGCCGAAGGGGCAGGGCCAGGCCAGCTCGATCCAGTTCCGGGCGGCGAGCGGTGTCTCCCAGCAGGAGCTGGTGACGGCGCTGTCCGCGAACCTGCCGTCCGGTCTGGAGGCGGTGACCGGGGCCAAGGTCACCCAGGAGGCCACCGACCAGGTGTCCAGCCGGTTCCTGACCATGTTCACCACGCTGCTGCTGGTGTTCGCGGGTATCGCGCTGCTGGTGGCGACCTTCACCATCTACAACACGTTCGCCATCGTGGTGGCGCAGCGGACGCGGGAGAACGCGCTGCTGCGGGCCCTGGGTGCGGCGCGCGGCCAGGTGCTGGCGGCGACCCTGGCGGAGGCGGTCGCGGTGGGCCTGGCGGCCTCGGTGGCCGGTCTGCTCGGCGGGATCGGTGTGGCGGCGGGGTTGAAGTCGCTGTTCAAGGTGATCGGGTTCAACCTGCCCACCGGCGGGCTGGCGATCAGCGCGGTCTCGGTGGCGCTGCCGCTGCTGGTGGGGACGGTGACGGCGGTCGGTTCGGCGGTGCTGCCGGCGGTCCGGGCCGGTCGGACGGCTCCGCTGGCCGCGATGCGCGCGGTGGCCGTGGACACCGCGGCGGCCGGCCGGGCCGGCCGGATCCGCTGGGCGGTCGGTTCGCTGCTGGTGGCGGCGGGTGTGGTCGGCACGGTGGTCGGTGCGACGAACGGGCCGTCGGTGGCGTTGACGGCGGGCGGTGCGCTGGGCACGCTGCTCGGTGTGGTGGTGCTGGGTCCGGTGTTCGCGACCTTCGTGGTGCGGGTGCTGGGTGCCCCGCTGCCGAGGCTGCGCGGGATGCCCGGCGTGCTGGCGGAGCGGAACGCGGCCCGCAACCCGAAGCGGACGGCGGCGACGGCCAGCGCGCTGATGGTCGGGGTCACGGTGGTGTCGCTGTTCACGGTCTTCGGTGCCTCGATCAAGGCCACGATGGACGACACGGTGAAGAAGACCTTCGCCGGGGACCTCGCGGTCTCGACCGGCGGGTTCCGCGGCGGCGGGCTGAGCCCGAAGCTGGCGGAGGCGATCGGCGGGCTGCCGGAGGTGCAGCAGAGCGTGGGGCTCGGCCGGGGCGTGGCCCGGGTGGACGGCCACGGCCGGACCCTGGACGTCACCGACCCGACGAAGCTGTCCGGCATCGTCGACCTCGGCCGGGTGGACGGTTCGCTCCAGCTGGGGGCGGACGGCCTGGCGGTCTCCCGGACGGAGGCCGAGAAGCACGGCTGGCAGGTGGGTACGCAGGTCCCGGTGCGGTTCAGCGACGGCGCCGAGGCCCCGTTCACGGTGAAGGCGCTCTACCGGGGCGGCGAGCTGACCGGGGACTACCTGATCACCCGGGAGGCCTGGGCGCCGCACAAGGGCCAGGACGCGGACTCGCTGGTGGCGGTGGCGCTGCGTGACGGCGTCTCGCTCGCGGCGGGCAAGGCGGCGGTGACGAAGGCGGCGGAGCCGTTCGGCAACCCGTCGGTGCAGACCAGGTCCGAGTACGCGAAGAGTGCCGCCTCGGTGGTCGACATCATGCTCTCGGTGGTCTACGCGCTGCTGGCGCTGGCGGTGCTGATCGCGCTGCTGGGGATCGCCAACACGCTGACCCTGGCGGTGCACGAGCGGACCAGGGAACTGGGGCTGCTGCGCGCGGTCGGGCAGACCAGGAGCCAGCTGCGGGCGATGGTCCGCTGGGAGTCGGTGCTGGTGGCGCTGTTCGGCACGATCGGCGGGCTGGGCCTGGGGGCGTTCCTCGGCTGGGCGCTGGTGCGGGCGGCCGACACCGAGGGGACGGGCAGCTTCGCGGTGCCGCCGTTGCAGCTGTCGGTGGTGCTGGTGGCCGGGCTGGTGGCGGGCGCGGTGGCCGGGTTGCGGCCGGCCCGCCGGGCGGCCCGGCTGGACATCCTGCGGGCGATCGCGGCCGGCTGAGCGCCGGGGCGGACGCGACGGAGCCCGGGCCCCCCGACCAACGGGGCCCGGGCTCCGGCGCGTGCGCGGAGGCGGTCGGCTCAGGCCGCGGCCGGCAGCTCGTCCAGGCCCTCCTGGACGAGCCGGGCCAGGCGGTCCAGGGCCTCGTCGGCGCCCTCGGCGTCGGAGGCCAGGACGACCTCCTCGCCGCCCTCGGCGCCGAGGCCGAGCAGGCCGAGCATGGAGGCGGCGTTGACCGGCTTGCCGCCGGGCTTGGCGATGGTGATCGGCACGCCGGTGGCGGTCACGGCCTTGACGAAGACGGAGGCGGGACGGGCGTGCAGGCCCTCGGCCCAACCGATGGTGACGCGGCGCTCAGCCATGAGACGTGCCTTTCCGGTAAAGCTGGTCATGGCCGTGATGGGGGAATCGACCATGTTGTCTAGACCAGTGTTGCATGCAGCCGACCCCTGCGAGGAGCTGCGTTCGGGACTTGTGATTGTTTCTTTCGGGGGCATAACCGGCGCATAACCCCCGGCCAACGGCCGTGTCCACCCTGCCTCGTGCGCACGCCCGGCGCCATTCGGCTCGCCGCCGGATAACCTGACGAATGTGGACGACCCCGCGGCACCGCCCCCCCAGCAGGACCAGCAGGACCGGCCGGTCCGGCCGGGCGAGAAGGACCGGCAGCACGGCCGGCCCGCCGAGCCGGACTACCCCCAGCACTGGGAGGCGGACATCCTGCTGCGCGACGGCGGCACGGCCCGGATCCGGCCGATCGGCACCGCCGACGCCGGCCGCCTGGTCGAGTTCTACGAACAGGTCTCCGACCAGTCCAAGTACTTCCGCTTCTTCGCGCCCTACCCCAGGCTCTCCGACAAGGACGTCCGCCGCTTCACCCACCACGACTTCGTCAACCGGGTCGGCCTCGCCGTCGTCGTCCGCGACCGCTTCATCGCCACCGTCCGGTACGACCGGATCGACGCCGACGGCCGCCCCTCCGAGACCGGCACCGACGCCGAGGTGGCCTTCCTGGTCCAGGACGCCCACCAGGGCCGCGGCGTCGCCTCCGCCCTGCTGGAACACATCGCCGCGGTCGCCCAGGAGCGCGGCATCCGCCGCTTCCAGGCCGAGGTGCTGCCCGAGAACCGCAAGATGGTGAAGGTCTTCACCGACGCCGGTTACACCCAGCACCGCAGCTTCGCCGACGGCGTCGTCCACCTGGAGTTCGACCTCGAACCGACCGCCGCCTCGCTCGCCGTCATGCGGGCCCGCGAGCACCGCGCCGAGGCCCGGTCCGTCCAACGGCTGCTCACCCCGCGCTCGGTCGCGGTGATCGGCGCCTCCCGTAACCCGCAGACCGTCGGCCGGGCCCTGCTCCGCGACCTGCTGGCCGGTTCCGCCGACGAGGACCGGCCCGTCTACGCGGTCAACCGCAACGCCCCGCCCGGCACCGAGCTGGACGGCGTCCCGGTGCACCGCTCGATCCTGGACATCCCCGGGCCGGTCGACCTCGCGGTGATCGCCGTCCCCGTCTCCGCCGTCCCCGCGGCCGTCGCCGAGTGCGGCGCGCACGGCGTGCAGGGCCTGGTGGTGGTCACCGCCGGGTACGCCGAGACCGGCCCCGAGGGCCGCGACCGGCAGCGCGCCCTGGTCCGCCAGGCCCGCGCGGCCGGCATGCGGGTGATCGGCCCGAACGCCTTCGGCCTGATCTCCACCGACCCCGACCGCCCGCTGAACGCCTCGCTGGCCCCCGTCCTGCCCGGCCGGGGCGGCTTCGGCGTCTTCTGCCAGTCCGGCGCGATCGGCGTCGCCCTCCTGGAGTCCGCCCACCGGCGCGGCCTCGGCATCTCCTCCTTCGCCTCGGTCGGCAACCGCGCCGACGTCTCCGGCAACGACTTCCTCCAGTACTGGGCCGAGGACCCGTCCACCGACGTCGTCCTGCTCTACCTGGAGTCCTTCGGCAACCCGCGCAAGTTCACCCGGATCGCCCGCCGGCTCGCCCAGGCCAAGCCGGTGGTCGTGGTCAAGGGAGCCCGCCACACCGGCAGCCTCCCGCCCGGTCACGCCGTCCCGTCCACCGCCACCGGCCTGCGCGACGCCACCGTCGACGCGCTCTTCCAGCAGGCCGGCGTCACCCGGGTGGAGACCATCACCGAGCTGTACGACACCGGCGAACTGCTCGCCCTCCAGCCGCTGCCGCCCGGCGACCGGGTCGCCGTCGTCGGCAACTCCGACTCGCTCGGCCTGCTCACCCACGACGCCTGCCTCTCCGCGGGCCTGCGCCCGCGCACCCCCGTCGACCTCACCACCGCCGCCACCGGCGAGAACTTCCGGATCGCCCTGGACACCGCGCTGGACGACCCGGCGGTGGACGCGGTGATCGCCGTCGCCATCCCGCCGATCGGGACCTCCGCGCACGCGTTCATGGGCGGCCGGCTCACCGGCCCGGACGACCCCGAGGTCGGCTCCGACGACCCCGAGATCGCCGCCGCCCTGCTGGAGGCCGGCACCCGCGCCCGGGCCCTGGGCAAGCCGCTGCTCCTCGCCCACCTGGCGCTCACCGACCTGCCGTCCCGGCTGCGCCCCGGCGGCATCCCGGCCTACCCCGCACCGGAACGGGCCGTGCACGCGCTGGCCCACGCCGTCCACTACGCCGACTGGCGCCGCCGGATGGCCGAGGCCGAGGAGACCGCCCGGGTCCCCGAGCTCGACCGGATCGACGAGGCCGGCGCCCGCGGCCTGGTCGAGGCCGCGCTCTCCACCCGCGCCGCGATCGCCGCCCGCACCCAGCCCGGCGGAGCCCGGATCACCCTGCCCGACGCCGACACCGTCGCGCTGCTCGCCCGCTACGGCATCGACGTCTCGCCGACGCTGCCCGCCCCCGACGAGGAGACCGCCGTGCGGGCCGCCGCGACCCTCGGCTACCCCGTCGCCCTCAAGGCCACCGCGCCGCACCTGCGCCACCGTCCCGACCTCGGCAGCGTCCGGCTGGACCTGACCGGCGAAGCCGGGCTGCGCCGTGCGCACCGGGAGCTGGACGCCCTGCTCGGCGGCGCCGCCGAGGCCGCGCTGGTGGTGCAGCGGCTCGCCCCGCGCGGGGTGGACACCGTGATCGGGGCCACCGTCGACTCGGCGGTCGGCGCGATCCTCTCCTTCGGCCTGGCCGGTGCCCCCGCCGAACTCCTGGGCGACGTCGCCCACCGGCTGGTTCCGGCCACCGACCAGGACGTCGCCGGGCTGGTCCGCGAGGTCCGCGCGGCCCCGCTGCTGTTCGGCTGGCGCGGCGCCGAGGCGGTCGACACCGGCGCGCTGGAGGAGCTGCTGCTGCGGGTGTCCCGGCTGGTCGACGACCTGCCGGAGGTCGCCTCGGTGGATCTCGAACCGGTGGTCGTCGCCCCGCACGGGCTGGCGATCCTGGGGGCGCGCGTGCGGATCGCGCCCCTGCCGGTCCGCAGTGATCTGGGTCCGCGCGCGATGAGCACGCTGTAACCTTCCTTGGTTGCGTCCGGACCGCGGGCGCCGTTGTCCGAAGCTCGGCGCCGTGCCGCCCGCTTCGTCGGCGGACCATGCCAGGATGGAGTTATGGCGAAGACCGGTACCACCACCACGCAGGACCTGCGCTCGGCGATCGAACGCAGCGGCTACTACCCGGCCCTGGTGTCCGAGGCGGTGGAGTCCGCGGTGGGCCCCGAGCCGATCAGCTCCTACCTGGTGCACCAGGAGACCACGTTCGACGCCAACGAGGTCCGCCGGCACGTCACGGTGCTGGTCCTCACCTCCACGCGGTTCGTGGTGAGCCACACCGACGAGCAGTCCGGTGACGCGACCACCCCCGCCGTCCCGTACGCGACGACCTCCACCGAGAGCGTCCGGCTGGACCGGATCAACTCCGTCGTGGTGAGCCGGATGGTCGCCAACCCGGAGACCTACACCCCGGGCACCCTCCCGCGCGAGGTCGTGCTCACCATCGGCTGGGGCGCCGTCCAGCGCCTCGACCTCGAACCGGCCGGCTGTTCCGACCCCAACTGCGAGGCGGACCACGGCTACACCGGTTCGGCCACGGCCGACGACCTGTCCCTGCGGGTCAGCGAGGCCGGCGACGGCCCGGAGACGGTCGCCCAGGCGCTGGTCTTCGCCCGCGCGCTCTCCGAGGCGACGACCGGCGGCGGCTCCCGGGTCTGAACCCGGGTCTGAACCCGGTTCCCGCCCGACCCCCGCCCGCCCGACCCCGAAGGACCGATCGCCACCGGACCGACCCGTACACCGGACCGGTCCCCGCCGGACCGACCCGTACCGACGCACGCCCGGACGCGGCCCCGCCACCGCGCCCGTGACGCACCGGCCAGCCAGGAAGCCACCCCCGCCACATGCCCTTCGCCCCCGACGACTACGACGCCTTCGAGTTCCTCGACCCGGCCGCCGCCCCCGCGCCCCCCTACGGCAGCGGCTCGCTCTGCGACCTGCTGCCCTCGGTGGCGGCCGGCCTCGGCGTCCCGGGCTTCACCACGACGCTGCCGATCGCGCCCGCCGACCGCGTGGTGGTCTTCCTGGTCGACGGCCTCGGCTGGGAGCTGCTGCTGCGCCACCCCGAGTACGCGCCGTTCCTCTCCTCGCTGACCTCCGGCTCGCTCGGCGGCACCGGTCGCCCGCTGACCGCCGGCTTCCCCTCCACCACCGCCACCTCGCTGGCCTCGGTGGGCACCGGCACCCCGCCCGGTCTGCACGGCCTGGTCGGCTACACGGTGGCCGTCCCCGGCGCCGGGCACCTGATGAACCAGCTCCGCTGGCAGCCGCCGACCGACCCGGCGGCCTGGCAGCCGTACCCGACCGTCTTCCAGCAGACCCACGCCGCCGGGGTGGCCACCGCCCAGGTGTCGTCCCCGCTCTTCGCCCAGACGCCGCTGACCAGGGTGGCGCTCTCCGGCGGCACCTTCCACGGCCGTACCACCGGCGAGGAGCGGATGGACCTGGCCGCCGCCTGGCTGGCCGAGCACGACCGCGCGCTGGTCTACACCTACGTCAGCGAACTGGACGGCGCGGGGCACCGCTTCGGCGTGGACTCCGACGAGTGGCGGATGACCCTGGACGCGGTCGACCGGCTCGCCCGCCGGCTCGCCGAACAGCTGCCGCCGCGCTCGGCGATGTACGTCACGGCCGACCACGGCATGATCGACATCGCCCCCGAGGACCGCATCGACTTCGACGAGGACTGGGAGCTCGGCGCCGGCGTCGCCCTGCTCGGCGGCGAGGGGCGGGCCCGGCACGTCTACGCGGTCCCCGGCGCGGCCGCGGACGTCCACACGGTCTGGAGCGAGGTGCTCGGCGACCGGATGTGGGTGGCCACCCGCGACCAGGCGATCGCCGCCGGCTGGTTCGGCCCCGCGGTGGACGACCGGGTCTACCACCGGATCGGCGACGTGGTCGCCGCCGCCCGGGACGACATCGCGATCACCGCCTCCCGCAACGAGCCCGGCGAGTCCGCGATGATCGGCCTGCACGGCTCGATGACCCCGGTCGAGCAGTTCGTGCCGCTGCTCGAAGTCCGCAGCTGAACTCCCCCGATCCGAAAGGCCTCTGCACCACCCATGGCTGAACTGGTGTTCTTCTCGGGCACGATGGACTGCGGCAAGTCGACGCTCGCGCTCCAGATGGACCACAACCACGCCGCCCGCGGTCGGCAGGGGATCATCCTCACCCGTAACGACCGGGCCGGAAAGGCCACCATCTCCAGCCGCCTCGGCCTGCGCGCCGACGCGGTCGAGGTGGCCGACGGCTTCGACTTCCACGCGCACGTCGTGCAGCGGCTCTCGGCCGGCGGTCGGGTCGACTACCTGATCTGTGACGAGGCCCAGTTCTTCGCCGCCGAGCAGGTCGACCAGCTCGCCCGGGTGGTCGACGAACTCGACATCGACGTCTACACGTTCGGCATCACCACCGACTTCCGCACCCGGCTCTTCCCCGGGTCGCAGCGGCTGATCGAGCTGGCCGACCGGGTCGAGGTGCTCCAGGTCGAGGCGCTCTGCTGGTGCGGTGCCCGCGCCACCCACAACGCCCGGACCGTCGGCGGCGTGATGGTGGTCGAGGGCGCCCAGGTCGTGATCGGCGACATCTCGGTCCGCGACGACGAGGTCGGCTACGAGGTGCTCTGCCGCCGCCACCACCGCCGCCGGCTCACCGCCGCCACCGCCCGGGCCTCCGTCCTCTCCCCGGACGTCCTCCCCTTCGAGGAGCAGCAGCCCACGCTCTGAGGCACACGGACCGACAGGTCCGCGGTCGGGTCGCGTCAGGCCCCGGGTCGGGTCAGGTCAGGCCCCGGGCTTCGAGCACCGAGAAGTGCCCGCCACGCGGGTCGGCCAGCCGGGCCGCCCGGCCGCGCACCGTCTCCTGCGGCGGGACCAGCACCCGGCCGCCCAGCTCCGCCGCCCGGCGGGCCGTCAAGTCGACGTCCCGCACGGCGAAATGGGACCGCCAGCGCGGCGGGTGGCCGCGCAGCTCGTCGCCGCGGCGGATCCCGGCGACCGGCCGGCCGCCCACCAGCAGCGCCGACCCGCCCTCGGCCGCCGCCGCCGACACCCCGAGCACCGCACGGTAGAAGGCCGCCGCCCCGTCCGCGTCCGGGGTGAGCAGTTCCGCCCAGGCCGGGCCGCCCGGCTCGGGCCCGGTCTCCCGGCCCGGGTGCTCCTCGCCCTGCCAGAGCCCGAAGACCGCGCCGGAGACGTCGGAGGCGATCGCCAGCCGCCCGGCCCGCTCGGCCTGCAGCGGCCCGACCGCGACCGTCCCGCCGCACTCCCGCACCGACTGGGTCGCCCGGTCGGCGTCGTCCACCGCGAAGTACGTGGTCCACTGCACGGGGAAGCCCGTCACCGAGGACTCCCCGAGGCCGGCCACCGACTCCCCGCCGAGCCGGGCCCGGACGTACTCGCCGAGCGGGCCGGGGCCCGGCGCGAAGTCCCAGCCGAGCAGTTCGCCGTAGAACGCCCGGGAGCCGGGCAGGTCGTCGGTCATCAGGCTGACCCAGCACGGGGTGCCCTGGGCCAGCCGGAGTGTCACCGCGGGCATGACAGTCTCCTCACGGGCGGTAGGCGCACGAAACGGCGCAGTGAGGGTGATGCTTCCACCGTGGCGTGCATCGAACCCTCGGGCCGCGCGGAAAGTCCGGCAAAGACCGGACAAAGAGCACCGGCCGGGTCGCGCTGCGCCAGAATGGCCGCCATGACGACCCATCACGATGATTCCCCGCTGGTCTCGGTGACCGACCTGCGGGCGGCGCTCGACTCCGCGCACCCGCCGGTTCTGCTCGACGTGCGCTGGCAGCTCGGCGGCCCGCCCGGCATCGACGACTACTCGGCGGGCCACCTGCCCGGCGCCCACTTCGTGTCCCTGGACACGGATCTCGCCGCCCCGGCCGGCCCGCCCGGTCGCGGTGGCCGTCACCCGTTGCCCGACCCGGAGGCGTTCGGCGCCGCCCTGCGGGGCTTCGGCGTCAGCGCCGACCGCCCGGTGGTGCTGTACGACGGCGCGACCTCGCTGGCCGCGGCCCGCGCCTGGTGGCTGCTGCGCTGGGCCGGCCACCCGGACGTCCGCGTCCTGGACGGCGGTTTCGCGGCCTGGCAGGAGGCCGGCCTGCCGGTGACCACCGAGGTGCCGCCCGCCGGGGAGGGCGACTTCAAGCCGGTCCCGGGGCAGTTGCCGACGGTCGACGCGGAGGGCGCCGCCGTCTGGGCCCGTGAGGGTCTGCTGCTGGACGCCCGGGCGGGGGAGCGCTACCGCGGCGAGACCGAGCCGATCGACCCGCGTGCCGGGCACATCCCGGGTGCGGTCTCGGCGCCGACCACCGAGAACGTCGGCCCGGACGGCCGCTTCCTGGCGCCCGCCGAACTCGCCGCCCGGTTCCGGGCGCTGGGAGCGGGGGAGCGGGGGACGGCCGTCTACTGCGGCTCCGGGGTGACCGCCGCGCACCAGATCCTGGCGCTGGCGGTGGCCGGCCTGCCGGCCACCCTCTACCCGGGCTCCTGGAGCGAGTGGTCCGGTGACGAGACCCGGCCGGTCGCGGTCACCGACCAGCCGGGCTGATCCCGGGCTCGGCCGACGCCACCCCGTGACGGGTGACGGGTGACGGTGTGACGAAGGGGCGGGAGGCCACGGCCTCCCGCCCCTTCGTCACACCGTCGTGCCCGGTGTCACTCCTGCTTCTTGCGCCGGCTGCCGAAGACGATCTCGTCCCAGCTCGGCACGGTGGCCCGGCGCCCGGGCCGGACGCCGTCCGCCTCGGCCTGCCGGTCGGTGGTGCCGACCAGTCGCTCCCGGTGCGGCGCGACCGCGCGCGGCATCAGGATGTCCGCGTACGCGGAGCCCGCGCCGACCGCCGGAGCGGCGGCCGCCGGTTCCTCGGCCTCCTCGGCGACCTCGGCGGGCATCGGCTCGACCGGCGGCGGGGCGCCCACGGCGAGGTCGCCCCGGAACGCCGGGACGACGTCCAGCAGGCTGGTCAGCGAGTCCCTGGCCTCGGCCGTCGCCTCGCGGGACTCGCGCACCTCGCGGGACGACATGATCCGGTCCGCGGAGGGACGGTCGATCATCGGCCGCAGCGGCCGGTCGTGGGGGAGCCGGGCGATCCGCGGGATGAACGGGAAGACCGACTCCTCCTCGCGCTCGACGTTCTCGCCGATCAGCGCGCGGGCCTCGTCGTCGTTGGGCTGCACCAGGCGCCGGGGCGGGTCGTACGTCCAGGCCGCGCTGCGGCCCTCGCCGTCGGCCCGGTAGGAGAGGATGACCTCCCACGTACCGTCGTCGCGGCGCCAGGAGTCCCAGCGCTCGGTGTCCTTCTCCGCGCCGCGCAGCGCCAGCCGCTCGGCCACCGCCTCGCCCAGCTGGGGGCCGGAGGACTCGCCGTGCCGGCGGATCGCGGTCTTCCGGGCCCGCTCGGCCATGAAGGCGCGCTCGGCCAGGACGGGACCCTCGAAGCGTCGGACGCGGTCGACGGAGATGCCGGCCGCCTGCGCGACCTCCTCGGCGGAGGCACCGGCTCGTATCCGGGCCTGGATGTCCCGAGGACGGAGGTGGCTCTCCACCTCGATCTCGATCTGGCCGAGACGCGGACGGTCACCACGGATGGCGGCACGAAGCCGCTCGTCGATGGGAAGGGTGTACTCCGTGCTGTCGGCGGCCTTGAGCACCAGCCGTGTGCCGTCGTTGCTGACGGCCACAACCCGCAGTTCGGGCACGGTTACCTCCCGGGTGGTGCCTGCCGACGTCACCTGCGTCGCTGCTCCCGTACTGAGTGTGGCCTGCCCGCTCGCGACTGGCCACAACCTTGCTGAGTTCCCCGGCGTGTCGGGCTTACGCCCGGTCACGCCGCTGTGGCACGGTTGCCTTTTTGCCACGCCATCCGTCGACGTCGCGCCTGGGTGTCCCGGCCGTTCTCGCACGCGCAGTGAACGCGACGATCCGGGACGGGCGTCGCCGTGCGTGTCTGCACCGTGGCTCCTTGTCGGCTTCCCTGTTGATGGGTAGTCGACAAGTCGACCCAAGGCTCAGGCTTTACGAACAGTACTCCATTCGTGGCAACCAGAGGGGCGGCTCGCCGCTCAAGTCTCCCGCGATTCACGGGAATCTCAAGAGCGCACGACCTCAATGGCCGAGGATCACCCGGTGAACGGTGATCATCTTCACATATATCTCCCGCACAGAACCGCATTTTCGACCCTTGTGTCCTTCTTTGGGCAAGATGGAGTGACTTGTTCGAAAGACAGTCGTACTGACTTGAGGGATGTCGATGCCGCAGGAGAAGCCCGCCGGGGAGGACGGCAAGGAAGGTCGCAGGCGAATTGATCTGAGTGTGGCTCAGGTCGTGGCGAGTGCGCTGGCCACGGTGGTGGGGGCGCTGCTCGCGTCCGAACTCGGGGTCTACGGAACCATTCTGGGCGCGGCCGTGGTGAGTGTCGGCGCGACCACCGGCGGTGCGGTGTTCCAGCACGTTTTCAAAAGGACCGGCGAACAGCTGCGGGAGGCGGTGGACCGCACCGCCGCGCCGGGCCAGTTGGCGAACGGGCTGCGGCAGGCGACCGGACCGCACCCGGTGCCGGGGGTCTCCACCACCCCGTCCTCGACCCGCCCTTCCGAGCCGCTCTCCGCGGAGTGGAACGCCCCGCGCGTGGTCCGGGCGCGTCGGCGCTGGACGTGGAAGTCGTACGCGACGGTCTCCGCGCTGGTCTTCACGCTCGCGATGGTGCCGATACTCGCGTTCGAGCTCGCCACCGGGCAGCCGGTGTCCGCGACGGTGAAGGGCGGGTCGGGTACCGGCACCTCGCTGGGCGGCACGGTCGAGCGGAAGCCACCGGCCCCGTCGGACGGCGGGCCGTCGGGTGGCGGACCCTCCTCCGTCCCCTCGCCCGTGCCGTCTCCCGGTGCGACCGGCGGTCCGGGGGCCTCGCCCTCGGCGGGCAAGGGCGGCGGCGCCTCGGAACGCCCGAGCCCGGGAACGAGTCCGAGCGCGGGCACCGGGACGTCCGGCGCCGCGTCCCCCTCGGCCGGCTCCACGCCGGACCCGGGCGGGAGTCCGGGCGCGACGCCCTCCGCCCGCCCCTCCGGCGAGTCGTCCGCGCCGTCCGGGGGCGGGGCCTCCGCCGGTCCGTCCGGCGGTGCGACGCCGAAGCCCCCGGCCCCGGGTACCGCGGTCGTCCCGCCGGCGGCCACCGCCCCGGCGGCTCCGGATCCGCAGCAGCAGCCGGGCGGGTCGGGTCAGTAGGGCCGGCCGAGACGGCCGAGGCAGGCGGGTCGGGCGGGTCGGGCAGGTCGGGCGGGGAAGCGGCTAGGCCCCCAGCACCCGGCGGAGGTGGTCGTTGCCGAACCGGCGGTCCGGGTCGACCTCGTCCCGCAGCGCGGTGAAGTCCGCGAACCGGGGGTAGGCCCCGGCGAGGTACTCGGCGTCCCGGGTGTGCAGCTTGCCCCAGTGCGGCCGCCCCCGGTGGGCGGTCATGAGCTGCTCGACGGCCGTGAAGTAGCCCTGTTCGGCGGTGCCCCGGTAGAGGTGGACGGCGATGTAGGCGGTGTCCCGGCCGTGGGCGGTGGAGAGCCAGAGGTCGTCGGCGGGCGCGAACCGCACCTCGACCGGGAAGCTGATCCGCCAGTCCGACCGTTCGACCATCGCCCTCAGCTCGCGCAGGACGTCGCCGACCGCCTCACGCGGCACCGCGTACTCCATCTCGGTGAACCGGACCGTGCGGGGGCTGGTGAACACCCGGTACGCGGTGTCGGTGTAGCTCCGGTCCGACCAGGCGCGGCTGGCCACCGCGGCGATGGCGGGCACCGCGGCGGGGAACCGGCGGCCGACCCGGCAGGCCCCCTCCCAGACGGTGTTGGAGAGGAAGTCGTCCTCCAGCCACTCCTTGAACCGGGGCAGCGGTGCGGCCGGCCCCTGGCTGCGGTTGTTCCGCTTGGTCGAGCAGCGGGACGTGTGCGGGAACCAGTAGAACTCGAAGTGCTCGTTGACGGCGGTCAGGTCGTCCAGCCGCTCCAGTACCTCGTCGAAGCCCATCGGCTGCTCGTGGGCGGTGAGGAGGAAGGCCGGTTCCACCGCGAAGGTGAGCGCGGTGATCACGCCGAGCGCGCCGAGGCCGAGCCGGGCCCCCTCGAAGAGCCGCGCGTTCTCGGTGGGGGAGCACTGCCGGATGCTGCCGTCGGCGAGCACGATCTCCAGCCCGCGGAGCTGGGCGGCGAGCGAGGCGGAGTCCCGGCCGGTGCCGTGGGTGCCGGTACTGGTGGCGCCGGCCGCGGTCTGCACCTCGATGTCGCCCATGTTGGTGAGCGAGAGGCCGGCGGCGGCGAGCACCCGGTTGAGCCGGTGCAGCGGGAGCCCGGCCTCGACGGTGACCGTGCCGTTCTCCCGGTCGACGCCCCGGACGGCGGTCATCGCGTGCGGGCGGACCAGGACGCCGTCCCCGGCGGAGGCGATCGAGGTGAAGGAGTGGCCGGAGCCGACCGCCTTGACCGTCCGGCCCCCGTCGGCGGCGCGCAGGATCTCCTTGGCCAGTTCCTCCGCCGTCCCGGGGGTGACCGCCCGGGCCGGGTGGGCGCTCTGGTTGCCCGCCCAGTTGGTCCAGCGGGTACGGGCTGCGGTCCTGGCCTGGGGCATTGCGGCGCCTCCTGCTCCGTGGCCGAGCGGCGTCGGCGCACCTGGGTCCCTACCCGCGGGTAGCCCACGGGTAGGGAGGAGGGTAAGTCAGCTCACCGTTCGAGGTCTACGGTCTTGGCGGCGGGCTGCGCGGCCTCCAGCGCGGCCAGGCCGGTCCGCAGCCGCCCCGTCCCGATCAGCGCGGCGACCACGCCGAACGCCCCGGCGGTCAACGGCACCCAGTATCCGGCGGCCGCCCCGGCCGCGTCGACCACCCAGCCGCCGGCCGAGGAGCCGGTCGCGACACCGAGGGCGAGCCCCGTGGTCGTCCAGGTCATGCCCTCGGTCAGCTGGGCCGGCGGGACCAGCCGCTCGACCAGCGCCATCGCGGTGATCAGGGTGGGGGAGATGGCGATGCCCGCGATCAGCAGCGCGCCGCCGACCGCCACCAGTCCGCCGACCCCGCTCACCGACTCGGCGATCAGCAGCAGCGGCACCATGCTGACCGCCATGAACACCACCCCGCCGAGGAAGCGGCCGGCCATGGAGCCGGTCAGCTTCAGCGTCCCGAACACCACCCCGGCCAGGCAGGAGCCGAAGGCCCAGAGCGCCAGGATCACGCTGGAGATCGCCGTGTGCCCCTGCGCCTTCGCGTAGGCGACGGTGACCACCTCGACCGAGCCGAAGATCGCGCCGGTCGCCACGAAGGTCAGGATCAGCACCTGGAGGCCGCGGTTGCGGATCACCGGTGTGCCGGTGTGCCGGGCGGAGGGGTGGACGGGCGGCTCGGTGCTCCGCTGGGCGGCGAACAGCACCACGCCCACCGCGAGGAAGACCCCGGCGAGCAGCACGCCCGCCTCCGGGAACACGGAGGTGGCCAGGGTCACGGCGAGGATCGGGCCCACGATGAAGCAGACCTCGTCGACCACCGCCTCGAACGAGTACGCGGTGTGCAGCCGCGGCGCCTGGTCCCGGTACAGGTGCGCCCAGCGGGCCCGGACCATCGCCCCGGCGCTCGGCATCACGCCCATCCCGGCCGCGAACACGAAGAGCGTCCAGGCCGGAGCCCCCAGCCGCGCGCAGATCAGCAGCCCGACGGCGGCGGCGACGGTGATCGCGGTGGCGGGCATCAGGATCCGGCGCTGTCCGTGCCGGTCCACCAGCCGGGAGACCTGAGGCCCCAGGACCGCCGCGGACACCGCCATCGTGGCCGACACGAGGCCGGCCACACCGAAGGAGCCTCTGAGCTCGGAGAGCATCGTGACGATGCCGATCCCCGTCATGGAGATCGGCAGCCGGGCTATGAATCCGGTGGACGAGAAGGCCAGACTGCCGGGTGCGGCGAAGATCTGGCGGTAGCTGGACAGCACGGGAGCTCCGCAGGGGGGTAAGGAACGAGACCGGTAAGGACAGCCTACGAACCTTGGCAAACTGGATTTTTCCGGGCACCAGGGGCGGCCCCGACCCAGGCGGTCCGTCCCGCAGTGGCAGGATCGGTGCCATGTCCGACGCGCGCAACACCTCCCTCACCGGCGCCGCCCCGTACGACGCGCTGCTGCTGCTCTCCTTCGGCGGGCCCGAGGCCCCCGAGGACGTCGTCCCGTTCCTGGAGAACGTCACCCGGGGCCGCGGCATCCCGAAGGAACGCCTGCGGGAGGTGGGCAAGCACTACTTCCTGTTCGGCGGCGTGAGTCCGATCAACGAGCAGAACCGCGAGCTGCTGGCCGCGCTGCGCAAGGACTTCGCCGAGCACGGCCTCGGCCTGCCGGTCTACTGGGGCAACCGGAACTGGGCGCCCTACCTGGTCGACACCCTGCGCGAGGCGGTCGCCGACGGGCACCGCCGGATCGCCGTCCTCGCCACCAGCGCCTACGCCGGGTACTCCGGCTGCCGCCAGTACCGGGAGAACCTCGCCGACGCGCTGGCCGCGCTCGCGGCCGAGGGCCTGCCCGTGCCGGCCGTCGACATGCTGCGCCACTTCTACAACCACCCCGGCTTCGTCGAGCCGATGATCGACGCCACCCTGGACGCCCTGACCCGGCTCCCCGAGGACGTCCGGGACGGCGCCCGGCTGGCGTTCACCACCCACTCGATCCCGGACACCATGGCCGGGAGCTCCGGCGCCCCGGACGACCCGGCCCGCGGTCGCCCCGGCGGCGCGTACGTCGCCCAGCACCTGGACGTGGCCCGGCTGGTCGCCACCGCCGTCGCCGAGCGGACCGGCGTCCGGGACCGGCCCTGGGACCTGGTCTTCCAGAGCCGCAGCGGCGCCCCGCACACCCCGTGGCTGGAACCGGACATCTGCGACCACCTGGAGGCCCGGCACGCCGAGGGCGACCCGGCCGTGGTGATGGTCCCGATCGGCTTCGTCTCCGACCACATGGAGGTCAAGTACGACCTCGACACCGAGGCGGCGGCCAAGGCCGCCGAACTCGGCCTGCCGGTCGCCCGGGCCGCCACCGTCGGCGCCGACCCCCGGTTCACCGCGGCCGTCCGCGAACTCGTCCTGGAGCGGGCCGCCGCCGAGCGCGGCGAGCTGGTGACCCGCCGCGCCCTCGGCACGCTCGGCCCCGGCCACGACGTCTGCGCGGTCGCCTGCTGCCCCAACCCGCGCGCCCCCCGCCCGGCCGCCGCCGAGCGCTGACCCCTCCGAGGAGACCTTCGTGACCAGCCCCGCCGTTCCCGGAACCGCCGCGCCCGACCCGGCCCTGCTCGACGAGCTGCTCGACGTCGCCCTGGACGCCGCCCGGCGGGCGGGCGCCCTGCTGCTCGACGGCCGGCCCGCCGACCTGGGCGTGGCCGGGACCAAGAGCAGCCCGGTCGACGTGGTCACCGAGATGGACCTGGCCTCCGAGAAGCTCGTCCTGGAACTGATCGCCGAACGCCGCCCCAGGGACGGCTACCTGGGCGAGGAGGGCGCCGAGCGGGCCGGCACCAGCGGCGTGCGCTGGGTCGTCGACCCGCTCGACGGCACCGTGAACTACCTCTACGGACTGCCGTCCTGGGCGGTCAGCGTGGCCGCCGAGCTGGACGGGCGGGCGGTGGTCGGCGTGGTCCTCGCACCGGCCCGGGGCGAGCTGTTCCAGGCCGTGCTGGGCCGCGGCGCGCAGCTGGACGGCCGGCCGATCGGGGCCCGTCCGGCGCCCCCGTGGGGCCAGGCCCTGATCGCCACCGGCTTCAACTACGTCCAGCCGGTCCGGGTCCGGCAGGCCGAGGTGCTGCTGGCCCTGATGCCCGAGGTGCGCGACATCCGCCGGGGCGGCGCCGCCGCGGTGGACCTCTGTGACGTCGCCGCCGGCCGGCTGGACGGCTACTACGAGCGCGGGCTGGCCCCCTGGGACCGGGCCGCCGGCTGCCTGATCGCCGCCGAGGCCGGTGCGCTGGTCGGCGGCCGACCCGGCCACGGGCCGGACGGAGCGCTGACGGTGGCCGCCGCGCCCGGCGTCTACGAGCCCCTCCAGGAGCGCCTCGCCGCCCTGCGGGCCTGGGCCGACTGACCCGCTCCCGGGCGCGGCCGGCCAGGAAGGGCGTGCCGCGCCCGCTCCGGCCGGGCCCGCGGCCGTGCCGGGACAGCGAAGAGCCCTGGCATACGGGGGATGCCAGGGCCTGGGTTCTCGCACGACCCCCTCAGGGCCGCTGGTGCCGGGGAACCGGCGTCGGGTCGGTGGTCGGTCAGGCGGCGGTGCGGTGCCGTTCCAGCACCGTGTCCACGCCGTGTTCGGCGGCGAGCCGGCGGAGGTCGTCCAGCTCGGACTGTTCCACCTCGGCCAGGAATTCGTCCCCGGCCTCGATCGCGCGGTGCAGATCCTGCTCGGCGTTGGCGATGCGCTGCAGGATTCCGGCGGTGAAGGCGTCCATACGGGCCCCCTTACTGTGTCGGACGTGCACGGTCGTGCGTCCCCCGCCCCGAGGTCGTGGTGGCCAGCGGAAGCGTCCGAGCCGGGCAGTGAAGTCTCCGGTCGGGCGCGGAGACGGCCCTCGGCCGCTCCCGTGACGCCCCAGCCCCAGGGCCGGCGCGGATGAACGCACGGCGGGTGGGTGCGATCGGCCTACAGCCAGATCGCGGGTGTGCAGCTGTCCTCCCCGCCCCCGGGACGGGGAAACCTCCCCACGCGAGAAAGTTGCCCGCGTCACAGTCCAATCGGAGTGGTGGACACCCGAACCGTCACCGGACCGTTGCCCGGCGGCCGGCCGCCGCTGCCTCCGGGGCAGCTTATCGCTGCTTTACCGCAGGACCAGGCAGGATGGGGGGCACCGTCGGAGCCGTGCGTCCGCTTTTCCGGGGCCGGCCTGGAGAAGGGACAACGACCGTGCGGGTTCTCGTCGTCGAGGACGAGCAGCTGCTCGCCGAGGCAGTCGCCACAGGTCTGCGCCGCGAGGCGATGGCCGTCGACGTGGTGTACGACGGGGAGGCCGCGCTCCAGCGCATCGCGGTCAACGACTACGACGTGGTCGTGCTCGACCGGGACCTTCCGCTGGTCCACGGTGACGACGTCTGCCGCAGCGTGGTCGACCAGGGCCTGGCCACCAGGGTGATCATGCTGACCGCCTCCGGTGACATCAGCGACCGCGTCGAAGGGCTGGAGATCGGAGCGGACGACTACCTTCCGAAGCCGTTCGCCTTCAGCGAACTCGTCGCCCGGGTCCGGGCGCTGGGCCGCCGTGCGACCGTCCCGCTGCCCCCCGTCCTGGAACGGGCCGGCATCTCGGTCGACCCCGGCCGCCGCGAGGTGATCCGCGACGGACGGCCCGTCCAGCTGGCCCCCAAGGAGTTCGCCGTCCTGGAGGTCCTGATGCGGGCCGGCGGAGCCGTCGTCTCCGCCGAGCAGCTGCTCGAAAAGGCCTGGGACGAGCACACCGACCCGTTCACCAACGTCGTGCGCGTCACCGTGATGACGCTGCGCCGCAAGCTCGGCGACCCGCCGGTGATCGTCACCGTGCCGGGCTCCGGCTACCGGATCTGACCGTACCGGCCCCCGCGGCCGGCCCCATCGCGCCCGCCGCCCCGGCGGACGCTCCGAGAGGACCATCATGACCACCCCGCCCACGGCCGGCGGGCCCTCCGGCGCGCCCGCCGGCGGGCGCGCCGCAGGACCCAGGGCCGTGCCGCCGAAGCCCGTGCACCCGCCGCGCGCCCCCCGGTTGCACCAGCCGCAGGACACCTACGTGCCCGGCGACGGCATGCTCGCCTGGCTGCCGTTCCGCCCCACCATCCGGATCCGGCTGACCCTGCTCTACGGCGGGATGTTCCTGATGGCCGGCGTGGTCCTGCTGATGCTCATGTACTTCTTCCTCCGCCAGGCCCTGCACGACGTCGCGCCGCCGCCCTTCATCTTCGAGAAGGGCACCACCGTCAACGGCGTGGTGATGACCCCCGAGCAGTTCAACCAGTTCCTCGTGAAGCGGCACGAGGCCGCCTCCAGCGCGGCCCTCAACACCCTGCTGCGCAAGTCCCTCACCGTGCTGGTCTGCCTCGCCGTGATCGCCTTCGCGGCCGGCTACGCGATGGCCGGCCGGGTGCTGCGCCCGCTGGGCCGGATCACCCGCACCGCCCGCGAGGTCGCCTCCTCCGACCTGCACCGGCGGATCGAGCTGGACGGGCCGGACGACGAGCTCAAGGAGCTGGCCGACACCTTCGACGACATGCTCGACCGCCTCGACCACTCCTTCGACTCCCAGCGACGCTTCGTCGCCAACGCCTCGCACGAGCTGCGCACCCCGCTGGCGATCAACCGGACCCTGCTGGAGGTCCAGCTCTCCGACCCCGACGCCTCGAACGACCTCCAGCAGCTCGGCAAGACCCTGCTCGCCACCAACGAGCGCAGCGAGCAGTTGGTGGAGGGCCTCCTGCTGCTCGCCCGCAGCGACAACGAGCTGACCGACCGCCGTCCGGTGGAATTCTCCGAGGTGGCCACCAGGGCGCTGGAGCAGACCCGGGCCGAGGCCGGCAACCGCGAGGTCGAGCTGCGCGCCACGCTCCACCCGGCGACGGTCGCCGGGAACGGGGTGCTGCTGGAGCGGATCGCGCTCAACCTGCTGCAGAACGCCGTCCGCTACAACTCCGCCGGCGGGTGGGTCGAGATCACCACCGCCCCGGTGCCCGGCGGAGGCGAGCTCGTGGTCTCCAACACCGGCCCGGTCGTCCCCGGGTACGAGCTGGAGCACATCTTCGAACCGTTCCGCCGGGTGAAGGGGGCCGACCGGACCCGCAGCGACAAGGGCGTCGGCCTCGGACTCTCGATCGTCCGCTCGGTGGTCCGCGCGCACCACGGCACCATCGAGGCCACCCCGCGTTCCGGCGGCGGCCTCACGATGCGCGTGCGCATCCCCGGCGTCTGAGCCGCACCACCGGGCGCGCCGGGAGCGTCCGAGGGCCCTCCCGGCCCCGTCAGGGCCCTCCTGGCCCCTCCGTGGTCCGTACCGGCCGTCCGTGCCGCCCGGCCTCCGCGCCCCGACCGCTAGCCGCCCCCGTCAGGCTGTCAAGAAGACATAAGCCCTGGCGGGGGCGGCTTGTCTTTTCCGGCCCGAGCAACTTACGGTGTCGTAACCTACGCAACCGTAAGTGCGTATCCGACGCGCCCGTCCCAACGCGCCCGTCCCGCGCGTGCCCGTCCCCCAGGAGTTCAGACTCGTGACCATCGCCCCCGTGCAGCGCAGCGCCTCGCTCGGTTCGAGCACCTGGACCGACGCCCGGCTGATCCTGGCCCTCGAAGAGGTCGTCGAGAAGGAACTCGACCGCCACCTGAAGGTCGCCAAGGAGTGGATGCCCCACGAGTTCGTCCCGTGGAGCCAGGGCCGCGACTTCGACGGCGTCCTCGGCGGCGAGGCCTGGGAGCTCGGCCAGTCCAAGGTGACCCCGCTCGGCCGGGTCGCGCTGGTGGTCAACCTGCTCACCGAGGACAACCTCCCGAGCTACCACCACGAGATCGCGACCATGTTCGGCCGCGAGGGCGCGTGGGGTGCCTGGGTGCACCGCTGGACCGCGGAGGAGGGCCGGCACGGGATAGCGATCCGTGACTACCTGCTCACCACCCGGGCCGTCGACCCGGTCGAGCTGGAGCGGGCCCGGATGGCGCACATGTCGGAGGGCTTCGAGTCCGACAACGCGCACAGCATGCTGCAGTCGGTCGCCTACGTGGCCTTCCAGGAGCTCGCGACCCGCATCTCGCACCGCAACACCGGCCACTTCGCCGGCGACCCGCTGTGCGAGCAGCTGCTCGCGAAGATCGCCAACGACGAGAACCTGCACATGGTCTTCTACCGGAACCTGCTGAAGGCCGCCCTGGAGATCGCCCCCGACCAGGCCATGCGGGCCATCGCCGACGTGGTGACCGACTTCCGGATGCCGGGCCACGGGATCCCCGGCTTCGAGCGTGCCGCCGCCCAGATCGCCATCGGCGGCGTCTACAACCTGCGGATCCACCTCGACGACGTGCTGCAGCCGGTGCTGCGCCACCTCAAGGTCATGGAGGTGGGCGGTCTCGGTCCGGAGGGCGCGCGGGCCCAGGAGGAGCTCGGCCTCTTCCTCGCCGGGCTGGACGCCCAGGCGACCAAGTTCGACGAGCGGCAGGCCGCGCTGCAGGCCCGCCGGGCGGCCCGCAAGGCCGCCAGGTAGCCGGCGCCCGCGCCCACCCCCCCGGCCGGAGCGGCCGGGGGTCCGACGGGAGCGGGAGCGGCCCTCCGCGCGGCCTCCCGACCGCCCGGAGGGCAGTGTGCCGGACACGAACTCGGGGGCCGGAAGGTCACGGACCGGGCCGCTCCGGTTGGGCGGATTTTCCACGTTTTGCCCGGGAAGATTCAGAACGTGACCAAGCTCACACCGTGTCGCTGCGCGACGCGGGACGACCTCGGAGCGTGATCATGCCCGCGGCGTCGCCGATCGCTTTCCGTGAGCGGATCGATGATCGACTCCGACGCGGAGGATTGACCCGCGCCCCTGGTGGGCAAGGGAATTCGCAGGCGCCGCACGGGCTTTTGATCACTCTCCGTGTCCGCCGCGCGGGCGTTCCGGCGGCGTGGCGATGGCCCAGCGTGAGGCCCCTCGCACCCGAGTCGATCACCCCAACGGACCCCCGGCTGAGTGTCGATTGAGTAACAGGGCTTGAAGTAAGGCAAAATCTCCGCCTCGGGTCGGGCACAAGACCGACCCCCCATGCGTTACGTGCGCTGGAGATACCGCACACACCGCACAACCCGGAGGGGGAGAGCGAAATATGGCTACCGACTACGACACCCCACGCAAGACCGACGACGAGCTCAACGAGGACAGCATCGAGGAGCTCAAGGCTCGGCGGAACGACAAGGGCGGAAGCTCTGTCGACGTCGACGAGTTCGAAGCTGCCGAGGGCATGGAGCTCCCCGGCGCGGACCTCTCGAACGAGGAGCTCTCCGTCAGGGTGCTGCCTCGGCAGGCCGACGAGTTCACCTGCATGAGCTGCTTCCTGGTCCACCACCGCAGCCAGCTGTACAGCGAGAAGAACGGCAACCCGATCTGCCGGGACTGCGGCGCCTGAGGACCAGGGCGGCCATGACTCGGGCCTCGCGATTTCAGCGAGACCGGTACAACGCCCCTTCCGGCCCCGGGCAGCGGGGCCGGACGGCAGCTCCGGCGGTCGCCGTGGCGGACGCACCAGTCATACGGTCATACGGAGATACAGAGGGACGGTCCCGCGAAGGCGGAACCGTCCCTCTCCGTTTTTCTGTTGTCCGCGTCCCGGCGGGGTCCGCTCGGCGGGCCCGCCCCCGGTGCGGCCCCGGTCAGGCGCGGGCGCCCCGGCGGGCCTCGTCCAGGGCCTCGGCCAGCTTCATCGGGGAGCGGGTCGACAGGTAGAGGTACGGCGTCGGGTCGGCCGGATCGGTCACCTCGACCCGCAGCGCCGTCGGAACGTAGCTGCGCAGCAGCATGAACGCCCGCGGATCGGCCTTCGGCCCGCGCCAGGCCACGGCCTCGGCCGGGCTGAGCGGGTGGGCGGCGCCGAGGGCGTCCACCGGGATCCGGGCCGGGCCGGCCACCAGGGATCCCTGGACCACCCGGATCCGGGCCGAGCCGTAACTGCTGATCGCGGCCGCACCGGCGGCGATGCCGACCACCAGTCCGACCAGCGCGCCCACCGCGCTGATTCGCAGCAGGGTCAGCGCGAGCGTGAGGCCGATCGCGACCGGGAACAACCACCAGGAGCGCGGCGCGGTGAGGCGTTCGTCGTACATGCCCCCATTGTGGGCGCCGCAACGGCCGGCCCTGGACGGCACCCCCGGTCCCGGCCCGCCTACCGGTCGGTAGGGTGGGGCGGCGTGACCGGTTCGATAGCCCCCACCTCCCCCTCCGTCCCGTCGGCGCCGGCCGTGCCGCGGTCGTCGACCACGCCGCCGCCGGAGGCCGTCCTCCCCGAGCGCGCCCCGGAGGCCCCCGCCCCGGGCACCCGGCTCGGCTCGCACTACGAACACTGCTTCGGCTGCGGCCCCCGGCACCCCACGGGCCTGCGGATCGACGCGGTGGCCGGCGAGGGCCTGGACGTCACCGGCGAGTTCACCGTCCGTTCCGAGCACCAGGGCGGCCCGGGTCTGGCCCACGGCGGCCTGCTGACCACCGCCATGGACGAGATCCTCGGCTCGCTCAACTGGCTGCTGCACGCCCCCGGCGTCACCGGCCGGCTGGAGACCGACTTCCTCGCCCCGGTACCGGTGGACACCCGGCTGCACCTCCGCGCCTGGGTCACCGGCGTCCACGGTCGGAAGGTCTACAGCGCCGCCGAGGGCCGGATCGGCGGACCGGACGGACCGGTCGCCGTGCGCGCGCAGGCACTCTTCATCCAGGTGAAGCTGGAACACTTCACCAAGCACGGTCGTCCGGAGGACATCGAGAAGGTCCTCGACGACCCTGACCTGATGCAGCGCGCCCGAGCCTTTGAGGTGAACCCTTGACCAGCACCCCCCGCCCGCCCCTGGACGTCCTGATCCGGCGGATCGACGCCGAGCTGCCGCTGCCCGCGTACGCGCAGCCCGGCGACGCGGGAGCCGACCTGCGGACCACCGTCGACGCGGAGTTGGCCCCCGGCGAGCGGGCCGTGCTTCCCACCGGTGTCGCCATTGCGCTGCCCGACGGTTACGCGGCGTTCGTCCACCCCCGGTCCGGCCTGGCAGCTCGTTGCGGTGTTGCTCTGGTGAACGCCCCAGGGACGGTCGATGCCGGGTACCGTGGAGAGATCAAGGTGATCGTCGTCAATCTGGACCCGCGCGAGGGGGTCAGCTTCCGCCGAGGGGACCGGATCGCCCAGCTGGTCATCCAGCAGGTCGAGAAGGCCCGCTTCCACGAGGTGGCCGAGCTGCCGGGGTCGGCACGCGCCGAGGGCGGGTTCGGGTCGACCGGCGGCCACGCCGCGGTCTAGGCTGCCCGCGGCCTCGCAGGAAGCCGAGCAGGTATTCGCATCGGTCTTGGACCGGGAAGGACAGTGACCGTGTTCCGTCGTCGCCAGAAGAGCGAGGACGCTGTCGAGCAGCTCGCCGACGACGCCATCAGCGCCGACGAGACGGCCGATGACGTCGAAGGTTCCGCCGAGAGCGAGAACGTGACCGACCTGGATCCGACGGACCGCGTCGGGCTGCCGCCGGCCCCGCGTCCGGAGGGGCCGTGGGACCACTCCGAGCTGGAGGGTCCCGAAGAGGGCCGGGTGGACCTCGGGGGCCTGCTGGTCCCCGGTGTCGAGGGCATGGAGCTCCGGGTCGAGGTGGCCGGCGAGTCGATCGTCGCCGCCACGCTCGTCCTCGGCAACAGCGCCATCCAGCTCCAGGCCTTCGCGGCCCCCAAGTCCGAGGGCATCTGGGGCGAGGTCCGCGAGGAGATCGCCACCGGCATCACCTCGCAGGGCGGCGTGGTCGAGGAGGAGGAGGGCCCGCTGGGCTGGCACCTCCGCGCACAGGTCCCCGTCCAGCTGCCGGACGGCACGCAGGGTGTCCAGCTGGTGCGCTTCGTCGGCTGTGACGGACCGCGCTGGTTCCTGCGCGGCGTGATCTCCGGCCAGGCCGCGGTGCAGCCCGAGGTGGGCGGCATCCTGGAGCAGGTCTTCCGGCAGACCGTCGTCGTCCGCGGCGAGGGCCCGATGGCGCCCCGCGACCCGATCGTGCTGAAGCTGCCCGAGGACGCGCAGATGGTCGCCGACGGCGGCGGCGCGGTCACGGGCGCCGGTGAGGGCGACACCCGCTACACCGGCACCTCGCTCGACCCGTTCGCCCGCGGCCCGGAGATCACCGAGGTCCGCTGAGCACCGCGATCGCCCTCGTCCGGACCGCCGGACGGGGGCGATTTGCATGTGACGGGCCGATCCCCGTACAGTTCCGGAGTCGCCGCGAAAGAGCGGGGACAAGCAGGAAAGCAAATCGGATGAATGAAACTCCGGAAAACGGAGCGGAAAACGTCTGGTAAGCTGGAAACACGAAAGAACGAAGCGCCCGGAGGGCCGGTGTGAAAGCCGCCTGAAGGAAGTGTCCGTTCCTTGAGAACTCAACAGCGTGCCA
>NZ_JAQYWZ010000718.1:0-659 GCF_036290945.1 Streptomyces sp. BE303
AGAGTCCCGTCCGGACCCAACTCCACGAACGTCGACACACCCTCCGCCGACAACGACCCCACCACATCCGCGAAACGCACCGCCTCACGAACCTGACGCACCCAATACCCCGGATCCGCCAACTCCCCACCCGAAGCAACCCGCCCCGTCACATTCGACACCACCGGAATCAACGGCGCACGGAACTCCAACCCCTCCGCCACCACCCGGAACTCCTCCAACATCCCGTCCAGATGCCCCGAATGAAACGCATGACTCACCCGCAACCGCCGCGACCGACGACCCGCAAAACGACCCCGAACCTCCTCCACCCCCGCCACATCACCCGACACCACCACCGACAACGGACCATTCACCGCCGCAACATCCACACCCGCGACCAGAACAGCCCGCACCTCCTCCTCCGACGCCTCCAACGCCACCATCGCCCCACCACCCGGCAACGCCTGCATCAACCGCGCCCGAGCCCCCACCAACACCGCCGCATCACCCAGCGACAACACCCCCGCCACATGAGCCGCCGCCAACTCACCGATCGAATGCCCCGCCACAAAATCAGGCCGAACACCCCACGACTCGAACAAACGGAACAACGCCACCTCCACCGCGAACAACGCCGGCTGCGTCCACCCCGTCTCGTCCAACCCCACACCCGAAAC
>NZ_JAQYWZ010000719.1:0-420 GCF_036290945.1 Streptomyces sp. BE303
CGATCCGCCGTGCCGCGCTCGCTCACCGGGCGGTGGTGCTCGCCGGTGACACCGACGAGCTGATGACCGGGCTGGATGCGGTGGTGTCCGGTGCGGGCGGTCTGATCGGCACCGCACGGGCGGGCCGGGTGGCGTTCCTGGTCACGGGCCAGGGTGCGCAGCGTGCGTCGATGGGCCGGGGGTTGTACGAGGCGTTCCCGGTTTTCGCTGATGCCTTCGACCAGGTGGCGTTGCACGTGGATGCCTATCTTGTCCGGCCGTTGGCGGAGGTGCTGGCTGACGAGGAGCTGATGCACCGCACCGGGTACGCGCAGGCGGCGTTGTTCGCCGTCGAGGTGGCGTTGCACGCGCTGCTGTCGCTCTGGGGTGTGCGGGCGGACGTGCGGGTCGGTCATTCGATCGGTGAGCTCGCTGCCGCGC